>DASWQM010000120.1:0-10519 GCA_036403675.1 Solirubrobacteraceae bacterium | reverse complement strand
CGCACGCTCGGCCTGCTCCAGCGCCTCGGCGACGAGCTCGGCCGGATGCTCCTCGTCCGGCTGGAGCGCCAGCTTCAGCTTGATGATCGTGTGGACCAGGCGCTGCTGCGCTCCGTCGTGCAGATCGCGCACGACGCGCCGCCGCTCCTCGTCGGTCGCGGCGACGATCCGCGCGCGCGACGCCGCCACCTCAGTCCGCGCCTCGACGTTCGAGATCGCCGTGGCGACCAGCTCGGTGAACTGCTCGATGCGCTGCTCGGTGCCGGCCGGCAACAGAGGCTGCCGCGAGCCGGCGACGATGAGCCCCCAGAGCCTTCCTTCCACGAGGATCGGAGCGCCGGCACCCGAGCGAAGGCCGGACTCGCGCGCATCCGCCGCCAGCGCGCCGTCGAGTGGCGCGTAGTCGTCGATGCGGGCCGCCCGCCCCGTTCGCTGCACGCGCACGGCGACGCTGTTCCCTTCCAGCGTGCGGCGGCCGCCGACCGGGACAGGGGAGTCGACCTCGTTCGAGTTGGCGACGACGGTCACCGTGTGGTCGTCCTCGTAGCGGAACACCGCCGTCTCGTCGATGCGCAGGAGCCGGCTCAGCTCCTCGGCGACCGCCGCGAACACCTCCGCCGGCGGCGACTCGCGCGCGACGAGCGTCGCCACCCGTCGTAGTGCTGCCTGCTCGTCGGCGAGCCGCTTCACCTCGGCCCGCACCTCGGCGTTGGACATCGCCGTGGCGACGAGCTCGCTGAAGCTCTCCAGGCGCGACTCGGTGTCCGCCGGGAGCGGCTGGGGTTGCCTGGAGTGGACGGCCAACGCGCCCCAGAGGCGCCCCTCCACGAGGATCGGGCTTCCGACCGAGGAGTTGATCCCGAGTTGCCGGATGAAGGCGGCGATCGGCCCCGGAACGCCGGACCAGTCGTCGACCCGGGCGGCTCGGCGCGTCTGCGCGACCATCGTCGTCGGGTCGCCTTCCTCGGTCGACCAGCGATCCGGGACGGATGGGTGCTCGCCCACCGCGGCCCAGGTGGCCACGGGCGTCACGGTGTCATCGTTCTCGTAGCGGATCATCCCCGCGAGGTCGGCGCGCAGCAGCCTGCCGGCCTCCTCGGTGGCGGCGGCGAAGAGCTCACTCGGAGGCACGCCGTGTGCGACCAGTGTCGCCACGCGGCGCAGCGCGGCCTGCTCGTCCGCGAGACGCGCCGATCGCCGCGCCTCTCGCTGCGAGCGCGCCGCCAGCTGGCTGATGACCAGTGACGACACGAGGAGCGCCGCGAGCACTTCCCGCTGCTGCGATGCGCCGGGATCCAGGCTGTGCCGCGGAGGTAGGAAGAAGTAGTTGAACGCCGCGATGCTCGCGACCGACACGACGCCCGCGACCGCCGGGCCGTGCATGAGGGCGATCGGCACCACCGCGAAGAGATAGAGCACGCCCAGGCCGAGGGCCGGCACGCGCGGGTCCAGCAGCGCGATCACCGCGGTGATGGCAGCGACGAGCGCGACGCTCGTGAGCGCCGCGCTCAGCCAGCGAGGGATCGCCGGTGTCACCCCTTGATCATCGCGTGTGGGCCGCGGCAGCGGACGACCCTGCCACAGGCCCCTCCTACGTGTCGAAGCGCGAGTTGCGGATGTAGTCGCAGAAGTTGGGCTTCACGTACGCCGGCACGGTCGCCTCGAGGATGTCGGTGTTCATCGTCCCGAACGCGGTCTCGGGCTTGTCGCGGATGCCGGCCGAGAAGGCCTCGATGATGCCCTGCTTGAAGCCCGGCCGCGGATGGGCCGCCAGGACGGCCTCGCGCTGCTGCTCCGAGAGGTCATCGTGGTGCAGGCCGAGCACGTCGTACTCCACGCCGAGGGTGACCATCTGCACCTCGGGCTGCTTGTAGCTCGGGACCTCCGGCGTGGTGTGCAGGGCGATCGACTCCCAGACGGTCATCACCTGCTGCTCGGGCAGACCGTGGCGCTCCAGGAATGCGCGGGCGGCGTTGGCGCCGTCGATCTCGAAGCGCTCGTGCTCGGAGCGATGGCCCTCGATGAGGCCGATGTCGTGGAACATGGCGCCGACGTAGAGCAGCTCGGGGTCGTAGTCCAGGCCGCGCCTGTCACCCTGCAGCGAGCCCCAGAGGAACACTCGCCGCGAGTGGTCGAAGAGGAGTTGCGTCGACGTGTCCTGCACGAACTCGGTCGTCTCGCGAGCGAGCGTGCTGTCGGGGATCGAGATCCCGGCGATGCTGGTCTGGGTGATCATCGTTCGCTCTCCGTTTTTTGGCGTTGCCGGTTTGACCGAAGGCCACGTCCCAAGCATGCAAGCGCCGGTGCCGGTCCGCGATAGGTTCTGCCGCACCGCCGGTCGGGTTGCGCGATCAGTCGAGGCGTAGCGTCTCGCCTGATCGGCGTCCGTTGTTGCGGCGTGCGCTGACGCTGCTGGAGTTCGCGCATGACCGCCCTCGGACCAGCCATCACCAAGCGGCGTCGCACGGCGGAAGGCGGCCTCGACCGTCAGACGCTCGTCATCGTCGCGGTCGTCGCCATCGGCCTCGTCATGCCGGCGCTCGACACCACGATCGTCAACGTGGCGCTGGACAAGCTCGCGGCCGACCTCCACGCCCCGCTCAACACGGTGCAGTGGGTCGCGACCGCCTATCTGCTGTCGCTGGCGGTCGTGATCCCGCTCTCGGGCTGGATGGAGGAGCGCTTCGGATCCAAGCGGATCTGGCTCATCTCGGTCGGTCTCTTCGGCGCGGGGTCGGCACTGTGCGGACTGTCCTCGTCGATCGGCGAGCTCATCGGCTTCCGGGTCCTGCAGGGCCTCGGCGGCGGCATGCTGATCCCGGTCGGGTTCACGCTGGTGGCGCAGAGCGCGGGTCCGAAGAAGACCGGCCGCGTGCTGTCGCTCGTCGGCGTCCCGATCCTGCTCGGCCCGATCTTCGGGCCGATCATCGGCGGCCTCGTCGTCGACAACGTCACGTGGCGGTGGATCTTCTTCGTCAACGTGCCGATCGCCGTCGTCGCGTTCGGCCTTGCGGGACGCATACTCAGCGACGCCGCCGGGCGCGCCGACGCCGGGCGCCTGGACTGGCGCGGGGCGGCGCTGCTGTGCAGCGGGCTCGTCGGCATCGTCTTCGGGCTCTCCGAGACCGAGGCCCAGGGCGGGTTCACGCAGGCGATCGCGGTCGTGCCCATCCTGGCCGGCGCGGCGCTCGTCGCGGCCTTCGCGCTCCGCGCCCTGCGCACGCAGCGGCCGCTGATCGACGTCCACCTCTTCCGCGTCCCCGCCTTCGGCGCCGCGGCGGCGACGACCTTCCTGCTCGGCATCGGGCTCTTCGGCGCGATGATCCTGCTGCCGCTCTACTACCAGCTCGACCGCGGCGAGAGCGCGCTGGCGGCGGGCCTGCTGATGGCGCCACAGGGGCTCGGCGCGGCCGCCGCGCTGGGAATCAGCGGGCGGCTCACGGACGCCGTCGGCGGCGGCCGGGTCGTGCTGGTCGGCGCCACCCTCGCGACGCTGGCCACGATCCCGTGGGCCTTCGTCGGCCCGGGAACGTCGCAGGGGCTGCTGGCCGCGCTGCTCTTCGTCCGCGGGGTCGGCATGGGCGCCTCCATCCAGCCGGCGGCGGCGGCCGCGCTCTCCGTGCTGACGCCCGCCCAGGTCCCGCGCGCGACCGCCGCGCTGAACACGATCCGTCAGGTCGGGGCGTCGATCGGCACGGCGGTGGCCGCTGTGCTGCTCGAGAGCCAGGCGCGTGCCGCCATGCCGGGTGCGGGCGGCGGCTCCGGCATCCTGGAGCCGCTCTCGCCGGCCGTGCGGGCCCACGTCGCCGTACCACTGGCCGACGCGTTTCACCACGCGTTCGCGTGGGTGATCGCGGCGTCCGCGCTCGCGGCGCTGGGCGGCCTCGCACTGACCGTCGCCGAGCGCCGCGCCAGGCCCGCGGTGGCCTGACGTGCGATCGCGCCGCAAGGAGACCGGACCATGAGCGCGCTCGACGTCGCGGGCAGCCTCGGATACGTCGTGCTGCCTGTCGCCGTCGCGGCCGAGAGCGCGGGGATCCCGGTGCCCGGCGAGACCACGTTGATCGCGGCCGCGGTGCTCGCGGCGAACGGCAAGATGCAGATCGCGGCGGTGATCGCGCTTGCCGCGGCCGGGGCGATCGTCGGCGACAACATCGGGTACCTGCTCGGCCGGCACCTCGGCCGCCGCGCCCTCGTCGCACGTGGCCCAGGGCGCCGCATCCGTCGCAGCGCGCTCGACGCCGGGCGCGCGCTCTTCGCCCGCTATGGCGGCGCCGCCGTCTTCGTCGGGCGCTTCGTCGCGTTCGGCCGCGTCGCCATCGCGTGGCTGGCCGGCGCCGAGAAGCTGCGCTGGCGCCGGTTCGCCGCCTGGAACGCCGCGGGCTCGGTCGCGTGGGCGACGGCGGTCGGCGGCCTCGCCTTCGCGCTCGGCACCGCGGGCACCCGCTGGCTGGCTGCCGGCGGGCTCGTGGTGACGGGCATCGCCCTCGTCGGCCTGTGGCGCGACGGGCGCGCACGCCGGCGCGAGGCGTCGCGCGCAGCCTGACGCGTGCGCCACCGTCCTGCCTGCGGATCGCAGGACGACCACAGGGCAGGACGGTGGCGGGCGGTCTACGAAGCCGCGTGTGGCGCGCCGACCTGATGTCCGCTCGACGCCGGATGCAGGCGGGATGCCGCGACGGCGACGACGGACGCGCTGACGACCAGCGGGAGGCATGCCGCCCACGTCCGGGCGTTGACCACGAGGACGGCGCCGGCGACCGCTCCCGCGAAGAGCGCGACGAGGACGCCGGCCAGCCGGTGGCGCTCGGCGCGCGTCTGCGACCACGCGGCGAGGTCGCCCATGAGCGCCGTCCAGGTCGCCGTGGCGGCGGTGCTGAAGACCGCGCGCACGCCGAGCGAGAACACGGCGGCGGTCTGCAGCCCCATCGCAAGGGCGGACACCGCGATCAGCGCGTCGGCGCTGCCGCTCGACGGATCGCCGCCGACGGCCAGCCACATGGCGAGGAACGCGGTCTGCGCCACCGCGCCCGCGGCAAGCGCGGCGGTCACGCGCCGGGGCCAGACGGCGTGCAGGCCGGCCGTCGGCGCCACGATCCTGGCCCCCGCGGCCGCGCCGACCGCGAAGGCCGCGACGGAGGCGACGGTCCGCCACGTCGACGGACCGGCCGCGCCACCGAGCTCGAATCCGAGGAACACGATGTTCCCCGTCATGAACGCCGAGAAGACCTTGCCGAGGACGAGGAAGCTGATCGCATCGATCGCCCCCGTCGAGAACGTCAGCGCGACGAGCAGGGCGTCGCGCACGCCCTCATCGCCGGGGCGCCGCATCACGCGCCGCTCCCGGCGTCCGGTGGGCCGACGATGATCGGCTTCGTCTTCGACAGCGCGGCGATCGTCGCGTCGTCGAGGTTCAGGTGCGCCTTGACGAGCTCGGGCGGCGTCAGCGCCATCCACTGGTTCAGCGAGATGTCCGCGAAGTGGTCGCTGCGGAACAGCTCGAGGAACACGAGCGGCTCATCGCCGGTGTTCTGCACGTAGTGGCCCATGGCGAACGGCACGTAGCCGACGTCGCCGGCCTGGTAGTCGAACGTCCGCGCCTTGCCGCTGGACGCGAAGACCGTCATGCGTCCCTTGCCGGAGATGAAGTACTGCCACTCGTCCGTGTTCGGGTGCCAGTGCATCTCGCGCATGCCGCCGGGCTGCACCTCGACGAGCGCGGCGGCGACCGTCGACGCGGCCGGGAAGTTCCTGGAGTCGACGATGCGCACCTGCCCGCCCGCCGCCTTGATGGGCTCCTGCTCGAGCATGCGGTAGCTGAAGGTCTGCGGCGCCTCTCCCTCCGGCGAGACGACGCCGTCCTCGTCCAGCGGCGGCGGCAGCTCGGCGGCGAAGATGTAGCGGCTGTGCTCGACGTCGGCGGGGAGGTTCGCGAACGCGGCCTGCGGCACGCCGAAGTTCTGAGCCAGGACCTCGGGCGGCGTGTGCGCGAACCAGTCCGTGACGAGGAACGTCTCGTTCTCCGAGAAGTCGCCATCGTCGAAGACGAGCAGGAACTCGCACCCGTCGTCCAGTCCCTGGATCGAGTGCGGGATGCCCGCCGGGAAGTTCCACAGGTCGCCGACGCCGACGTCGTCGATGAAGTTCCGGCCGTCGGCGTCGACGGCGGTGATCCGGGCGCGGCCGGCGAGCATGTACGACCACTCCGCCTCCTTGTGCCAGTGCAGCTCGCGCACGCCGCCCGCCTTGAGGCGCATGTTCACGCCGGCGAGCTCCTTGGCCACCGGCAGCTCGCGCGTGGTCACCTCGCGCCCCCAACCGCCGCTCAGGACGCGGTTGCGAGCCTGGGCGAACGGAAACTTCAGGTTCGGGATCGTGCCCGCGTCCGTCACGGGCGACACCAGCAGGTCCGGGTTCTCGCTCTCGACCGGGATGTTGCGGGGCCCGAGGATGGACGCGCCCCGGTCGCCGTCGATGGGCTCTGCCACCGCGCCCGTGGTGCGGCCGTTGAGCTGGTCGATGGTTGGGGTCATGGGAGTCCTGTCTGAATCTCGCGGCCGGTCGCGCTGACCGGCGCTGGTGAGGCCAGTCTCGGGCCGGTCGCGCCGGGCGCAATCGCGACTACCGACCACCCGATCGGTAGACGCGCTTCGTACTCCCGGCGGACAGCCCGGAGGAGTCGCCGCGTTTGTGCTCGGCGGGACCCTCGGCATCCCGGGCGGCGTCCTGTTCGGGGCTGCTGAGCCGTCATGCCCCGGCGGCGATTCCGGCGGCCGGCGGCCGCTCGGGTTGCGCAGGCCTCGCCGGCACGCCCGCCGCCGCGTAGGCGTCGACCTCGTCGAGCGTCTCGGCGTCGAGCAGCGCCTCGGCGAGTGACCGCAGCTGGTCCTGGTGCTCGCTGAGCATCCGCGTCACGTCGGCGTGGGCGTCGTCGACGAGCCGGCGAACCTCCTGGTCGATCGCCTGCTGCGTGTGCTCGGACTGCGTCCCCGCGCCGGGGAGCAGCGGCCCCGCGCCGTCATCCGGCAGCACAGCGATCGGGCCGATGCGATCGCTCATCCCCCACCGTCCGACCATCTCGCGCGCGATCTCCGTCAGCTGGCGGATGTCGGACTCGGCGCCCGTCGTGATCGTGCCGGAGATGAGCTCCTCGGCGACGCGCCCGCCGAGCGCGACGCGGATCCGCGTCTCGAGATCCTCGCGCGAGTAGAACACGCGGTCGGCGTCGGGCGCCGACAGCGTGACCCCCAGCGCCACGCCGCGCGGGATGATCGAGACCTTGCGGACCGGGTCGGCGCCGGGCGTGAGCATGGCGACGAGGGCGTGCCCCGCTTCGTGGTGGGCGGTTCGCCGGCGGTCCTCCGGCGAGAGGATGATCCCGCGCGGCGCGCCGAGCAGGATCTTCTCCAGCGAGTCGGTGAAGTCGCTCATCTGGACGCGCTCGTGGTCGCGCCGCGCGCCGAGCAGCGCGGCCTCGTTGGCGAGGTTGGCCAGATCGGCACCGACCATGCCCGGCGTGCTGGACGCGAGCGAGCGGAGGTCGACGTCGTCGGCCAGCGGGAGGGCGCGCGTGTGGACCTCGAGGATCCTCCGCCGGCCCTCGCGGTCGGGCGCCTGCACGACCACGCGACGATCGAAGCGCCCAGGACGCAGGAGGGCGGGGTCGAGGACGTCGGCGCGGTTGGTGGCGCCGAGGACGACGACCGCCTCGGAGCTCTCGAAGCCGTCCATCTCGGTGAGGATCTGATCGAGCGTCTGCTCGCGCTCGTCGTTGACGCCGGTGAGGCCCACCTGCGCGTTGCGCGCCCGCCCGATCGCGTCGAGCTCGTCGATGAAGATGATCGACGGCTCGGCGGCCTTCGCCTGGGAGAAGAGGTCGCGCACGCGCGAGGCACCCACCCCGACGATCGCTTCGATGAACTCCGAGGCCGAGATCGAGAAGAAGGCCGCATGGGCCTCACCGGCCACAGCGCGCGCGAGGAGCGTCTTGCCCGTCCCGGGGGCGCCCGACAGCAGGACGCCGTGCGGCATGCGCCCGCCGAGCCGGCGGTAGCGCTCGGGATCGCGCAGGAAGTCGACGATCTCCGACAGCTCGGCCTTCGCTTCGTCGATGCCCGCGACGTCGTCGAAGGTCACTGGGATGGTGGCGCCGTCGACGCGGCGCGCCTTCGAGCGTCCGAACGCGCCGATCGCGCCCATGCCGCCCGCGCCGGCGCGGCGTGCGAGCAGCACGAAGAGGCCGACGATCAGCAGCGTGGGGCCGAAGCCGAGCAGCAGCTGGGTCAGCAGCGAGGCGCCCTGCGTGGGCGACTCCGCCGTGATCTGCACGCCCTTGGACTGCAGGAGCGCGGACAGCTGGTTGCCGTTCCAGAACGTCGGCACCTGCGTGCTGAACAGGGTCGTCGGCGCCGCCGTCGTCGTCGGATAGCGCTGCGCGGACGTGAACGTGCCGTTGATCGTGTCCGCGGTCGAGGAGATCGACTTCACTCGGCCCGCCTGGACGTCCTGGAGAAAGACCGGGCTGAACGGGATCGCCACCCGCGGCGGGGCTGAGCCGGGCGTGAAGAGCAGCACCGACAGCCAGTTGAGCGCCAGCAGCAGGAGCACGAACAAGCCGAAGCGGCCGAGGCGGGGCCGCCGCCGGTCGCTCGGCTGCGGGGGCGGGGTCCCGCGCCCGTCGGGGGCGGGCGCGACGTGCCAGCCACGTCTGTCGCGCGGCAGTCCGCGGTCGGCCGTGTCGTCGGGCATGTGGCAGATGCTCCCCGACGAAGAGCACGCGGTCGTCGGCCGGCGGGCGACTCTTTCCGGTAGCGGATCGGCGCATACGGCGCAGCTCCGTACGCGCCTGGCGGTAGGCGCAAGATCGGGCGGCGGGCCGACGACAGGCCCACGCTCGCCTCCCACCATTCGTCGGGTGCCGAGCGCGCCGCGCGAAGACGCACACGACACGGCCGCCGGCCTCCCGAGCCCGGCGGCGACCACGAGACGGAAGGGCCCTTCCCAATGGCCGTCGCACGTATCCCACCAAACCTCTTCGGCATCGCGTTCGGCCTGTCGGGGCTCGCCGCCGCCTGGCTGTACGCATCAACCGCGCTCGGCGCGCCCACAGCCGTCGGCAATGCGATCGCGGTCCTCGCCGCCGTGACCTGGGTGCTGCTGACCCTCGCCTACCTCAGGCAGGGACCCCGGCGGATCCTCGCCGACTCGCGCGACGCGGCGCTGGGCCCGTTCCTCGCCGTGCCGGTGCTGGCGGCGCTCGTGCTCGGCGAGTCTCTGGCGGCCCCCGCGCCGACGGCCGGGCGCGTGATCGTGATCGTCTTCCTGGTTGCCGGGCTGCTGCTCGGCGGCCTGCTGGTCGGGCAATGGATGAGCGGTGGGCTGGAGGAGACGACCTTCACCACCGCGTTCTTCCTCCCGATCCTCGGCGTCGGCTTCATCGGATCCGAGGCAGCGTCGGTGGTCGGCCTAAACAGCATCGCGCAGGTGTACTTCGGCATCGGCGTGGTGGCCTGGGTGTTCATGAGCTCAGTCGTCCTCAACCGGCTGTTCTTCCGCCCGCGGCTCCCGGCGCCGCTCGTCCCGACACTCGCGATCGAGGTGGCGCCGCCGGCGATCGCCGGCAGCGCGTACTTCCTGCTTCATCCCGGCCCGCCGGACCAGCTGGCGCTGGGGATCGCCGGTTACGCGGCCCTGATGATCGTTGCCCAGGTGCGGCTGTTTCCGCTCTATCGAGCGCTGACCTTCACGCCCGGGTTCTGGTCGTTCACCTTCCCCTGGGCGGCGATGGTGACCCTCGCGCTGCGCTGGCTCGTCCTCGAGCACCCGGCCGGCGCCCGGGTCTACGGATGGATCCTGCTCGCTGCTGTCACGGGCCTCGTCGGTGCGATCGCCGCCCGCACGGTCGTGGCCGGATTGCGGCGACAGCTGCTGCCCTCCGCCCCCGCCGCACAGCTCGAGGAGACGCCGAGTGGTGAGCTGGCCGACGTCTCCCGGCGCGCCGGACTGGCGGCCTGATCGGGCCCTCAGCCCGCCCGCAGCAGCGCAGTGATGCCGGCCGCGATGCGCCAGTAGCTCGCGGGGGCCTGGAACTGCGCCTGCTCAGCGGCGGTCGCGGGCCGCAGGAGGAAGACGCCACCGCCGAGACGCACCGTGGCGGCGCCGCGCGAGAGCTCGACGCGTGCCGGCAGGTCTCCGACCTGGCGTGAGGTCTTCAGCGGCGCGAGCTGAGGGGGAGCCACGAGGCCGTTGTCGAGCGCGTTGCCACACGCCCCGGATGGGTCGGTGACCGCCACCTGGCGCTGCTCCTGCAGCGACAGGAAGCCACAGGCCACGTTGCCGTCGCCGTCGATGTACGCGGCGACGAGGAACTCGCGGACCGTCTGCCCGGCAGCGGCCGACGTGTCCGGCGAGGTCGCGGCCGCCACCTCGCCGTGCCGCGAGCCGAGGAAGGCGATCGCGATCGCGGCGGTCGCAATCGCGGCCAGGGCGAGCGCGGGCCGCCGCGCGGAGACCCGCGGAG
>DASWQM010000119.1:0-5804 GCA_036403675.1 Solirubrobacteraceae bacterium | reverse complement strand
TGAAGTCGACGGCCGGCATCAGGCGACCTGCTCCAGCGGCTCGGCCGCGCGGTAGGTGTCAGGGCGCAGGTCCATGATCGGCGACAGCGCCTTGCGCGCGCGGGCGAGCGTGGCGTCGAGGTCGAACGTGGCCACGGCGAGCCCCGGCTCGAGATCCGTCGCTGCGACGACGTCGCCGCCGGGGTCGACGATCCGCGCGCCGCCGACGAACCGCAGGCTCCCGAAGCTCCCGGTCTGGTTGGCGGACGCGAGGACGATCGAGTTCTCGGCCGCCCGCGAGCGGTCCCACAGCTCGGCACGGCGCCACTGACGGTCCTCCATGAGGTTCTCGGCGGCGTTCGTCTTGCTGCACGGCCACGCCGACATCGTCGCGAGGAGCTGGGCGCCGTCGAGGGCGAGCGTCCGGGCGGCCTCGGGGAAGGCCTTGTCGTAGCAGATGAGCATGCCGATCCGCCCGACCGGGGTGTCGAAGGCCTGGATGGTGTCGCCGGGGGTCGTCATGCGTCCCTCCTTCAGCGGCATGTGGACCTTGCGGTGCAGGCCGAGCAGGCCGTCGCCGGTCACACAGGCGGCGACGTTGTGGCGCGTCCCGCCGCCGCCGTCCTCGAAGAAGCCGACGCAGACGACGAGGTCGCCTGCGAGCTCCATGACGCGCCGCAGCTCGGGACCGTCGGCGTCGAGCGCGGGCGGCGGGTCGGCGTCGTCGTGCAGTGACGTGACGTAGCCACCGAGCGCCGCCTCGGGCAGGATCACGAGCTCGGCGCCCGCGTCGCGCGCGTCCGCGAGGACCTGCTCGATCGTCGCGTAGCAGGCGGCCAGGTCGCGACCGAACGGCGCCGCGGCCGCGGCGATGGTCAACTCGGGCATCGAACCTCCTCATGATCGGCGTGGACCGCTGAGGTTCACGCGGCCGAGGGAGGCCTTCTATGGACAACCGGCCAGAACGTCGGCCGGCGCACACGACACGGTGTCGCATCGTGGCGCGGAGACGCTACGTCGGCGTCAGACGGCCGAGCACTCCTGCTCGTCGGCGACCCGGAACGAGGAGCCGCAGCCGCATGCCGCGACGACGTTCGGGTTGTTGACCTGGAAGCCCGCGCCCTGGAGGGACTCGACGTAGTCGATGACCGAGCCGCGCACGTACGGCAGGCTCGGCTGGTCGACGTAGACCTTCAGCCCGGAGTGCTCGAAGACCTCGTCGCCGTCGCGCTGCTGGTCGAAGGCGAGGTTGTACTGGAAGCCCGAGCAGCCACCGCCCTTCACACCCACGCGCAGTCCGGCTGCCGAGACATCGGCGCCCTGGGCGCTGAGGAACTCGTGGACCTTCTGTGCGCCCTTCTCGGTGATCGTGATCATGTGCTGGAAGCTCCCGGCGTCGTTTCGGGGAAAGTCGGCAATACTTCACGAAGTGTAGCGGCCCCGCCCGTTGTCTTGGACGAGGATCGCATGCTGGGGTGGTTGGATCCGATAGGCCAGGAAGCGGTGCTCGCTAGGCTGTCCGGCAGATGCCCAGCGCAGACGAGGTCAGGAGCCGCATCGAGTCCGCCATCCCGGGCGCCGAGGCCGACGTGCAGACCCAGGACGAGGTCCACTTCAGCGCCCTCGTGCGCGCGTCCGCCTTCGACGGCCTGTCGCGCGTGCAGCAGCACCGGCTCGTGATGGACGTGTTCCAGGGCGAGCTCGGCGGCGCCATCCATGCCCTCGAACTGAAGACGGAGGTCTCATGAGCGACAACCAGATCCGCGACGCGATCGCCGAGGCGATCGCCGACAACGACATCATCCTCTTCATGAAGGGCAGTCCGGACCGGCCCGCGTGCGGCTTCTCCGCGCGCACGGTCGCGATGCTGCAGGCGCTCGAGACGCCCTTCACCGCGGTCGACATCCTGCCCGACCCGCGCATCCGCCAGGAGCTCTCCGCGCTCTCGAACTGGCCGACGATCCCGCAGCTCTTCCACAACGGCGAGCTCATCGGCGGCTGCGACATCGTCACGGAGATGTACGAGTCCGGCGAGCTGGCGACGGTGCTGGGCGTCGACGCCCCGTCCGACGCGCCCGATCGCGCGCCCGCGGGGGCCGACCCGGCCCCGGCGCCGCTGGGGATCGAGAACCGGCTGGGCTGAGGGCCGCGGGGCCCGGGAGCGGCCGGGCGCCGGCGCCGCCCGAGGGGTCGTGTCGAATCCTCCCCGTATATAGGGGTCGATTCGACACGACCGTCGAAGGAGCGCCGCCACCCGTCACCGGCCGACGCCTCAGGGATGGACGATCACGTGCAGGCGCGCCTGGCCCGTGATGCGTAGGCGCGGGTCGCGGTAGACGTCGCGCCGGCTGCCGCCGCCGAACGTCGCGCTGACGGCGTCGGAGTGGTGCAGCGCGGCGAACGCTGCGCGCAGCTCGTCGAGCGATCGCGGGCCGGGGTCATCGCCGGTGTCCTGCGGCTCGAACACGATGCTCAGATCGCCGGGATTGTTGGGGTCGCCGCCGATGTCGGCGGGGGTGCCGCGGAGGCGGAGCGTCCGCAGCCCGCGCGGCGTGTCGAGCGGCACGCGAACGCGGATCGTCTGCGTGCTGCGCGCTCCCGTGCCGGTGTGGCGCAGATGCAGCAGCACCGGCAGCGCCCGCCCGCGCCGCACGCGGTGCAGCGCGGTCGCGCCGGTGATGAAGGCCTGGTCGAGGCCGGCGCGGGCCCGCAGGCCGACGTCCACCGCGGTCGGGTGCAGCGTGCCGAAGCGATAGCCGTCGAGCGTCCCGACGGCCGCCGACATGTCGGCGACGGCCGCTCCCGCGAGGGCGTTGGGAACCTGGCCGTCGACGGCGTACCGGTTACAGAAGTGCAGTGGCGCGCGCAGCTCGCGCAGCGTGACGGTCACGCACATGTCGCCGCTCTGTCGCGCCGGCGCGCCGGCGAGCACGTTGCCGGCCGCGTCGGCCACCGCCGCCGCGGCGGCCAGGCCGAGCGGCGACACGCCCGCGGGCAGGCCGACGTCGCCCTCGTCGGCGATGCGCGTCAGGTTGCTCGTCACGCGACCGCTGCTCAGGTCGCGGGCCGTCACGCGCAGCGGGAAGTTCGGCGGCAGCCCGCCGAGCCGGCCGACGACGGCGGACGGTCCGTCGGACGTGATCGTGCCGACGTCGTTGCCCGGCGAGCTGAGCTTGTAGGTCGAGACGTCGGGGACCGCGATCGGGTTGTTGATGACCGCGTGGACATACGCGTCCTGGAGGAACAGCGCGCGGCGCCCGGCGCCGTCCATCGGGTGGCCGAACATCCAGACCGTCGGGCCGTCCACGTAGGCGACCGTGCCCAGCGCGCCGATCGAGATGTCACCGGAGGTGACGCCGACGGTGACAGCCGAGCCCGGCACGAGCGGCTGCGGCGCGAACGTCACCCGCGGCCCCGCCGGCGAGCTGAGGAGCACGTGCCCGGCGTTGCGGGCCGCGCGCGTGAAGCTGTCCGCCAGCGACGGGCGCAGGCCCGCGATCGTCAGCGGCGCGGCCAGCGCGCGCGCGCTCGGCACGGCCGCCGGAACCGCGGCGGACGGCTCCGGTGGCTGCGCGAGGATCGCCTCGATCGGCGTCGCGATCGCCGTGCGCCCGCCGTACTCGCCGACCGTCTCCGAGATCGCGCCGATCGTGCGATCCACGCCGTCCGCGCCGGGGCACAGCACCGGCGACCCCGAGAAGCCCGGGCCGAGGCCGGTCGCGTCGACGGCCGGCCCGGAGACGCGGACGAGGATGCGCGCCGTGCGCGGCCGTTCGGCGCCGATGACGTCGACGACCTCGACGTCGAAGCTCGTCACCTCGGTCCCGCGAACGACCGTCAGGCCGGTGCATCGCGCGCCCGCCTGGACGTCGGCCAGGGGCATGATCGGCGCGGCAGCCTCGGCTCGGCCCGGCGCCACGAGCGCGGCCGCAAGGGCGGCGAGAAGCAGGCGGCGCATCCGGGGCGACAGTAGCATCGGCCCATGCCCGGCTTCGCAGCTTCGCTGTCGACCGCCCCGATCCGCTGGGACGGGCGGCGCCTGCGGATCCTCGATCAGACGCTGCTGCCCGCCGCCGAGCGGTGGATCGATCTCGAAGGCGCCCGGGACACCGCCGAGGCGATCGCCCGGCTCGCCGTCCGCGGCGCCCCGAACATCGGCATCGCCGCCGCCTACGGGGTCGCGATGGAGGCGGCTCGCGCCGACGAGGTCGCGCTGGCGGCGGCCGCCGGAGCCCTGCGCGACGCGCGGCCGACCGCCGTGAACCTCGCCCGCGCGGTCGACCGCGTGCTGGCCGCCGCGCTCGCGGCGGCGCCGGGCGAGCGCCATCACGCCGCGCGCGCCGAGGCCGAGCAGGTCCACGCCGAAGAGGATGCCGCAAGCGCCGCGATCGCCCTGCAGGGGGCCGACCTGCTCGCGGGCGCCCGGCGGATCCTCACCCACTGCAACGCCGGGGCGCTCGCCTGCGGCGGCACGGGCTCCGCGCTCGCGGTCGCGTTCGAGCTCGCGCAGCGCGACGAGATCTCGGTGCTGGCGTGCGAGACGCGCCCGCTGCTGCAGGGCGCACGGCTGACGATCTGGGAGCTGCGCCGCGCGGGGATCGCCCACGAGCTGCTCGTCGACGGCGCGGCCGCGGGCCTTATGCGCCGCGGCGACGTCGACGCGGTCATCGTCGGCTGCGATCGCGTCGCCGCCAACGGCGACGTCGCGAACAAGGTCGGCACGTACGCCCACGCGCTCGCCGCGCGCGCGGCCGGGATCCCGTTCGTCGTCGCCGGCCCGACGTCGACGATCGACGCGTCGATCTCGAGCGGCGACGAGATCGTCATCGAGGAGCGCGCGGCCGACGAGGTGCGCCACGCCGGCGGCGCGCTGCTGACGGCCGAGGACACGCCGTGCCGCAACCCGGCGTTCGACGTCACCCCCGCCGAGCTCGTGACCGCGCTCGTGACCGAGCGCGGGATCGCCTCGCCGCCGACGCGCGCGTCGATCGCGGCGCTGCTGGCCGACCACCGGTGAAAGCCGCCCGTTCGCTGACCTCGCGTGAGGTCGTCGTCGAGGAGCTGCCCGACCCGGTGCCCGGACCGGGCGAGGTCGTCTGCCGGGTCCTCGCCTGCGGCGTCTGCGGCTCGGACGTCAGCGAGACCTACGTCTCGCGCAAGCTGCCCGCGGTGCTAGGCCACGAGGTCGTCGGCGAGGTGCTCGAGACCGGCGCCGGCGTCGCGGGCATCGCCGCGGGCGATCGCGTCGTCATCCATCACCACGCGCCCTGCGGCGCGTGCCGGCGCTGCCGCCGCGGCCACGAGACGCTCTGCGAGCAGTTCCGCGCGACCGCACTGGACCCCGGCGGCTTCTCCGAGCGCGTCCGGATCGCCGCGCCGCTCGTGGGCGAGCTGCTGCAGCTCGGCGCCGTCGACCCCGTCGCCGGGACGTTCGTCGAGCCGCTGGGCTGCGTCCTGCGCGCGCTGGACCGCGCCGGGCTACGGCCGGGCGACGCGCTGCTCGTCGTCGGCGCGGGCTCCAACGGGCTGCTCGCCGTCGCGGCCGCGCACGCCCGCGCGGTCGAAGCCGTCTGGGTCCGGGAGCCGCGCGAGGAGCGCCGGCGGCTCGCCGAGCGCCTCGGGGCCGCCGACCACGCCGATGAGCCGGTCGACGTGGCGTTCGTCACGACGCCGGACGCCCGCGCGATCGCCGGCGCCGCCGCGGCGCTGGCGCCCGGCGGGACGCTCTGCCTCTACGCCACCACCGGGCCGGGGGTCCCGGTCGGCGTCGACACCGAGCAGCTCTTCCTGCGCGAGCTCACGGTCTGCTCGAGCTGGTCGGCGGG
>DASWQM010000118.1:0-12955 GCA_036403675.1 Solirubrobacteraceae bacterium | reverse complement strand
GGCGGTCACCGTGCCGGAGATGTCGAGCTTGGGCCTGATCGCCGGGACCTCGTTGTGCAGCAGTGCCGTCGCCGCGAGGGCCGCGGGGATCGCGATCAAGAGGTTCACATAGAGGCACCAACGCCAGCTCAGGTACTCGGTGAGGATGCCGCCGAGCAGCAGGCCGATGGCGGCCCCGCCGACGGCGACGGCTCCAAAGACGCCGAATGCCTTGCCGCGCTCCTCGGGCTCAGTAAAGGTCGTGGTCAGCAGCGACAGCGCGCCGGGGGCGAGCAGTGCACCGAACACGCCTTGCAGCCCGCGTGCGCTGACGAGCACACCAAAGCTCTGAGCAAACCCGCCGACGACGCTCGCGCCGGCGAACCCGAGCAGGCCGATGACGAAGACGCGCTTGCGGCCGATGAGGTCGCCGATGCGACCACCGAGCAGCAACAGGCTCCCGAAGGCAAGCGCGTAGGCCGTGACGATCCACTGACGTGCATGGTCGCCGAAGCCGAGATCGTGCTGGGCCGACGGCAGCGCGATGTTCACGATCGTCGCGTCGAGGACGACCATGAGCTGGGCGATCGCGAGAACGCCCAGGATGAGCCAACGCTTGGCGTGGTGAGGATTGGCGTGGGCTTCGGGCATGGGCTGAACCTCGCTTCAGGGCTATGTGGAGTGCTACGCTCCAAGTGGAGGGAAGATCTCTACTTGCTGTGGGAACCGTACCACACAAGCGGAGACTATCTCTCCGGTTAGCTAGAATCTTCTGGGTCATGAGCATCTCGTCCCCTCACGAACGGCCCCTGCGCCGCGACGCCGAGCGCAACCGCCAGCGCATCCTGGAGGCCGCCCGTGACGCGTTCGCCGAGGACGGCCTGGCGGTCACGCTCGACGAGATCGCGCGCCGAGCCGGCGTCGGTGTCGGGACGATCTACCGCCGCTTCCCCGACAAGGAGCAGCTCATCGACGCGCTCTTCGAGGAGGGCATCGGCGAGATGGTCGCGCTCGCCCAGGCGGCGGTGCACCGCGACGACGCCTGGGACGGACTGGTCAGCTTCCTGGAGGCCGCGACGGCGGCGCACGCCGATGACCGGGGGCTCAAGGAGGTCGCGCTCTCCGGGACCCACGGACTCGAGCGCGTTGCCCGCGCGCGTGAGCTCATGCATCCGCTCGTCACGCGCCTGGTCGCACGGGCACAGGAGCAGGGAGCGTTGCGGCCAGACCTCGAGCCCACGGATCTTCCGCTGCTGCAGCTCATGCTCGGCTCGCTCAGCGAGTGCACGCGCGACGTCGACCCGGACGTCTGGCGGCGCTTCCTCGGGATCCTCACCGACGGCCTGCGCACGCAGCGCGACAGCCCGACCCCGCTCGCCACGGCTGGCCTCGCACGCGAGCAGGTCCAGCGCACGATGCGCTGCTGGCGACCCTCCCGCTAGCCCGGCACCGTCGGGGTCGCGCCACGCCGACCTTTGACTCCGGCGATCACGCCGCGCACGCACGCCGCACGGGAGACGATCCCGCGCGGCGTGGCGTGGCGGATGATCTCGCTGACTGTTACGCGGCCACCTTGAACCGCTCGACGAGCTCGTTGAGCTGTTGGGCGGTCGTCGCGAGCGTCTGCGCGGAGGCGGCGATCTGCTGGGTCGACGCGGACGTCTGCTCCGTGGAGGCGGAGACCTCCTCGGCCGATGCGGAGGACTCCTCGGCGACGCTCGCAACCTCGGCGATGTCCGCCTCGGCGCGCTGGGCGTCCGCGCTGATCTGCTGCACCGCGACGGCGATCTCGCCGACACGCGCGCTCATGTCCGCCACAGCGGCGCCGATCGCCTCGAACGCCTCGCGCGTGCGGTCGACGGTGGCGACGCCGTCGTCGGTGCGCTTGGCGCCGTCGGCTACGACGCTGACGGCCCGTTCGGTCTCGGCCTGGATCTCGCCGATCAGGCCGGCGATCTGGCCAGCGGCCCCCTGCGACTCCTCGGCGAGTTTGCGGACCTCCTCGGCGACGACTGCGAAGCCGCGGCCCTGCTCACCGGCGCGAGCGGCCTCGATGGCCGCGTTGAGCGCCAGCAGGTTCGTCTGCTCCGCGATCCCCGTGATCGTGTCCACGATCGCGCCGATCTGCTGCGAGCGCTGCGCGAGCTCCTGGATCGCCTCACCCACGCGCTGCGAGGACGCCGCGACCGCGCGCATGGCGTCGGTGGCCTGCTCGGCCGCCTCGACGCCCTCGCCGGCGACGCGACGCGCCTCGTCGGCGGAATGCGCGGTCGTGGTGGCGGTCTGCGCACTGGCATCGGCCGCGCGCGCGGCCTCCTGCACGGCGGTGCGCGTCGACTCGACCATGCGCACCTGGCGCTCGGCGCCCTCTGCGACCTCGCCCACCGCGGAGGCGATCTCGGCCACGGCGCGACCCGCCTCCTCGGAGGTGGACGCCATCTCCTGCGAGGCATGGCTCAGCGTCCCGGCACTGGTAGCCACGTTGCCGACGAGGCTGCGCAGGTTCGCGACCATCGTCGCGAACGCGTTGCCGAGCGCATCGCGCTCGCTCTTGGGCTGCACCTGCACCGTGAGGTCGCCATCGGCGATCTGGCCGGCCATGCCGGCCATGTCGCGGTTGTAGGCGATCATCTCCTCGAACGCGACGGCCATGTCGCCGATCTCGTCGCGGCTGCGCACCGCGACCTGCTGCTCGATGTCGCCACCGGCGAGACCGCGTGCGGCGCGGAGCATCGCGCCGACGCCCCGGCTGATCGAGCGCGACAGGAAGAAGGCGACGGCGCCGCCGACCGCAAGCGCGAACAGGATCAGCGCGATCATGAGCCGCTTGGCGCTCGCGTACGTCGCGAGGCTCGCGGCGTGGTGCTGGCCGGCCGCTGCATGGTTGCCCTTGACGAGCTGCTGGAGCGCTGCATCGAGGCGGTCGAAGGTCGCGGCCGCCTTGTTCAGGGTGACGCCGGCCTGGCTGTCCTGGCCCGCCCTGCTCAGCGACACGACGTGGCGCGTCTCCTGCTTGTAGGCGTTCCACGCGCCGCCGACCGTGTTCACGAGAGCGAGATCGTGGCTGTCGCTGACGAACTGGTTGCGATACTCGCGAATGGCCGTCTCGATCTCGCCCGAGTCGGTCGCCAGCGCCTCCTCGAGGCGGCCCATCGCCGCCTCGTCGGGGGCCAGCACGTGCTGGTACTGGATGCCGCGAACCGCCTGCGCGGCCTCAGCCGCAGTGTCGACGGCCGCGACGCTGGGGAGGACGTCGTTGTTGAGCGCCTCGGTCCCGGCTTTGATAGAGCCCATCTGGGCCAGCGCGGTGACGCCGAGGATCAACAGGATGGCTATCACGGCGCCGAAGCCCGCGAAGAGTTTGGTACGTATGGAAAAGCGCATGAGGGAACCTGTCAGTGGCTGATTTGCGGGTCGCCCAAGGAGATCGGCAGATCCCCCGTTCGTCTTGAGCCCGCGGGTCTGACAACCGCCGGTGCCCGGCGTCACGGCCGCCGCACATGCGTGTGGCAGTGGTCGTGGCGCAGCACGATCGTCCTGCCGCCGAGCCTGTAGACGTGGCGGTGCAGGTGGCAGCGCGGCGGGCCGCCCGGGCGCGGCGCGTGGTGGTGGCCGTGCGGCGCGGTGCGGAGCCTCACGTAGCGCGCGTGGCGGGCGCGCCTGCGCGCCCGGATGCGGCGGGTAACCTGCTCGGCGCTGACGCGGCGCGCCACGCGGCGCCCGATCGTCCGCTTGCGCGCCGCGCTGCGCTCCAGCGCGGCGGAGGAGGGCGCGAACGGGCGGTTGACCGGGTCCAGCGCGAAGAGCGACGAGTAGCCCGTCAGGTAGATCCTCCGGCCGTCGCTGATGACCGGGTTGAACGCGCCCTTGTGCGTCTTCCAGGCCGTACGGCCGGTGTTCGCGCCGAGCGCCCACGTCGTGCGCTTGTCGAGGTCGGAGACGAAGACGAGGTCGCCGACGATCGTCGCGGCGCCGGAGATCTTCGTGCCCAGGCGGCGCATCCAGCGGGTCGCGCCCGAGCGCGCGTCGAGCGCGTAGAAGTTCCCGTCGTAGGAGCCCACGTAGACCGTCGGGCGCCCGCCGTCGACCGCGCCGACGGCAGGCGAGGCGTAGACGTAGTTGCCCGTGTGCTTGCGCCACGCGAGCTTGCCGTCGGCCGACGAGAACGAGTAGACGTCGCCGTTCGTGTTGCCGATGTAGACGCGCCCGTACACGACGGCGGGCGAGGAGTAGAAGTTCCCCTGGCCGAGGCCGAGCGGGCCGCTGGACGGCGCCGCCTCCCAGACCTTGGCCCCGTTCGAGCGGCGGATCGCGTGGACCTTGCCGCCGTAGTCGCCGAAGTAGAGCTTGCCGGCGTCGAGCGCGATCGAGCCCTTCACCGGACCCGCGGCCTTCGCCCGCCAGCGGATCTGCCCGTTGTCGGCGCGCAGCGAGTAGACGGTGCCGTCCTCGGTCCCGATGAAGAGGCGGCCGCGGTCCAGCAGGGGCGAGCCCTCGGCGCGGCTCGGCAATGGGCGCGCCCAGCGCACCTGGCCGGTCTTCGCCGTGACGGCCACGACGCGACCGGCGTCGGAGCGGCCGCCGTGCGCGAGCAGCACGGCATAGATCGTCCCGTGGCCGCACGCCGGTGAGGCCGCGGCGAGCGTTCCGAGCCGTCGCTTCCAGCTCACGCGTCCCGACAGCCGCGAGATCGCGTAGAGGGCGCCGTTGTTCTTCAGCAGATAGACCCTGCGGCCGCACAGCACGGGTGAGAACTCGAGCAGGACGTTGTTGCCGCGGAGCACCCAGGCCTCGCGGTAGGGCGGGCGCGGCGTGACGCGCAGCGGGAGGTCGTGCGTTCGCGTCTTGGTATAGCCGTAGATCGGCCATGAGAAGCCGTCGTCTGCGGGATGGCGACCGCGGCCGGGGGCCGTGCCAGGCGGGCGCTCGGTCGTGTCGAGGAACGTCACGTCCGGGTTGGAGACGTCGCCTTGGCTGCGAACCACCAGCAGCACGGCGACGACACCGAGCACAAGCACCACGACCCCAAGCGCGAGTCGCGGCAGCTTGCGCGCGCCGCGAGGCGGAGGGGACACGCGCTGAATGGTAGAGCGCGCTCACGTCACGCCCGCCGGTTCGGACAGGCGCGAGACTGTCCGCCATGGACGACCTGCTCGAGCGCGTCGGACGGCTGCCGTGCGGCCCGCAGCTGCTCGACGCGGCGCACGGTCAGGAGGGCGTGCACCTCGTCGGCGGCGCGGTCCGCGACCTGCTGCTCGGGCGCGAGCCGCGCGAGCTGGACGTGGCCGTCGAGCGCGACGTCGGCACGCTGGCGCGGCACCTCGGCGCGGACGCGACGGTCCACGACCGCTTCGGCACCGCGACGGTGCAGTCCGGCGGCTGCCGCTTCGATCTCGCCGCGACGCGCGCCGAGACGTATGCCCGCCCCGGCGCGCTCCCCGACGTGCGCCCAGCCGGCATCGACGCGGACCTGCGCCGCCGCGACGTGACGGTCAACGCCCTCGCGCTCGACCTCGGCAGCGGGGCGCTGCGGGCCGTCGAGCACGCGCGCGAGGACCTGGCCGCCGGGCGCCTGCGCGTCCTGCATGCCGCGAGCTTCGTCGACGACCCGACGCGGCTGTGGCGGATCGCGCGCTACGCGGCACGGCTCGGCTTCGAGCTCGAGGAGCGCACGGCGGCGCTTGCCGCCGAGGCGGTTGCGGCCGGTGCGCTGCAGACCGTCTCCGGCGTGCGGATCGGCAACGAGCTGCGCCTCGCGCTCGCCGAGCCCGACCCGGTCGCGGCGCTGGACGCCGCCGCCGCGCTCGGGCTCGGGCCATGGCTCGCGCCCGACCGCGAGCGCGCCGCCACGGCGCTTGCGCTGCTGGCGCCCGGCGAGGGGCGCGCCGACCTCGTCGTCCTCGCCGCGTCGCTCGCGCTGCCGTCCGCGGAGGCCGACACGCTGCTCGCGGAGCTCGACTTCACAGCAGCCGAGCGCGCAGTGCTTCGCGCGTGCACGCACGCGCGCGACCTCGCGACCGCGATGCTCGAGGCGGCGCCCCGGGCGTCGGCGCTCGCGCGCGTCCTGCGCGGGCTGCCGGTCGAGGCCGTCGCGCTGGCCGGCGCGCACGGCGCAGACGAGCCCGCGCGGCGCTGGCTCGACGACCTGCGCCACGTCGTGCTGGAGATCCGCGGCGACGACCTGCTGGCGGCGGGCGTGCCGCGCGGCCCGGAGGTCGGCGCGCGCCTGGCGGCGGCGCTGGACCTGCGCCTCGACGGCGAGCTCGCCGCCGGACGCGACGCCGAGCTTGCCGCCGCGCTGCGCGCTCCGGCCGACTCATAGGCTGGCGCAAGTACAACAAGACGGACTGCTACAACTGGTTGTATGTCAACGACCCCCATGACATCCCGCAACATCTGGGGCGATCGTCTGCAGCCGCCGTTCATGGCCGTCGGCGATCACATCGGCTGCGAGCTCCCGGGCGGTCGAGCGCTCTTCTTCACGCGACGCGGTGGGGTGTCCGGTGAGCCCTTCGACACGCTGAACGTCGGCCTCACCACCGCCGACTATGAGCCCGCCGTCGAGGAGAACCGCAATCGCGTCGCGGCGCTGATCGGCATCCCGCGCGAGCGCTGGCTGGAGCCCAGGCAGGTGCACGGCGCCGACGTCGTGCGAGTGACCGAGCTTCCCGATTCCGGCGCCGAGCGGCCCGAGGCCGACGGCATCGCGACCACGCTCGAGGACGTCGCCGCACTCGTCGTCACGGCCGACTGCCTGCCGGTCGCGCTCGTCGCGCCCGATGGCGTCGCGATGATCCACGCCGGCTGGCGCGGGCTGGCGGCCAACGTCCTGACGGAGGGCGTCACCGCGCTGCGCGAGATCGGCGTCGAGGGCGACATCCACGCTGCGATCGGCCCGAGCATCGGCGTCTGCTGCTACGAGGTCAACACCTGGGTGCACCGTGCGTTCATGAAGTACCCGCGCGGCGTCGCGCGCCTGAGCAACCACGCGCACCTCAAGAACGTCGCACGCCTGCAGCTGCAGGCGGCCGGCATCCCGCTCGACCACGTCCACGACGTCGACATCTGCACGATGTGCGCACCGCGCAGCCTCTTCCATTCGCACCGCCGCGACTACGGCGACGACCCGGACAACACCGGCCGCCAGGCGAGCGCCGTATGGCGCGTGAGCGAGCCCGGAGGCGATTGGCCGAGCTGATCACCGGCCTGACCGCCGAGCGCGTGCGCGCGAACCTCGCCGAGGTGCGCGAGCGCATCGCGGCCGCAGCGGCGCGCGCCGGCCGCGACGGCGCAGACGTCGAGATCGTGGGGGCCGCGAAGTACGTGCCGGCCGCCGAGCTGCGCGCGCTCGCCGACGCGGGCGTCACGGTGCTCGGGGAGAACCGCGCGCAGGACCTGCGAGAGAAGGTCGGCGCCTACGGCGACGCGTTCACATGGGACTTCATCGGCCACCTCCAGAGCCGCAAGGTCAAGCAGATCGCGCCGCTCGTGCGGCTCATCCACTCCGTCGCGACCGACTCCGTCCTCGAGCAGCTCGCGCGCCACGCGCCGCCCGAGCTGCGCGTCCTCGTGGAGGTCAACGTCGCGGGCGAGGCCGGCAAGGACGGGATCGCGCCGGACGAGCTCGGACCGTTCGTCGAGCGCTGCCCGGTACCGGTCGCCGGCCTCATGACCATGCCGCCGCTGGCGTCCGATCCACAGGACAGCCGGCGCTGGTTTGCGAACCTGCGCGAGCTCGCCGGGGCGCACGGCCTGAGCGAGCTGTCGATGGGCACGACGCAGGACTACGAGGTCGCCGTGGAGGAAGGTGCTACGCTCGTGCGAATCGGCACGAGGCTGTTCTACTAATGGGAAGGAGAACGGCGCCCGAGGTCTAACCTTCCCAGGAGCCATGGCCTTCAGAGACAGCTGGCATCGCGCGCTCGTGTACTTCGGCCTTGCCGAGGAGCGTGGCTATGTCGACGAGTTCGAGATCGAGCGCCAGCAAGCCCGCGAGGCCGAGTTGCAGCGTGAGCGCGAGCAGCGTGAGCGGTCGCGCTCCCCGGAGCCGGAGGCCGACATGGAGGATCGCTACCGCGAGCGCCCGAACGTCCGCCGGCTCGCGCCGCGCCGGCGTCCCCGCGACGACTTCGACGACATCTTCGCCGACGACGAGCCGCGCCGGCCGACGGGCGTGCTGCGCCCCGTCGACCGCGCCCGCAACGGCGGCGACGTCCGCGTCCACCTCGTCATCCCGAAGTCGTTCAACGACGCCCAGCAGGTGGCCGACAAGTTCAAGCAGTCGATCCCCGTCGTCCTGAACCTCCAGAACACGGACACCGACCTCGCGAAGCGCCTCATCGACTTCGCGAGCGGGCTGACGTACGCGCTCGACGGGGGAATGCAGCGCATCGCGCAGAAGGTCTTCATGCTGACTCCGCGCAACGTGCAGATCAGCGCAGAGGAGCGCGCGGAGCTCATCGAGAAGGGCTTCTTCAACCAGTCCTAACGAAGCACCGGCCTCGAGACCGAGGCCACGTTCATACTCCACACGATGCAGATCGGGTTCATCGGGGCGGGCAACATGGCGACCGCGCTCGCGCGCGGCTGGGGCGACCCGGTGCTCGTGCACGACGCCTACCGGCCGCGTGCGGAAGCGCTCGTCGCGGAGCTCGGCGGCCAGGTCGTCGACTCCAACGCCGAGCTCGCGCGGCGCGCCGACGCGGTGCTCCTCGCGCACAAGCCCGCCGGCCTGGAGCGCGTCGCCGCCGAGGTCGGCGGCGAGGCCCAGGGCGTCATCTCGATCCTCGGCGGCGTGCCGCTCGCGGCGCTGCGCGGGGCCTACGGCGCGACGCCCGTCGTGCGCATGATCCCGAGCGTTCCCGTCGAGGTCCGCCAGGGCGTGACGTGTCATGCGCGCGACGCGCAGGCCGACGCGGAGCTCGAGGCGCAGGCGATCGAGCTCTTCGAGCGCGTCGGGCTCGTCGTCGGCCTCGACGAGTCGCAGATCGACGTCGCGATGGGGTTGATGAGCTGCGCGCCGGCGTACGTGGCGCTCGTCGCCGAGGCGCAGGTCGACGCGGGCGTCCGCGCCGGGCTTCCGGCCGACGTCGCGGGCGAGCTCGTGGCGGCGAACATGGGCGGGACCGCTGCACTGCTGCAGGCGCGCGGCATGGACACGCTCGCCGTGCGCCGCGCGGTGACGTCGCCCGGAGGGAGCACCGCACGCGGCCTCGCGGCGCTCGAGCACGGGGGCGTCCGGGCCGCGTTCGACGACGCGATGCAGGCGGTGCTCGCGCGATGACTGCGATGGCCGTCCTCATCGGCGCGGCCGCGGCGCGCGTGCAGATCGCGAACTTCCTCAACGCGCTGCTGACGGTCTACATCATCCTGATCTTCGCCTACATCCTGACGTCGCTCATCTTCGCGTTCGGCGGCCGGATCCCGTACTCACGCTGGTCGAGCGCCGTGCTCGGCTTCCTGCGCGACGTCTGCGAGCCGTATCTCGGGCTCTTCCGGCGCTTCATCCCGCCGATCGGCCCGATCGACGTCAGCCCGATCGTCGCGATCCTCGTCCTGCAGATCGTCGGTCGCATCATCATCAACGCGATCCACGGGTGACGGCGCCGACAGCCGCGCGCGGGACATGGCTGCGCACGGGCCTCGTCGTCGTGTGGGTCGTGGCGACCGACCAGCTCGTCAAGGCGCTCGTGACGGCGTCGCTGGCGCGCGGCGAGCAGCGCGACCTCGTGGCGGGCGTCAAGCTCGTGAACACGCGCAACACCGGCGTGGCCTTCGGGCAGCTCCAGGGCGGCGGCGTCATCGTCGCGATCCTCATCGCGGTCGCCGTCGTCGCGCTGCTCGTCTACGTCCTGCGCAACGCGCAGCGGCGCTGGATCTGGCTGCCGGCGGGGCTGCTGCTCGGCGGCGCGATCGGCAACGTCGTCGACCGCGTGCGCGAGGGCGCCGTCGTCGACTTCCTGAAGCTGCCGCACTGGCCGGCCTTCAACGTCGCCGACGCCGCGATCACGATCGGCGTGCTCGCGCTGCTCGTCGTCATGGAGCGAGGTGATGGAGCTCGAGGTCCCGCCTGAGGCGGCGGGCGAGCGCCTCGACGTGTTCCTCGCGCCGTCGCTGGGCTCGCGCTCGCAGGCGCAGCGTGTCATCACGGCCGGGCGGGTGCTCGTCGACGGCGAAGCGGCTGCGAAGGGCCACCGCGTCCGGCCCGGCGAGCGGATCGTCGTCGACGACGAGCCGCCGCCCGCCGCAGCGCCGGCCCAGCGCGCGGCCGCGCCGTTTCGCATCGCCTACGAGGACGAGCACCTCATCGTCGTCGACAAGCCCGCCGGCGTCGTCGTGCACCCGGCGCGCGGGCATCGCGAGGGCACGCTCGCCCAAGCCCTGGCGGGACGCGCGGCCGGCGGCGAGGACGCCTGGCGCGCCGGCATCGTCCACCGCCTCGACCGCGACACGTCGGGGCTGCTCGTCGTGGCCAGGAGCGACGAGGTCCACCGCCGGCTGAAGGCGGCGCTCGCCGCCCGTGAGATCCGCCGCGAGTACCTCGCGCTCGTCGAGGGCCGTCCGCCGGCGCGCTCGGGAACGATCGAGGCCCCGATCGGCCGCGATCGCCGGGACCGCACGCGGATGTCGACCGACAGCGACGCCCCGAAGCCGGCGATCACGCACTTCGAGTTCGAGCGCATGCTGCCGCAGGCGACGCTGCTGCGCGTGCGCCTGCAGACCGGGCGCACGCACCAGATCCGCGTCCACCTGCGCGCGATCGGCCACCCCGTCTGCGGCGATCCCGAATACGGCCATGCCGGGCTCTACGGTCTCGAGCGCCAGTTCCTGCACGCCGCGCGGCTGGCCTTCGACCACCCGCTGACGGGAAAGCCGCTGGACATCGTCTCGCCGCTTCCCGAGGACCTCGAGCGGGCGCTGGAAGCCGCCGAAAAGGGCCGTTAAGTGCGACGGGGCGGCCCGTCCAAAGGCCGCCCCGCCACCCCACATCACGAGTCGAGCCCACCGGAGGTAGGGGAAGGGAGGACTCGTCCCGCACAAGTCATAACGCAGCATCCGCTCGAACCTTGCGTAAACTTGTTGCTTTGAGTCACACGACCCCGCCGGGGTTCGCGTCGCGGCCCTGCCCGGCATTGCCTGCCGGGTCCCGCGCGTGCCGGCGGGCCTTTGCCAAGCACCACATCAAGGAGCAGGACCCATGGCCCGAGTTGGGATCAAGGAGCTGCTGGAGGCCGGCGTTCACTTCGGCCACCAGACACGCCGCTGGAACCCGAAGATGCGCCGGTTCATCCACGGCGAGAACGGCGGCATCTACGTCATCGACCTCTTGAAGACCGAGCAGCTGCTGCGCGAGGCGCAGGAGTTCGCGTCGGCGGTCGCCCATCGCGGCGGCACCGTGCTGTTCGTCGGCACGAAGAAGCAGGCCCGCGACGCGGTGAAGGAGGCGGCCGAGAAGTCCGGCATGCCGTACGTCAACCACCGCTGGCTCGGCGGCCTGCTGACGAACTTCCAGACGATCAACCAGCGCATCAAGCGCCTTCACGACCTCGAGCGCTACGAGACGGAGGGCCAGCTCGAGCTGCTGCCGACGCGCGAGCGGATGGCCGCCCAGGCCGACCTCACGAAGCTGCGCGCGAATCTCGGCGGCGTGAAGAACATGACGCGCACCCCCAACGCGATGGTCGTCATCGACCTCAAGGTCGAGGAGATCGCCGTCCGCGAGGCCCAGCGCCTGCGGATTCCGATCATCGGCCTCGTCGACACCAACTGCGACCCGGACGGCATCGACTACGTGATCCCCGGCAACGACGACGCGATCCGCTCGTGCGCGCTCATCACGCGCGCGATCGGCGACGTCGTCGGCGAGGGATCGGCCGTCTTCCGCGCCCAGGAGGAGCAGGCGCGCAAGGAGGCCGAGGAGCAGCAGCGCCGCGAGGCCGAGGAGCGCGCGCGCCGGGCGGCCGAGGAGCAGGCGGCCCGCGAGGCGGCCGCGCACGCCGAGCGCGAAGCCGCCGAGGCCGCCAAGGTGCACGCCGAGGGCGGCGGCGACCGCCAGGTCGCCGAGGCCGAGGTCGCCGAGGCCGTGCAGGCGGGCGGGCGTCCGCAGCCCGACCCCGTCGTGCGTCAGGCCGCTGACACCGAGATCGCGCCGGCCCAGCGCGACAACGTCAAGGGCGGCTCGCCGCACCCCGCGCCCCCGGCCGAGGACCTCACGCCCGACCCCGCGACCCCGCCGCCGCCGGAGACCGACGACGCGAGCCCGCCGGAGCCCACGGGCAAGGAGCCGGTCGTGGCCGCTCCCGCGGTCGAGCCCGCCCCCGCCGGGCGGCGCGCGCGGCGCGGCCGCGGCGAGGCCACCGCCGAGCAGCCCGCCGCGGCGCCGGCGGCCGAGACCGACACCGAGACACAGAACGAGGACCAGACCAGTGGCTGACATCAGCGCGAAGGACGTCAAGGCCCTGCGCGACCAGACCGGCGCGGGCATGATGGATTGCAAGCGGGCTCTGCAGGAGACGGGCGGCGACGTCGACGCCGCCGTCGAGTTGCTGCGCGTCCAGCTCGGCAACAAGATCGGCAAGCTCGCCGGCCGCGAGGCGACCGAGGGCACCGTGCAGTCCTACATCCACGCCAACGGCAAGGTCGGCGTGCTCGTCGAGGTCGACTGCAACACCGACTTCGTGGCGCGCAACGAGGACTTCGTCGGCTTCGCGCGCGACATCGCGATGCACGTCGCCGGCTCGCCCACGACACGCTACGTCTCCGAGGACGACATCCCGGCCGAGGAGCGCGAGGCCGAGCTGCGCGTGTTCGAGGGGCAGGCCGCCGACAAGCCCGAGAACGTCCGCTCGAAGATCGCCGAGGGCAAGCTGCGCAAGTGGATGGAGGAGACCGTGCTGCTCAAGCAGCCGCACGTCAACTCCGACCGCTTCGACGGCAAGACGATCGAGGAGCTGCGCGCCGAGCTGTCGGCGAAGAC
>DASWQM010000117.1:0-6887 GCA_036403675.1 Solirubrobacteraceae bacterium | reverse complement strand
GTGGCGCTCGGCGGGGTGGTGCTGCTGGCGGCGGGGAGCTGACGGTTGCTCGACGGTCTGGTCTGAGGCAGGGCGTCAGCAGCTTCGCCCGGCGTGGGTGGCGGGTGGAACTGCGTCGGTGATGCAAGCCTTGCCTCGGACCGCACCGGCGAGCAACGCCGGTCTGTCAGCCTTGCACCGTGTCCCTGACGCTCGATCCGCTCCAGCTCGCTCCGATCGTGGTCGTCGGGACGATGTACACCGTCCGCGCGCGCACGCTGGCGGCACACCAAAAGCCGGTTCCGGGCTGGCGGCGGGCCTGCTTCTACGGCGGGCTGGCGGTCATCGCCGCCGCCCTGATCTCGCCGCTGGGCGCGCTGTCGGGCGCGCTGTTCCTCGCGCACATGGCCGAGCACCTGCTGATCGCCGACATCGGCGCGCTGCTCGTCGTGCTCGGCCTGACCGGGCCGCTGCTGGCGCCGCTGCTGCGCACGCGCGGGCTCGGCTGGCTGCGCCACCTCGCCCAGCCCGTACCGGCGTTCGGGCTGTGGGCGGTCGACCTCATGGTCTGGCACCTCGTCGGCCCGCACGAGGCGGCGGTGCGCCACGACACGATCCACGCGCTGCAGCACATGCTGTTCGTCGGCCTCGGGATCAACATGTGGATGGCGCTGCTGGGCCCGCTGCCCAAGCCGGCGTGGTTCGGCAACCTGGGCCGGCTCGTCTACATCATCGCCGTGCGCCTCACGTCGACGGTCCTCGCGAACATCTTCGTCTGGACCGACCACGCGTACTTCGACGTCTACCGCGCCGGCGAGCGCGCGCACGGCATATCGCCGCACACCGACCAGGTCGTCGCGGGGTCGATCATGATGGTCGAGGGCTCGATCCTCACGATCTGCCTCTTCGGCTGGCTGTTCCTGCGCAGCGCACGCGAGGGGGAGGAGCGCCAGGAGCTGCTCGACCTCGCGGCCGCCGGTGGGGTCGCGCTCGACGAGCGGCGCGCCGCGCGCGCCGTGGCCGCCGGGCAGGGCGCGGAACTCAGGCGCAGGATTCAGGACCGCAGCGGGTAAGGTGCCGCCATGTCCCTCATGAACAGGTTGAACCAGCTCGCGAACTCGCCACAGGCGCGCAAGCTCACCGAGAAGGCGAAGGAGATCGCCAACGACCCGAAGAACAAGGAGCGGATCGAGACGGCCAAGCGCAAGCTCGCGGAGCGGCGCGGCGGAAACGGCGACAAGCCCAGCAGCACGCCACCGCCGCCACCTCCGCCACCGGCTGCCTGATCGTCGTCAGCCGCCGCGCGTCAGCGCCCGCGCGCGCTCGGCGAGCTCGACGACACCGGCGCCGAAGCCCTTGAGCCACGGGTCGTCGGTTGTCCCGCTGATCGCGCGCCGGTAGTTGCCCTCCATGAAGACCGCCGCCTTCCAGAGGGCGAGCGTGCGGTACCAGCGGATGTCGGTCATCGACCGCCCGCTGCGCTCCTCGTAGCGCGCGACGAGCTCCTCGCGCGTGAGGAAGCCCGCGCGGCGCGTGATCCCGCCGAACTCGAACAGGAACGGCAGCTCCGGGTCGTCGCGCTGCACCCACAGCGCGCAGAGGTAGCCGAGGTCCGCCAGCGGATCGCCGAGCGTCGCCATCTCCCAGTCGAAGATCGCGACGAGGCGCGCCGGCGCGCCCGCGCCCATCATCGTGTTGCCGAGGCGGTAGTCGCCGTGGACGATCGTCGGCGCGGGCGAGCACGGCAGGTGCTCGGCCAGCCACGCGCCGACCTGCTCGACCGCCCGGATCTCGCGCGTCCGCAGCTGCTCCCAGAGCCCGCCGAAGCGGCGCAGCTGGCGCTCGAGGTAGCGACCGGGATCGCGCGAGAAGCCCTCCAGCCCGGACGCGCGCCAGTCGACGGCGTGGACCTCGACGAGCGCGTCCACGAGCTCCTCGCCAAGCCGGCGGCGCTCGGCCGGCGTGTCGAGGGCGGGCGGTAGCGCATCGGTGACGACGGTCCCCGCGATGCGCTCCATGACGTAGAACGGCGCGCCGATGACGGCCTCGTCGTCGCCCACGGCGAGCACCCGTGGCACGCGGGCGCCGGTCGGCGCCAGCGCCCGCAGGAGGCGCGCCTCGCGCAGCACGTCGTGGGCGCTGGGCGGCAGCGGCCCGCGCGGCGGCCGGCGCAGCACGAGCTCGCGCTCGCCGCTGCGCAGGAGGTACGTGACGTTCGAGTGCCCGCTGCCGATCGGCGACGCGCGCAGCTCGTGCCCGCCGCTCAGCCCGTGCTGCTCGAGGAACGCCTGCAGCGGCTCGAGGACGAGCAGCGGCTCGCGCGCGTTGACGGCCGCTGCGGCGTGCGTGGCGACGATGTCGTCCGGGGCACCGGGGTTCATCTGAAATGCGGAGGGTAGGCTGACCGCCGCAACCTTGTCCCACTGCGGTGGGTTATGCAGCCTGTGCGCCGACTTCTGCCCATCGCCCTCCTGCTCTGCCTCCTCCTCGCCGCCCCGGCGAGCGCCAGCCGCAGCCAGGCGCTGACGTTCGAGGCGCCGCGCGACCTGCTCGACCCAGCCATCCGCCCGGCCGCGATGGAGGAGATGCAGTCGCTGGGCGTGCGCGCGCTGCGCGTCATCCTGACGTGGTCGCTCGTCGCCCCGTCGCCGAGCTCCTCCCAGCAGCCCAGCTTCGATCCGACGGATCCCGGCGGCTACGACTGGGGCGAGTACGACGCGCTCATGAAGGCCGCGAAGGCCCGTAACTGGCCGGTGCTGCTGACGATCAGCGGGCCGGTGCCGAAGTGGGCGACGAAGTCGAAGCTCGACAACCTCACGCGCCCGCTGCCCGCGGCATTCGAGTCCTTCGTCACGGCCGTCGGGCGCAAGTTCGGCGGCCAGGTCCATACGTGGGCGATCTGGAACGAGCCCAACCAGCCGCAGTTCCTGCTCCCCCAGTTCGGGCACGGCGGCAAGGCGATCTCGCCCGGGATCTACCGCGAGCTCTACAAGGCCGCCGTGCGCGGGCTGACGAAGGCCGGCCAGGGCAAGGACCGGATCCTGCTCGGCGAGACGTCGCCCCGCGGGACGGGACGCGTCGTCGCCCCGCTGCGGTTCCTGCGCGGGACGCTGTGCCTCGACAACCAGTACAAGCGCCGCAAGAGCTGCGGCCCGCTGCCCGCGGGCGGCTACGCCCACCACGCCTACACGACCCGGCAGGGCCCGTTCTTCAGGCCCGCCAACCCCGACGACGTGACGATCGGGGTCCTCGGGCGGCTGACGAAGGTGCTGGACCGTGCGCGCCGCGCCGGCGCGCTCACGAGCCGGCTGCCGATCTTCCTCACGGAGTTCGGCATCCAGTCCACGCCGGACACGCAGAGCGGCGTCTCGCTCGCCAAGCAGGTCGAGTACCGCGCGATCGCCGAGCGCATCGCCTACGACAACCGTCGCGTCGTCGCGTTCTCGCAGTACCTCCTGCGCGACAGCGATCCGACCGGACCCAAGCAGTACGGCGGCTTCGAGTCGGGTCTGCGCTTCGCCAACGGGCGCCCGAAGCCGTCGCTGCCGGCGTTCCGCCTGCCGCTGGCGGTGCAGCGCAAGGGCTCGAAGGTCTCGGGCTGGGGCCTCGTGCGGCCGGCATCGCCGCTGGCGTTCGGCCCGCTCGCGCCGACGCCGGTCAGTCCGCCGGGCGCCGGCCCGACCACGGTGACGATCCTCTACGCCGACCGTGGCTCCTCGCGCTTCAGGGTCCTGCGCAACGTCAAGACCGACTCCAGGGGCTACTTCCGGTTCTCGTCGAAGTACCGTGCCGGGCGGCGCTGGAACGTCCGCTGGCAGCGCTTCAGCGGGTCGCCGGTCGGGTTCTACCGGCAGCCCTGATCACACCGCGCGGCGCGCGATCAGCATGAACGTGTGCCCGAGCCAGCGCAGGCCCGGCGCCGAGCCGAGGCGGTCCAGCGCGCCGACCGCGCGCTGGACGCCGACCGGCAGCCGCCGCCAGGAGTAGGTCACGGCGTGCAGCTCGGGCTCCAGGCCGGCGGCCCGCGCGGCCGCGACCAGGCGCCACGGCGACAGCGGGATGTCGTCGGGCGTGCCGTGCACCCGCACGCCGAGCCCGGCGCGGTTGGCCACGGCCAGCGCGGCGCCGACCGGGTGCAGGAGGTTGGGCTCGATCGCGACGAGCGCGCCGCCGGGGCGCAGGAGCCGGCGCGCCTCGTCGAGGCACGGCTCCAGGCGCTCGGCGTAGGCGACGTGGTGCAGCACGAGCCGGTGCAGGACGACGTCGAAGCAACCGTCGGGCAGGACGTCGAGCGTGCCGGCGGCGCCCTGCAGGCCCTCGTCGGCCTCGCCGCTGGCGACGGCGTGGCGCACGCGCTCCGGATCGACGTCCGTCGCGACGAGCCGCCACGCGGGGCGGGGCAGGAGGTGGCGGCCGGGGTGCCAGCCGCAGCCGACCGACAGCGCGTCACCGCCGCCGAGCCCGAGGTGGCGATCCAGCAGCTCGCGCTCGCGGCGCTTGCCGCGCTCGTACTGGGCCGCGAGCGTCCGCGGGTCGCTGAGCCGGTCGAGCAGGTTCTCGGGCGTGTAGATCTCGCTCATGCGTGCCCCGCCGTAGGCTAGAGGCGCCGGACGGCGAGATGTCAGGCGGGCTGATCGTCGAGCGTGAACGCGCTCACGATGCGCTCGAGCTCGGTCGCCGTGAGCGACAGGTGTGCTGCGCTCGCGGCAAGCTCCTGTGCGGTCGCCGTCGTCTGCTCGGTCGCCGCGCTGACCTGCTCCGCCGACGCCGACGACGTCTGCGCGAGGTTGGTGACCTCGCCGATCTCCGTGCGGAGCCCGTCGAGCTCGCCGGCGACCTGCTCGGCGGCGGAGGCCATCGTCGCGACGCGCGTCGAGACACCGTCCACGGCGTCGGCGAGCAGGCGCAGCGCCTCGTGCGTCTCGCCGACGGTGGCCATGCCGTCGGCCGTGTGCTCGCCGTTGGCTTCGATGAGCGCGACGACGTCGGATGTGCCGGACTGCACCTCGACGATCAGCGCGCCGATCTTCTGCGTGGCGCCTCCGGCGTCCTCGGCGAGCTTGCGGACCTCTTCGGCCACGACGGCGAAGCCGCGACCGTGCTCGCCCGCGCGCGCGGCCTCGATCGCTGCGTTGAGCGCCAGAAGGTTCGTCTGCTCTGCGATGCTCGAGATCGCGTCGACGATCGTGCCGATCCGGCTCGAGGTGTCCGCGAGCTGGCGGATGCCCGCAGCGGTCGTCTCGCCGGAGCTGCGGACCGCCTCCATCGCCGCCGTCGCGCGCTGCGCCGCGGCGTCCCCCTGCTGCGCGACCGAGCGCGCGGTCGCGGCGGTCTCGGCCGTCTCCGCGGCGGCGGCCGCGCCCGCGCCGGCGGCCTCGGCCGCGTGCTCGGTCGCGGTGCGGGCGCCAGCGAGGATCGTCACTTGCCGCTCGGAGATCTGCGCCATGCTGGAGGCGGCCTCCGCGATCTCCCCGACCGCACGGCTGGTCTCGTCGGTGCCGGTCGCCATCTCGGTCGAGGCGCTGGCGACAGTCGCCGCAGCGTGGCGCATGTCGCCGACGGTGGCGCGCAGGCTGTCATTCATGGCACTGAACGCGCGCCCGAGCGTGTCCTGTGGGGACGCGAGCTCGATCTCGGTCGTCAGGTCGCCGCCCGCGATCCGTTCCGCGGCGGACGCGAGCCGGCGCAGGTAGCGCTCGACGAGCTCGTTGAGCGTGCGCGCCAGCGCGCCCAGTTCGTCGTCGCGGTCGACGGGCACGGTCTCGGACAGATCGCCGCAGCGCAGCCGTTCGGCAACCGCCGCGTACGCGGTCGCTCTCCGCGCGACGCTGCGGCTGAACAGCGCGACGGCGGCGAGCCCCGCGAACAGCAGCAACGCCCCGACAAGCATGCCGATCGGTCCGAATCCGATCGCGCTCACGCCGCCTGGCAAGGGCGTACGGGCGACGGCGAGGACCACCCAGCGGTTGGCGTTGCCGGCAGACGGCGCGACCGCGCCGAACGCGGCCCGCCGGCCGTCGTGGGCGACCACACCGGTGGCAGCGCCGTCCGCAACGGCGGCGCGCGACCAGGCGGACGCAGGAGTTGTCAAGCTCTTGACGCCCGGGCGGATCGGACGCGCGGCATCGAAGACGACGCGGCCCGTGCGCGCGTCGACGACCTGGATGTCAGCGCTGGAATGCGCGGCGGCCGCCTGGCGCCGGAAGCTCTCCAGCGACACCTCGAAGTGCACGAAGGCCGGCGAGCTCCCCTGCACGCGCGGCAGCGGCGACGAGTTCGAGATCACCCACTCGCCGGTGTCGGGCGAGAGGTACGGCTCGGCCTGGTAGGCGCGGCCCGGGGGGAGCGCGAGCGTCGGCGCAAAGAAGGCACTGCCCGACTCGTCCGGAGAGAGATCGGCGGTCGCGGCCCGCTCGCCGCGCACGACGCGTGCGATCTCGGGGCCACGGCGGCCGATGAAGCAGGCCTCGCCGATGCCGTCCGGGTACAGACGCTCGAACGCCGTCAGCGCCGCGGCCGCGTGATCCTCCTGGAAGCCGGTGAAGTCGGACGAGCGCGCGGCGTACGTGACGAGCTTGCGCGCCTCGCCGAAGTACTCCTGCAGCCGCATCGCCTCGGCGGCCGCCTCGGCGGCGAGCGTCGCGTCGAGCTTCGAGCGGCGCTGCGCGGCATCGTGGCGCGCGAGCATCACCGCACCGACAAGGAGCGGGAACACCGCCACCACAGCCAGGGCGGCGAGCCAACGAACACGGCGCATCATCGGCTCAGTTTTCGGCCGTCATCACCGAAACTTGAGCCGCGGACGGACGGGGCGGGGGCTCGCCGTACGCTTCGACGGTGTCGCGCTGGGCCCCAGAGAACGTCTACGGGACGGCCAAGCCGGGGCTGCGGGCGCGGGCGGCCGCGGC
>DASWQM010000116.1:0-3837 GCA_036403675.1 Solirubrobacteraceae bacterium | reverse complement strand
GGGCCGACGTCGCGCGGTTGCCGGAGCTGCTCGCGCTGCCGCTTCCCGAGCAGCCCGAGCGCGCCGAGCCGGCCGTGCCGGAGCCCGAGCTCGCGACCGAGCCGGAGCCGGAGCCGAGCGCGCAGCAGCTCGGGTTGTTCTAGGACCCGACCGCGGCTCCGCGCAGCGTGGGCAGCACGCGCTCGCCGTACGTGCGGATCGATCCGAGCGGGTCGGCGCGGCCGATGAGCTGCAGGCAGATGACGGTCGCCCCGGCCCGCTCCATCTCGCGGATGCGCTCGACGTGCTCGCTGGGGTCCGAGCCGACGATGAAGCCCTCCTTCGCGAACTGCTCGTCGCTCATCTTCGCGTCGGCGCGCCGTTGCATGTCGTGCTGGTCGGCGATGTCGTCGAGGTAGAGCTCGGGCAGCTGGGTCGGCTTCCAGCGGCGGGCGCCCTCGATCGCGGCCTGCTCGTCGTCGGCCCAGGCGAAGCCGGACTGGAAGATGATCTCGCCGGGCTCGCGGCCGTGCTTGATGGCGGCTTCGCGGTAGGCGTCGATGATCTCCGGCGCCTGCTCCGGGTTGCCGAGCGTCCAGAGGCCGTCGCGGTAGCGGCCCGCGAGCTGCGCCGACTGCGCTCCGAAGGCCGAGACGTAGAGCTTCGGGCGCGTCTTCGCGCGCGTCCAGAGCTTCGCCTCCTCGAGCCTGAACCAGCCGGCGTCCATCGTCACGGTCTCGCCGGCCCACAGGCGCCTGATCGCCTCCAGGCCCGTCTCCAGGCGCCGGTGCTGCTCCTCGTACGGCGGCCAGTCCATGCCCAGCGGCGTCTCGTTGACCGCCTCGCCGGAGCCGGCGCCGAGGAAGACGCGCCCGGGGTAGAGCTCCTCGAGCGACATGAACGCCTGCGCCACGACCGCCGGGTGGTAGTGGTGGACGATCGGCGTGACGCTGGTCCCGATCGGCTTCGGGACGACCTGGCCGAGCGCGCCGAGGTAGACCCAGGCGTTGGCCGCCTGCCCGTCGGGGAACCAGGGCGCGAAGTGGTCGGACGTGGCGAGGGCGTCGAAGCCCGCGCGATCGGCGGCCTTGGCCTGCTCGAGCATCTCCGACGGCGTGAACTCCTCTGTGGACGTTGCGAACCAGTACTGCATGGCAGCGCTCCTTTCCGGGCCGGGGATCCTCGGGCTACCCGCAGACGCGTTCGCGCGTACGGTCTATGCGTTGGGATCGAGTTGCAGCGCGCAGGAATTGATGCAGTAGCGCTGGCCGCCGTCGCCCGGGCCGTCGTCGAAGACGTGGCCGAGATGGCCGCCGCAGCGGGCGCAGACGACCTCGGTGCGGGTCATGAAGTGGCTGCGGTCCTCGCGAAGCGACACGGCCTCGGCGACAGCCGGGTCGGTGAAGCTCGGCCAGCCGGTGCCGGAGTCGAACTTCGTGTCGGACGAGAAGAGGTCGGCGCCGCAGCCGGCGCACTGGTACATGCCGCTCGTCTTCTCGTGGACGTAGCGACCGGTGAAGGGCCGCTCGGTGCCCGCGCGGCGCAGGACGTCGTACTGCTCCGGCGTCAGCTCCGCGCGCCACTGGTCGTCGTTCTTGGTGATGCGGTCGGTCTGCTCCATGAGACCAGGCTAGCCGCCGGCGCTTACATCGATCTCAACGCTCTGAGGCGGCGGCGCGCCAGCCGGCGCGCGAACGACGGCAGCTGGGCTGCCTGGGCGATGGCGTCGAGCGCACGCTCGCCGGGGCTGAGGTCGGCGCGAACGTACTCGGCCAGGGCGCCGTCGCGCCCGAAGTAGCGCCACGCGCGCGAGGCGCCGACGGTCCGCACGAGCGCCGCCGTCAGCGGCGCGAGCGCGAACGCCCCGTGGACGAACAGCGTGCCGCCGGGCACGACGCGGTTGGGCCAGTGCTGGAACAGGGCGACGGCCGCGCGGTACGGGCTCGCGGGGCCGACGAAGAGCACGTCGATCGAGCCCTCGAGGCTCGCGACCTCACCCTTCGAGACGACGACGACGTCGACGCCTGAGGCCGCTCCCGCGCGCACGGCCGCGAGGGCGTCCGGCGCCACGCTGCCCGTCATGACGATCCGCGCGGGCGCAGGCAGCACGCGCGCGCAGGCCTTCAGTCGCTCGGCCTGGGCAGGGGTCAGCACCGGCGCGACGCTAGCGCAGCGCGCGCGGCCGGCGCTCCGCCCGAATCCTGCACTACAGTCCGGATCGTGCCCGCTTCACGCCGCATCGCAGCCTTGATCGTGGCCGCTGCGATGGGCGCGCCGGCCGCGGCGACGGGGCAGACGACGACGATCCCGCCCGGCGGCTCGGACGTCTCGACCACCCCGCCGGTGCCGCTGTCGCAGGGCAGGTCTGAGCAGGGCGCCGCCGGCGACGGGAACGTGCGCGTCGGCGCGCGCGTCGTCGCCGGCAGCGAGCTGCCGAACACGGGCTCGGACCCACGCATGCTGTTCTTGTGCGGTGTCGCGCTCACGCTCCTCGGCGTGGGGCTGCGGCTCCGTACCGCCGATGCCGACCTCTACTGAGACCGTCGCAGCATCAGAGACGGAGGCCGTCGCCGCCGAGCTCGCGGGACGCCTGCGGCCCGGCGACGTCGTGCTCGTCTCCGGCGACCTCGGAGCCGGCAAGACGACGTTCGTACGCGGTGCCTGCCGCGCGCTCGGCGTGACGGCGGCCGTGACGAGCCCGACATTCACGATCGCGCGCCGCTACGACGCCGCGGTGCCGATCTCGCACCTCGACCTCTACCGGCTCGGCGATCTCGGCGCCGAGGACCCGGCCCTCCTCGCCGACGAGCTGGCGGCCGACCGGATCGCGTTCGTCGAGTGGCCCGAGGTCGGCGCGCCCGCCGGGCTGGACCCCGAGCGCGTCGTGGCGCGGGTGCGACTCGAGCACCGCGGCGGCGATCGCCGTGTCGTCGGCGTGCAATGGTCCGGCCGGCGGCCGTGATCGTCCTCGGCTTCGACACCGCCACCCCCGCGACCGTCGTCGGGCTGCTCGACAGCGCCGCGCCCGGCGTCGTCCGCGAGCGGCGCAACGAGCCCACCGCGGGCGAGCGACCCGGACACGCGGTCCAGCTCCTCGCGCTCGCCCGCGAGCTGCTCGACGAGGCCGGAGTCGGCTTCGCCGACGTCGACCGCGTCGCGGTCGGCGTCGGCCCGGGCACGTTCACCGGCCTGCGGATCGGGGTGGCGACGGCGCGCGCGCTGGCCCAGTCCGCGGGCGCCGAGCTGGTCGGCGTGTCGACACTGCGGGCGCTCGCCGCGGGCGCCGAGTCCGACGCCCCCACGGGCGCCGGCGTGCTCGCCGTCCTCGACGCCCGCCGTGGCGAGGTCTTCGCCGCCGGTTGGCGCGACGGCGCGGAGGTGCTGGCGCCCGTCGCGCTCGCGCCGGAGGCGCTCGCGCAGCGGCTGCGCGCGGACGGAAAATCGTGGCTGGCGGTCGGCGACGGGGCGCTACGCTTTCGCTCTGACCTGGAAGACGCCGGCTGTCTGGTCGCCTCCGACCGGTCGCCGCTCCACGGCGTCGCCGCCGCGATGATCTGCCGCCTCGCGCTCGAGGCCCCGCAGGCGACCGCGCGCGACCGGGTCGTCCCCGACTACCTCCGCCCGCCCGACGCCGCCCGTCCCACGACCGCACCGCCCCGTGACCGATGACGCGCTCGACATCCGCCGCCTGACCTACGCCGACCTGCCGCAGATCATCGCGATCGAGCGCCGCGCCTTCCCGACGCCGTGGTCGCTGGCGATGTTCGTGCTCGAGCTCTCCAAGCCCGCCGGCGTCTGCCTGACGGCGCTGCGCGGCGGCGAGATGCTCGGCTACCTCATCTGCTCGCGCTACGACAC
>DASWQM010000115.1:0-3893 GCA_036403675.1 Solirubrobacteraceae bacterium | reverse complement strand
GGAGATGGAGCGCCAGCTCGTGGGCGAGTGCGGGTGGCGGTTCGGCGGTGTGTCGGGTGATCCCGGCGGACGGGCCAAACTCGCCACACGAGCGATCCCGACGAGCGAATTGGCGCATTTCGCTCGCTGCGCGCGCGCAACTCGCCACTCGCACCGCAGCGGGGCCGCCGTCGGGGACGCAAGCGCTCACGGAAACCGCCCCGCCTGCGTGGGCGGTCGCCCGACCTCACTCCGCGTCCGCCCGGTGCACCACCAGCAACCCGACGAGCCGCGACACCACGAGGCCGACGTACGCGATCCCGGCGATCTGCTCGAGCATCGACAGGCTGCGGGCGAACGGATGGATCGGCACGACGTCGCTCAGGCCCGTGCTCGACAGGGTCGTGAAGCTCAGAAACAGCAGCTCCGTCCACGTCCGCTCGCCGCCCGGGTCGATCGCGGCCGTGAAGCTGCCGGGATCGATCGCCTGGCAGACGGTGTACGAGTAGGCGAACGCCCACGCCACGAGCGTGAACGTCGCGCCGACGGCGAACAGCTCGTCGCGCGTGATCTCGCGGTCGGCCAGCATGTAGTCGATGAGCACGCCGGCGGCGTAGAAGTAGAGCACGGCCTCCAGCGCCGACGAGTAGGGCAGCAGCGCGTCGCTGCCGGTGGCGGCCTGGATGACCAGCAGGACGGTCGCCGGGACCGCGAGCAGCACGGCGACCCACGTCAGCCCCGGAAGGCTGCGAACGGCCAGCACGACGAGGCCGAGGATCGCGATGCCGAGGACGCTGAACAGCGCGCGGCCCACGTCGCTGCCCTCCATGAACGGGTACAGCAGCACGCCGGCGAGCTGGCCGGCGAGGAGGATCGCGGAGGGCTGGCGTCGCGCGAGCGAGAGCACGACCTGAAGCTAGCCCGCGGCGCGGTCGCCACCGCCGTCGAGCCGGCGGCCGCGACCCTCTCAGCAGACTCCCAGCACTCCCTCGGGTGCGACTCACCCGCGGTGCCGACACTCCCCCACCCGCCCACCACGCGATCCGAGGAGCACGCCCATGCCCCCCGCCCTGCGATACAGCCACAACGCGACCGGTGTCCGCGCCGCGCCCACCTCCCCCGACTGGGTCGAAGCAGAACGGCACCTGTCCGACGGCAGCACCACCGCCCCCGCCACCATCGCCGCCGCCATGCGCGCCGCCGCCGTCCGCGCGACCATCGCCGTGGGGCTTGGCGCGATCGCCGTCATCCATGCCGTCGACAGCGTGGGCAAGTGGACCGAGGTCCGCTACATGTTCTGGCTCTACATGGCGCTGATCGCCGCCTCCGTCGTGACGGCCGCCGCCGTGCTCTTCCATCGCTCTCGCACAGCGCTGCTCGCCGCTGCCGCCCTCGCCGCCAGCGTCATCGCGGCCTTCGTGCTCGATCGCACCGTGGGGCTGCCCAACGCGACCGCGGACATCGGCAACTGGCTGGAGCCGCTGGGACTCGCGTCGCTCGTCGTCGAGGGCTTCGTCGTCGCGGTCGGCGTGGGCGGCTTTCTCGCCGCCGCGCGCGGTAGCCGCTGACGGTCGCTCAGTAGCGCTTCTGCGACAGCAACCCGCCACCGGGGCCGAGCAGCTGCACGACGTCCCCGGTGTCGTCCCAGAACGCCGTGGCGCGGCACGCGTAGTACCGCGCGCCGCGCCGCACGGCGCCGCGGTGCCCGCTGTGACACCCGGTGACGACGCGCAACGAGCGACCCTTCGCGAGCTTCGTCGCGCCGAGCCGCAGCGTGTGATCGTCCGCGTCGCGCAGCGCGTAGCCGCGGAGGCTGACCGGCTTGGAGCTGATGTTCTTGATCGTGACCGACTCGGCCCCCGCGTCGCCCTTGGGGGCGACGGCGACGATGCGCACGCGGACCGGATGGCGCCCGGCGCAGCCGCCCGTCCTCCACCGCTTGATCTCGCGCGCGATCGCGCGGTCCATGCCGGCAGCGTAGGACGCGATGTCCTGCCCGATCTTGGTGCGCGCCCCTTCGAGCTGCTTCTTCGTGAACCGACACGCCGTGAGCCGCTGATCGCGCGTGTAGTCCTTCGTCATGGCCGCCAGGTCCGCCGCGGCGCTGCCGTCGGCGGCGACCGGCGCCAGCACGGCGCCAGCCAGCACGGCGACGAACGCGAGCATGAGCCTCCCCCTCACGGCCGGGCAGTATGACGCGTCAGAGCCGTTCGAGCAGTGCGACCCCATGCGGCTCGACGAGCCGACCCACGGCGACACCCCCGGCGAGGTCGTGCTCTCGGCCGCTGAGCACGTCGCGGTAGCGACCCGGCGGGACGTCGAGCGGCACGCCGTCAGTGGCGCCGCGGAGCGGGACGACCACGAGCACCTCGCCGTCGCCGCGCGCGAACGCGCAGACGTCCGCGCCGGCGTCGATCGGCTCATAGGCGCCCGCGAACGGTTCCGGGCGCCGCGCGCGCAGCTCCAGTGCGCGCGTGATGACGTGGAGCTTCATCGTCTCCGCCGTCGGCTCCGCGCCCGCGCGCAGCGCATCGAGCGCCGCGCGGCGCGCGTCCCAGTCGACCGGCCGGCGGTTGTCGGGGTCGACGAGCGAGAGCGCCACGAGCTCGTCGCCCTGGTAGATGTCGGGCACGCCCGGGACCGTGAGCTTCAGCACCAGCTGCCCGAGCGCCGAGCGCTCGCCCGCCGCGGCCACCTCGGCCGCGAACGGCTCGAAGTCGTCGAGGAACGGGCGGTGCGCCAGCAGCCCGACCGCGAAGCGCTTGACGCGCTCCTCCCAGTCGTGGTCCTGCTCGACCCAGTTCGTGTTGCGCTTGGCCTCGCGCAGCGCCTTCTCGACGTAGCCCTCCAGCCGCTCGGCGTCGATCGGCCACACCCCGACGAGCGTCTGGAAGATGAGGTAGCGCTCCTGCGCGTCCGGCGCACCGTCGACCACGAGCTCGTCGGTCAGCTCGTACCAGCGGCGCACGTGCACGGCCCAGCCGTCCGCCATGGCGCTCAGCGCGCCGATCCGGGCGCGCGCGTCGCCCGAGCGCTTCGTGTCGTGCGTCTGCGTCACGAGCAGGTTGCGCGGGAAGCGCTCGGCGCGGGCGCGGTTGGCCGCATGGAAGTCGTCGACCGAGATGCCGAAGCGGCCCGGATCGCCGCCGACGTCGTTGAGCGCGACCAGGCGCAGGTAGCGGTAGAAGGCGGTGTCCTCGATCCCCTTCGCGGTCACCGGGGGCGAGGTCTGCTGGAAGCGCGAGACGAACTCCTCCGGCGCGCCCTCGTAGAGGTCCGGCCGCCCGGCCTCGGCGAGCGCCTCGCGGTCCGCCGGCTCGTAGTGGCCGTCCTTGACGTACGTGCGGTAGACCGGCAGCCGCGCGAGCGCCTGCTCGATCTCGCCGGGATCGTGGATCCGTCGCAGGCGCTCGACCTCGCGCTGGAACGTCGTCGTCGCCTGCTCGAGCTGGGCCTCGAGCGCGACGTCTTCGAACGAGCGCGGGTCGCCCGAGAGCTCGACCCACAGCTCGGTCAGCGGCCGCTCCCCCGCGGGGTCGATGAAGAGCCCCTGCACGTCGTTGAGGAACTCGTAGCCGACGGTGCCCTCGACCGGCCACGCGCGCAGCTGCTCGGGTGGGTGGGAATGGCTAAGGATCTTCTCCACCCAGACGTGGTCGGCGCCGGCGCCGCGCAGGCGCTCGAGGTAGCCGGCCGGGTCGGCGAGCCCGTCGGGGTGATCGATCCGCAGGCCCGCGATGACCCCGTCGCCGAGCAGCGACAGGACCTTGCGGTGCGTGAGCTCGAACACCTCCGGATCCTCGACGCGCACCCCCGCGAGGTCGTCGATGTCGAAGAAGCGGCGGTAGTGGCCGGTCTCCGGGTCGACGTCGAAGACCTTCATCCGATCGCTGGGGTCCGCCCACCAGCGGTTC
>DASWQM010000114.1:0-25739 GCA_036403675.1 Solirubrobacteraceae bacterium | reverse complement strand
AGCTTCTCGAAGGCCTCCCGCACACGCGGGCTGTCCTCGCGCTCGAGCTCGATGCGGGCCGCGAGGCCATCGGCGCGGAAGCTGCCGGAGACGTTGCGCAGGCGCTCGAGCGCGCAGTCGGGGTCACCGTTGCGGTAGTGCATCTGCGCGAGCGCGAAGTTCGCGTCGACGTTCGCGGGCTCCTTCTCGAGGATCTTGCGCAGCGACTCCTCGTCGCCGGCATCGAGCAGGAGCTGGGTCTCGGACGGCACGAGCCCGTCGAAGAACGCCTCGACCTGGCTCGGCGGCTGGGCGCCGACGAACTCCGCGGCGACGTCGCCGTCGACGAACGCCTTCACCGCCGGGATGCCCTGCACGCCGTAGCGCTGCGCGACGCCCGGGTTCTCGTCCGTGTCGATCTTCGCCAGGACGACCTTGCCGTCGCGCGCCTGGGCCGCCCGCTCGAGCGCTGGGCCGAGCTGCCGGCAGGGCGCGCACCACGGCGCCCAGAAGTCGACGACGACCGGCACCTCGGCCGAGCGCTGCAGGACCTCGGTCTCGAAGTCCTCCTCGTTGACGTCGATGACAGTCACGCCGTCACAGGTTAGGGAAGGCGCAGCGCATGCTCAGGCAGGGCAGTAGGCCCGTGGTCAGGACTGCAAGGCCTGGGGCGCCGCGCCTGTTAGGACGCCGCGAGTGCGAGGTCATCGGGCCGGCTCGCCAACCGGTCTCCTCCTCGACCTCGCGCTGGATGGCCTCCGAGGAGCCTCCGTCATGTCGCGGAGTCTGACCGACTGCAACGCTTTCAGGCATGCCCGACCAGGTCATCCGTGCCGACGACGTCACGCTCGCCGTCTCCGACGACGGCGCCGGGATCCCCGTGGTGCTCCTGCACGGCCTGACGGCGTCGCGCCACTACGTCGTCATGGGCTCGCAGACGCTGCAGCGCGGGGGCCACCGGGTGGTCGCCTACGACGCGCGCGGCCATGGCGCCTCGTCGCCGGCCCCGGCGCCCGAGGCCTACCGCTACGAGGAGCTGACCGCCGATCTCGTCGCCGTGCTCGACGCGCTCGGGCTCGAGCGGGTCGTGCTGGCCGGCGCGTCGATGGGCGCGCACACGGCCCTGCGCCTGGCGCTCGATCAGCCTGAGCGGGTCGCCGCGATCGCCGTCATCACGCCCGGCTACGACCCGGTCGAGTTCGACGACCCGCAGCGGGTCGCCCGCTGGGACGCGCTCGCCGACGCGCTGGCCGACGGTGGGATCGACGCTTTCGTCGAGGCCTTCGGGCTGCAGCGCCTGCCCGCGGCGTGGCGCGACACGCTCGCGACGGTCATGCGCCAGCGCCTCGCGCGCCACGAGCATCCCGACGCGCTGGCCGATGCCCTGCGCGCCGTTCCACGCTCGCGCCCGTTCCCCGATCTCCACGCACTGGAGGAGATCGAGTGCCCCGCGGTCGTCGTCGCCAGCCGCGACGAGGCCGACCCCGGCCACCCGCTCGCGCTCGGCGAGGCCTACGCCGAGCTGCTGCCGCGCGGGCGCCTGCTCGTCGAGGATCCGGGCAGCTCGCCGCTGGCGTGGCAGGGCGGCCGGCTGTCGAAGGCCATCGCCGAGCTCGCGACGCAGGCCGACCTCGCGCGGCGGTGACGGCGGCCGGCTACTCCGGCACCCCCCTCGTGCGCAAGCTCGGCTTCAAGCCTGGCATGCGCGCGCACTACGTCAACGCGCCCGCGGGCTTCGCGGCGCTGCTGGGCGAGCTGCCGGACGGCGCGCGCGCGCTCGCCCGGCCGGCGGACGGGCTCGACCTCGTCGTGCTGTTCGTCCGCGAGCGGCGCGAGCTCCAGCGGCGGCTGCCGGCGCTGCAGCGCCGGCTGGACGCGGCCGGGATGCTCTGGGTCGCCTGGCCCAAACGCGCGTCGAAGGTGGCGACGGACATGACCGAGGACGTCGTGCGCGACGTCGCGCTGCCGCGCGGGCTCGTCGACGTGAAGGTCTGCGCGATCGACGAGACGTGGTCGGGTCTGAAGCTCGTGCTCCGGCGCGAGCTGCGCTGACCACGACGAACTCGCCGGCGCGGCGAGCGTGCCGGGGAGTTCCTCGTGGTCATGTCAGCGGTGCGGCGCGCCGCGGCGCGCCGCTAGTCGTTGAGCGACTTCTTCAGCGCCGACGCGGGCGAGAACTTCGCGGCTTTGCTCGCGGCGATCTGAATCGTCTCGCCGGTGGCCGGATTTCGGCCCTCTCGCGCGGAACGCTCGCTCACGCTGAACTTGCCGAAGCCGGCGACCGCGACCTCGCCGCCTCCGGCGAGTTCGGTTGCGATCGCGTCGAAGGTGGCGTCAACCGCGCCTTTTGCATCAGAACCGCTGAGTCCGGTGTCCGAGGCCACCTTCTGTGCGAGCTCCTGCTTGGTCATTGAGTGCTCCCGGTGTCGGGTACGAGATCGGCTGAGGCTACCCGTTGCCCAGGCGGCTTGGGGCTTTGCGGCCCGCCGGCAGGCCGTCAGCAGGGCTTCTCCGAGCCTCAGCCGACTCCCGCGATCGGCAGGCTGAAGCGCACGCACGCACCCGGCCGGCCCTCGCCGGGGAGCTCGTCGACGACCCAGATGCGGCCGCCGTGGGCCTCGACGATCGCACGCGAGATCGCGAGGCCGAGGCCGCTGCTGCCGTCCGTGCGAGCGGCGCGGCCGGTGCCCTGCTGGAAGGGCTCGAAGATCCGCTGGCGATCGGCCGGCGCGATGCCCCCGCCCGTGTCGGCGACCTCGATCTCGACGCTCGTGCCGGCGCACGCAACGCGGACGGTGACGCTGCCGTCGGCCGGCGTGTGGCGGATCGCGTTCTGGATGAGGTTGAAGAGCACGCGCTGGATGCGCTCCGGGTTGGCGTGAGCCGGGACGAGCGACGGGTCGATCTCGGCCAGCACGGCGACGCCGCCCGCCGCGGCCGCCGGCCGCATCGCCGCGACCGTCTCCTCGACGAGCTCGTCGAGGTCGATGCGCCGCATCGACCAGGCCACCGCCCCGGCTTCGAGTTGCGTGAGCTCGAAGAGGTCCTCGATGAGCCCGCCGAGGGCGCGGACGTGGACGCCGAGGCGGCGCACGTACTCCCGCCGCGTGGCAGGATCGCCGATCTCGTCGTCCACGGCCTCGGCCAGCAGGCGCAGCGCGGTGACCGGCGTGCGCAGGTCGTGCGACACGGCGGCGATGAGCGATCGCCGGGCGTCCTCGGAGTCCTCGCGGCGGGTTTCGGCGGCGGCCAGCCGCGCCACCATCGCCTCGATCTCGGCCGCGACCCGGGCGAGCTCGTCGGCGCCGCCGACGCGCAGCTCGAGCTCGCGCTCGCCGGCGCCGACCGCCGCCAGCCCGGCACGCAGAGCGTCGACGTCGTCGATGACGCGGCGCGACAGCAGCCGCCCGGCCCAGATCCCGAGCAGGGCGCTGTAGGCGGCGGCGAGCCCGGCCATGAAGGCGTCGTGACCCGAGACGAACATGAGCTCGACGAACAGCACGAGCGCGAGGGCGCTGGGCGTCAACGCGAGCACCGCGGTCGCGAGCGCCTGCCTGCGCAGGCTGCCGAGGCGCCGGCGGCGGGCGAGCACCGCGTGCGTCGCGACGACGGAGGCCAGGCCGAGCGGGGCGAGGATCGCGAGCGTCAGCAGCGCCCCATGGGCGTCGAATGCGGCGAGCACGACCGCCGCCATCAGCACCGCGCTGCCGACCGCGAGGCCGGCCCCGCGCAGAAGCGTCGCGCGCGTCACGACGGCGCGCCGGTGCTCGCAGGAACGTCGTGGCTCTTCGTCATCGCACGTCCTCCCTATGGCCGCAGCCGGTAGCCGACACCCCACACCGTCTCGATGTGGCGCGGCTGCGCGGGCTCGTGCTCGACCTTCGCCCGCAGGCGGCGGATGTGGACCGTGACGGTCGACGTGTCCGAGTAGAACGAGAAGCGCCACACCCGCTCCATGAGCTGATCGCGCGTGAAGACCTGGTTGGGGTGGCGGGCGAGGAACAGCAGCAGATCGAACTCGCGCTGCGTCAGCGTGACCTCCTCGCCCGCGACGAGCACGCGGCGGCCGGCGGTGTCGATCTCCAGCTCGGCGATGCGCAGCGGCGGCTCGGGGCCGTGCTCGTCGGGCTCGGTGCGGCGCAGGACCGCGTCGACGCGGGCGACGAGCTCGGCGGGGGAGAAGGGCTTGACGACGTAGTCGTCGGCGCCGAGGCGCAGGCCGTCGATGCGGTCGGCCTCGTCGCCTCGGGCGGTGAGGAGGATGATCGCGACGCGCGGGCCGGCGCTCTGGCGCAGCAGCCGCATGACCTCGAGTCCGTCGAGACCGGGCAGCATGAGGTCGAGCACCACGAGGTCAGGGTGCCAGGTGGAGACGCGGGCGAGCGCGGCGTGCCCGTCGCCGGCGATGCGGGTTTCGTAGTGCGCGCGCTCGAGGTAGCGCGCCACGATCTCAGCGATCGTCGGCTCGTCGTCGACGACGAGCACCCGTCCGCGAGGCCGGCCGGTCATCTGCTGATGATCGCTGCTCGCCGGGCGCGAAAGAAACGCTGCGGCTGCCATTGGGGCGAGCGTACGGCGCAGGTCTTGCAGAAGTGCGAACGGGGGTAGGTGTTACGCGGGCGGTCAGGGCTTAATTTCTAGGTATGCCACAATATCGCTCGTGACACGCTTGACTCAACACTTCGCCGTCTGATGGTCGTCGACTCTCACCCGACCCACCCCGGTCGCAGCAGTGCGATCGAGGACTACGCGAAGTCGATCTACTCGCTGCAGCAGCGCGCCGCCGGCCAGGCCGTGAGCACGAACGCGCTCGCCGAGCGCTGCGGCGTCACGCCCGCGTCGGCGTCGGCGATGCTCAAGAAGCTCGCCGAGCGCGGTCTCGTCATCCACGAGCGCTACCACGGCGTGCGCCTGACCGCGGCCGGCGAGCGCCTCGCGCTCGAGATGCTGCGTCATCACCGGCTGCTCGAGCTCTACCTGGCCGAGCATCTCGACGTTCCGTGGGATCGCGTGCACGAGGAGGCCGAGGCGCTCGAGCACGTCCTCTCCGAGGACCTCGAGGCGCGCATCGCCGCGAAGCTCGGCAACCCGACGCGCGACCCGCACGGCGACCCGATCCCCGACCGCGACCTCGTCATCCACGAGCGCGACACAGAGGCGCTCAGCGCGCTGGCGCCCGGGGCGGGCGGGCGCTTCGTCCGCATCTCGGACTCCGACCCCGAGATGCTGCGCTACCTCGCCGAACGCGGCATCGCGATCGGCGATCGCTGCGTCGTCAGCGCGCGCCAGCCGTTCGACGGTCCGCTGACGGTCCGCTTCGGCGACGTCGAGCACGTCCTGGGAGGCAAGTTGGCCGAGGCGATGCGTGTCGAACTGGACTGACGGCTTGCAGGACGGACCCGTCGTCAGCCAGCAGCACGTCACGGACGCCGCGCTGCCGCGCGTCCCCGAGAACGTGCTGCTGCCGGGACTGAGCCCGCTGCGGAGCATCCGTGGGCGCGGCGCGATCCGCGGCCGCCTGGCGCTGCTCGGGCCGGCGTTCGTGGCCGCCGTCGCGTACATCGATCCCGGCAACTTCGCGACGAACATCGCGAGCGGCGCGAAGTTCGGCTACATGCTCGTGTGGGTCGTCGTCATGGCCAACCTCATGGCGATGCTCGTGCAGTACCTGTCGGCGAAGGCGGGGCTGGCCTCGGGCCGCAACCTGCCGGAGCTGTGCCGGGAGAACTTCCCGCGCACGGCGAACATCGGCCTCTGGATCCAGGCGGAGATCGTCGCGATCGCCACCGATCTGGCGGAGTTCGTCGGTGCCGCCATCGGCCTGAACCTCCTGTTCGGGATCGACCTGTTCGGCGCCGGACTCATCACGGCGGTTGTCGCGTTCGCGATCCTCGCGCTCGAGCAGCGCGGATACCGCAGGTTCGAGCTCGCGATCGCCGGCCTGCTCGGCCTCGTCGCGCTCGGCTTCCTCTACGACTTCGTCGCCGTCGGCCACCACTCGGCAGCGGGCATCGCGGGCGGGCTCGTGCCGCACCTGGACGGCTCACGGTCGCTCCTGCTCGCGATGGGGATCATCGGCGCGACGGTCATGCCGCACGTCGTCTACCTGCACTCGGCGCTCACGCAGCGGCGCGTCCAAGCGTCCGACGACGGCGAGCGGCGCGAGCTGCTGCGCTACGTCCGCCTCGATTGCGGGCTCGGGCTCGGGACGGCCGGCGTCATCAACCTCGCGATGCTCTGCGTCGCGGTGGCGATCTTCAACCGCACGGGCCACACGAACGTGGACTCGATCGAGGCCGCGCACCACGGACTGTCGACGCTCGTGGGCGGTGGCGCGGCGCTCGCGTTCGCGGTCGCACTGCTCGCGTCGGGGCTGTCCTCTTCGAGCGTCGGAACCTACGCCGGCCAGATCGTCATGCAGGGCTTCGTCCGCCGCAGGATCCCCGTGTTCGTCCGCCGGCTCGTGACGATGACGCCGGCGCTCGTCGTGCTCGCGCTCGGCCTCCCGACGACCGAGACGCTTGTCATCTCGCAGGTCGTGCTGTCGTTCGGCATTCCGTTCGCGCTCGTGCCGCTCGTCCTCTTCACGCGCCGCCGGGACCTCATGGGCAGCCTCGTCAACCACCGCGTCACGACGATCGCGGCGAGCGTCATCGCAGCGGTCATCATCTCGTTGAACGTCTTCCTGCTCTACGACACCCTCGTAGCCTGAAGATCCATCGCGTAGCGGACGTCACGACCGGCGGCCGCGGCGTACACTGCCGTCGGTTGGGGGGTGCACGCGTCAGGTGCGCAACGGCCGCCATCGCCAGGGCCTACGGCGATGGCGGCCGGCGGGGCGCGGCTGCGGACGGCGGGTGCTTCCCCGTGGAGCCACGCGCCAAACGTTCCTCAACAGGAAGTTCACGCGGCCGCGACAGCGGTGCAACATCGGCTGGCTGCACGGCGCCTAGCCTCCCGCGCTCACCGTCCACCGGAGGTCCGCATGTCCTGGCCGACGCGCCTGAGCGCCGCCGCGCTCGCCCTCTCGTTCGTCGCAGCAGGCGGGGCCCCGGCGGGCGCGGCAGCCCCTGTCACACCGGCCGGCTGGCGCGTCGACCCGGCGGGCGGCGAGATCGCCATCTCGCAGGTTGAGCAGGGCTTCCAGGGGCCGCTCGGCGCCGCCCTCTCGCCCGACGGCGGGCGCCTGCTCGCCGCGAGCAGCGGTGCCGCGAAGATCGACTCCGCCGACCTCTTCGACCTCGGCGCCGGGCGGCGCACGAGCTTCGTCCCCTACGACGCGACGAACGGCGAAGCAGCGTTCTTCGGCGTCGCATGGGCGCCCGACGGCAAGCGCGCGTGGGTCTCCGGCGGCGGCCAGCAGGTCATCCACGTGCTGAACGTCGACGGCGGCAGCGTCACCGAGTCCGAGCCCGCGATCGGGCTCAACCAGGCCGCGGGCGCGTTCTTCCCCGCCGGCCTCGCCTACGGCGAGACACCCAACGGCGCGCGGCTCTACGCCGCGGGCAACCTTGGGGCGCTCGCCGGCAACACAGCCGGCAACCCGCCCGGCCACACGGTCTCGGTCATCGACCCGAGCAGCCGCGCGGTCACGAAGACGATCGACCTCGGCCAGGCGCTCGCGCCGCTCGGCGTGACGTTCGCCGACGGCGCCAAGAAGGCGTACGTCACGAACTGGCTCGGCCGCTCGGTCTCGGTCATCGACACGGCCACGGAGTCCAAGACGGCGGACATCCTCCTGTCTGCGCCCGACAATCCCGACCAGGCCGATCATCCGAGCGCGATCGCCGCCAACGACGCGCGCGGCGAGGTCTACACCGCCAACGCGAACTCCGACACCGTCTCGGTCATCGACACGAAGACCGATGGGCTCGCCGCGACGATCGACGTCGCGCTCGTCCACGGCGGTCCGAAGGGCGCGATCCCGGACGGCCTGGCGGTCTCGCCCGACGGAGAGACGCTGTACGTCGCCGAGGCGGGCGAGAACGCGGTCGCCGTCGTGGACCTGTCCAAGCGCGCCGTCGAGGGCTTCATCCCGACGGCCTGGTATCCGGCGGCCGTCGCGGCGACGCCGGACGGCAGGCGGCTCGTCGTCACGAACACGAACGCCTCCGGTGCCGGGCCGAACCCGTGCGGCCGGCTGCAGCCGCCGTCGCGCGTGGCCGCCTGCGCGGTCGTCGATCCCGACACGCAGTACTCGGGCTCGATGATCAAGGGCTCGGTGCAGATCGTCGACGTGCCCGGGCACGGCGAGCTGGCGCGCCTGACCCGGCAGGTGCGCCGCGACAACCAGGCGTGGCCGCGCGCGCGCCGCGCGCCGCACGCGCTGGACGCGATCAAGCACGTCATCTACGTCATCCGCGAGAACCGCACGTACGACCAGGTCTTCGGCGACCTGCCCGGCGGCAACGGCGACCCGTCGCTGACGCTCTTCAAGGACGACAGCGCGCCCAACGCGCGCGCGCTCGCGCGCCGCTTCGGCCTGTTCGACAACTTCTATGCCGACGCCGAGGTGTCGGCCGACGGGCACAACTGGATCACGCAGGCGGGCGCGACCGACTACGTCGACAAGACCTGGCCGATCAACTACTCGCCGAGCCCGCGCAGCCGCCAGCGCGCCTACGACTTCGAGGACGTCCCGCTCGGTCAGCTGTTCGCCACCGAGCCGCTGCGCGGCGCGCCGGACGTCCCGCGCTCGGCGTCCGCCCAGATCGGCGGCTACCTCTGGGACAACGCCTTCCGCAACGGCGTGTCGTACCGCAGCTACGGCGAGTACACGCAGACCGACTGCACGCCGACGAGCGCCGGACCGGGCAACGTCTCGCACACCACCCACCTCGACGTCACGCGCTTCCCCGGCCACGTCGACACGAGCTACCCCGGCTACTCGACCGCCTGTCCGGACCACACGCTGCGCGAGCCCGAGTGGGAGCGCGAGTTCCGCGCCCAGGAGCAGGACGGCAACCTGCCGGCGCTGTCGTTCGTGCGCCTGCCCAACGACCACACCAACGGCACCCGCGCCGGCTCCGCGACGCCGGCGTCCTACGTCGCCGACAACGACGTCGCGCTGGGTCGCCTCGTCGACGTCGTGTCGCACTCGACGTACTGGCGCAGCACGGCCATCTTCGTCACCGAGGACGACGCGCAGAACGGCCCCGACCACGTCGACGCCCACCGCACGCTCGCGCTCGTCGTCAGCCCGTGGACGCGGCGCTCCACCGTCGACTCGACGCACTACGACACGGCGTCGATGGTCGCGACGATGGAGGACCTGCTCGGGCTGCAGCCGATGACGATCGTCGACGGGCGCGCGACGCGGATGTGGGCGGACTTCGGGACACGCCCGGACCTGCGGCCCTACGACCTGCGCAACCCGACGGTCGTGCCGTTCGGCGACCCCGGCTACCCGACGAACGGTCCCACCGCGCCGCTGGCGGCGCAGGCGGCACGCTGGGACCTCTCGAAGGCCGACGCCACGCCGGAGATCGCGCTGAACGAGTCGATCTGGAAGTCGGTCAGGGGCCGCCAAGCGAGCATGCCGCGCCCGCGCCACGAGCACATCATCGGCTCGGTGCCGACGGACGAGGCGGGTGGCTAGTCCGCGACCTCAGGCTACGGCCCACAGCGACCCGTCGCCGGCCGGCCGCCGGATCGCCCTGCCGTCGCCGACGGCCGCGATCAGCGCGGCCTCCGTCCCGGCGTGATCCGGCGCCTGCAGGTGCTCGGCCATGACGGCGGAAACCTCCGTGGTCGCCAGCGGATAGCCGAAGGCCGCCAGCACCTCGACCGGATCGCCGGGCGGGGGACGGCGGTCCAGCGCCGGTTCGAGGTTGGCGACGGCGACGTCATAGGCCTCGAACGGCTGAAAGCCCCCGACCTCGAGGCTGCGCCCGTCGCCGCTGTCGAAGATGAGCGACGGCGCGGTGTAGCGCACCGCGCCGTCGGTGTTCGCCGCGCGTCCCTGGGCCTCGGTCGGCGAGCCGGCGGCGGTGCGCGCGCGGGCGCGGTCGGCCTCGTACGCCTCACGGACGTCGGCGTCGTCGATCCGCGCGACGATCGTGTCCGCGTCGAGGCCGCGGACGCCGGCGAGGGCGGTCCGCAGCGTCTCGGGCTCGTCGAGGACCGCAGTCGTCGTGAACTGCGCGAACTGCAGCGCGCGCAGCGCCGCGTCCTCGTGCTCGGGCGCATCAAGGCGCGTCGCCACGATCGCCCGGCAGGCCGGCGACGTAGCGCTGACGCGTCGCTTCGGCGTGATCTCGAACGGCATGCCGAAGCGGCGGAACGCGGCGTAGGCGAGCGCCAAGCGCATCGGGGTGTAGCCGTCGCGCTCGTAGCGCGCGGCGTCCTCGGCGAGCCCGATCGTGACGAGCGTCCAGCGCAGGCCGTCGCCGTAGCGCCAGCGCAGCGCCGCGTGCGCGGGGGAGGCGGAGTACGCCCACGGGCAGCCGGGATCGGTGAAGTGGGTGACGTCGATCACGTGCCCATGGTTGCAGGCGCGTCAGCGCCCGCAACAGCGCTTGTACTTCGCGCCCGATCCGCACGGGCAGGGATCGTTGCGCGCGGGCCGGCGCGCGACGCCGCCGCCCGACAGGGCGTCGCGGACCGCCTCGCGCAACCGCTGCAGCGCATCCGCGTCAAGCGCCACCTCGACGGCGCGCTCGTCCGCGCTCGTCGCCTCGAAGCGCACCGCCGCCGCCCCACCGGAGCGGCTGACGACCTCGAAGCCGCCGGCCGACGCGCGCCACGCGAACGGCGCCGTCGCGATCGCCGCGCGGAAGGCGCGCGCCGCGTCCGGGCGCAGCCCGTGGTCGTGCTGGTCGACGGCGCCGTCGGCGGCGACGTGTGTCAGCTCGACGACGAGCGACGGCGGCGCGCCGAAGGCGACGACCGACAGCTCGTCGGTCACCTCGTGGCGGCGCGGCATGCCGAGCCCGCGCCAGGCCGCGAGCGCGCGGCGGCGGTCCGCGTCGGCGGCGTCCGCGGTCGCGGTGAGCCGGTGCGCGCGCTCGGCCGCTCCCATCGCCGCCGGCGAGCGCCGGGCGGCCGCGGCCATCGCGAGCGTCGCGTAGACGCCGCCGGCCGCCGCCGTCTCGCCCTCCCCGCGCGTCTGCAACCCGCCGAGCGCCTGCATCCCGGCGGTGACCGCGACCTCGACCGCCTGCGCCTCGAGCGCGACGATCGCAAGCTGCGCGAAGGCCGCCGTCGTCTCGGGGTCCGACGGGCCGACGGATGCCGACAGCGCCGTGATGGCCTCGGTCAAGCAGGCGAGCTGCTCGGCCTCCGGAGCGCCGCCGCGGCGCAGGACGTCGGCGAGCAGGAGGCGCAGGCGACCCGTGACGGCGCTCTCGTCGCCGAGTCGCCTGCTCGCGCGTGCCACGCGGTCGCGCACGAGCTCAGCGCCCTCGCTCGCGCGCCCGGCGCCCACCTGCGCACGCGCGAGCTCGCCCACGGCCGCGACCGTGTCGTCGTGGAGGTCGCCGAGATCGCGCTCGCGGTCGGCGACCAGCAGGCGCGCGGCCGCGACGGCGCGCGCGTCGGTCTCGAGCTCAGCCGGCGTGGGTGCCGCAGCCGCCGCCACCGCAGCAGCCAAGGTCGTGCGAGGACGGCATGCTGCGCACGAAGCTACGCTGGCCGGCCGGCGAGTTGGGCACCAGGAACGGTGACAGCAGGCGCTGGGTGTCCTCGGCACCACAGGCCGGGCACGGAGGCGGTGGGGCATCGAAGCGCTGCAGCTCGTCGAAGCGCTCGTGGCAGGTGACGCAGGCGTAGTCGTAGATCGGCACGCCGCGATCGTGGCGATGCGGCGCGCCGCTGTCAAGCGCCGGCGCGTTTGAGTTCCGCGGGCCGGCTGCCGATACCGCTCGCACAGCCCGACCAACCGACTTTCCGAGGACGATTCATGCACTCCACCGTCACGCGCTACGAGATCGAGCTCGACCTGCTCGAGCGCCGGCCCGAGCTCGGCGACCGCGAGGCGATCGCGCTCCTGCGCAGCGAGTTCGCGTTCGCGCTCAACGCCTCGCACTTCATCGCGCTCGGCGCGGACGACCCGGTGATCGCCGTCCGGTCGCGGACCGTGCCGCAGGACGGCGTCGCGTGCTACGCCCTCACGCTCGACGTCGTCGAGCGCGACGGCAGCGCGACCGAGCAGCACGCGCTCGCGCTCGTCCGCAGCGAGTTCCGGCGGGCGCTGAACGCCTCGCACTTCTGGCGCGTCTGCATCGGCGACCCGACGGTCACGATCGTCTCGCGCGAGATCGCCGGCAGCCCGTCGCTGCGCCGCGCCGCCTGAGCCCTCAGCCGGCCTGCGCGTCGCGCGGGTCGGAGTCGTCGACGGAGAGGATGCACTCCGGCGAGCAACCGAGCGGCAGGAGGAGCTGGGTGCCGGTCCACCACCAGCTCTCGACCTCGACGACGGAGGCGTCGGGTACGTCGAGCTCGAACAGCACGCAGCCGTCCGCGCCGAGCGTCAACGCCCGATCCAGCGCGTAGCTGCGCGCGAGGTCCGCGCTCGGCGCGACGTACGTGCCGGGCCGCAGCCCCTCGCGGCGGATGCCTTCGAGGCAGTCGATGGTGGTCCCGTGGTAGACGATCATCGCTCTCCACGAGTCTACGAGCCGCGAGCGCGAGCGTCCGCGGTCCCGGCGCGCTGAGACGCGAGACCGTGCGCTAGCGTCCCTTTCATGAGCCCGTCGCAGCGCATCTCGATCGAAGACGCGCGGCGCGCGGTGCTCGAGCACGCGACACGCCTGGAGGCCGAGGAGGTCCCCCTCGAGGACGCGCTGCAGCGCGTCCTCGCCGAGGACGCCGTCGCGCCCGACGACCTCCCGCCGTTCTCCTCCTCGGCGATGGACGGCTTCGCGGTCCTGGCCGCCGACACGCGCGAGCCGCCGGCGCGCCTGCGCGTCATCGGCGAGGCACGCGCGGGCGCGCTGGCCGACGCCGCCGTCGAGCCCGGCACGGCGATTCGCGTCTCGACCGGCGCGCAGATGCCGGCGGGCGCCGACGCCGTCGTGCGCCAGGAGATCACCGAGTCCGGCGACGACGAGGTCGTCGTACTGGAGGCCGTGGGCCCGGGCAACGACGTCCGCTACGCGGGCGAGGACATCCCCGCCGGCGCGACGATCCTGCAGGCGGGGACCCTGCTCGGCGCCGCCGAGATCGGCGGGCTGGCGGCGGTGAACATCGCGCGCCCAGCGGTCGTGCGGCGCCCGCGCGTGGCGCTCGTCAGCACCGGCGACGAGCTCGTCGAGCCGGGACGCGAGCTGCGCCCCGGCGAGATCCGCGACGCCAACCGGCCGGCCCTCACGGCGGCCGCACGGGCGGCCGGCGCGGAGGTCGTCGCGAACCTGCGCGTGGGCGACGATCGCGCCGCGACGGTCGCGGCGCTCGACGAGGCGCTGCGCGGCGCCGACGTCGTCGCGACGATCGGCGGCGTCTCCGTCGGACCGCACGACCACGTCCGGCCCGCACTCGAGAGCCTCGGCGCGCGCCAGGTCTTCTGTCGCGTGAGCCTCAAGCCCGGCGGCCAGGTCTGCTTCTACATTGCCACCGAAGGCACGCTCGTCTTCGCCCTGCCCGGCAATCCCGCCTCGGCGCTCACGGCCTTCCGCGTGCTCGTCATGCCCGCGCTCTACGCGCTGCTCGGCCGCAGCCAGAACCTGCAGACCGCGCGGGGCGTCGCCGCGGTCGACCTGCCCGGGACGATCGGGCGCACGTCGGTCATCCGCTGCTCGGCCGAGATGCGCGACGACGGCTGGCACGTCACGCCCAACGGCGACCAGCGCTCGCACATCCTGACCTCGATGCTCGGCCTCCCGGCGCTCGCGCTCGTGCCCGACGACCGCGAGGTGCTGCGCGCGGGCGAGGCCGTCGACATCGAATTCGTCAACTGAACGCATGGGGCAGGCAGACGCGCGCCCGGTCGTCCTCGTCCGCGGCAGCGGCGACGTCGGCTCCGCGGTCGCCCACCTGCTCCTGCGCAGCGGCCACGGCGTCCTCGTCCACGACGTCGCCGCGCCCGCGGCCCCGCGCCGCGGGATGGCGTTCGCCGACGCCGTCTTCGACGGCGCCTGCACGCTCGACGGCGTGCGCGCGCGGCGCGTCGACGACCTCGCCCTGCTCGCGCAGGCGGTCGGCGCGCGCGACGCGGTCTGCGTCACGACGGCGCCGCTCGAGCGCGTGCTCGCCGCCGTCCGGCCGGACGTCCTCGTCGACGCGCGGATGCGCAAGCGCGAGCAGCCCGAGCCCCAGCGCGAGCTCGCCCCGCTGACGATCGGCCTGGGGCCGAACTTCGTCGCGGGCGAGACGACGCACATCGCGATCGAGACGCAGTCGGGCGACACGCTCGGCGCCGTCGTGACGGCCGGTCCCACGCGCGCGCTGGCGGGCGAGCCGCGCAGCTTCCACGGGCACGGCCGCGACCGCTTCGTCTACGCGCCCGCCGCGGGCGTGCTGCGCACGCGAGCTGCGATCGGCGACCGCGTCCGCGCCGGCGACGTCGTGGCCACGATCGGCGACGCGCCGCTCGCCGCGCCGCTGGACGGCATCCTGCGCGGGCTCACGCACGACGGGGCGCCCGTCGACGCCGGCACGAAGGTCCTCGAGGTCGACCCCCGCGGCGAGCCGTCGGCGGTCGCCGGCGTCGGCGCGCGGCCGCGGCGGATCGCCGAGGGCGTGCTGCAGGCGATCGCGATGCGCGCCGGCGCCTGACCGCCCGCGTCTACGCTGCCGGCATGCGCGTCGCGATCGCCACGTGCGCCGAGCATCCCGGGCTCGACGCCGAGAACCGCCTCCTGCTCGCCGCCCTGCGCGCCGAGGGCGTCGCGGCGACCGCCGTCCCCTGGAACGGGCGCCCGGCCGCCGACTGGGAGGCCTATGACGCCGTCGTCGTGCGCTCCACCTGGGACTACACGTGGGCGCTCGACGACTTCCTGCGCTGGACGCGCACCGTCGGCCCTCGGTTGCACAACGCGGCCGACCTCATCGCCTGGAACGCCGACAAGCGCTACCTCTTCGACCTCGAGCGCGCGGGCATCGCGGTCGTCGCCGGAGAGCACCTCCCGCCGGGCGCGAGCTTGCGGCCACCACCCGGTCGCTACGTGGTCAAGCCGACGGTCTCCGCCGGCGCCCGCGACACGGCCGTGTACGACGGCGAGCGCCATCGCGCCGCCGAGGCGCACGTCCGCGCGCTGCACGCCCGCGGCCGCGACGTGCTCGTCCAGCCCTACTACGACAGCGTCGACGGCGAGGCCGAGACCGCGGTCGTCTTCATCGACGGCCGCGTCGAGCACTGCATGCGCAAGGGCCCGCTGCTGGCACTCGACCGGCGGCCCCCCGACGGCCTCTACCGTGCCGAGGACATGCGCCGCCGCGACGCCGCGGAGGACGTCCTCGCGCTCGCCGGCCGCACGTGGCAGTACGTGGCCGAGCGCTTCGGGCAGCCGCTCTACGCGCGTGTCGACGTGCTGCGCGGCGACGCGGGCGAGCCGGCCGTGCTCGAGCTCGAGCTCATCGAGCCGTCGCTGTTCCTGGACTTCGCGCCGGGCTCCGCGGAGGCGCTCGCCCGGGCGCTCGTGCGGCGCGTAGGGTACGAGCCGGGATGAGTCGCCAGCGAGGGAAGAGGGCACGTGGGGACTGAGCGCGGGGCCGACGAGCTCGCCGCCGAGGAGCGCCGGCGGCTGCGGCGCGCGCATGAGCGTCTGCGGGCGGCGTCCAAGGAGCTCGAGGCGCTCATCGCGACCGAGCCGATCAAGAACCGCTGGGAGCCCGAGCTCGCGCCTCCCGAGATCCTCGACGCCGCGCGCGCCGACCTGCGGCGCGCCTACGCCGAGGTCGAGCGCAGTCAGCACGAGATCCTCGGCTGGGAGCCGTCAGCGGGCGGCGAGTAGGGCGGCCGCGACCGTGCCTGCGCAGGGCGCGTCGTCCGGGAGGTACGATGAGTGCGAGGTTCCGCACTGCCGCATGCACGGTTGGCGGTGCACCGGCACCGAAATGCCCGGGTAAATGTCATCCATGCAAACCGGCAACCGGATCACCGTCGTCGTCGCCGACGACCACCCGCTCTATCGCACCGGCATGGTCGACGTCATCGAGGACCGCGAGGACCTCGAGCTCGTCGCGGCATGCGCGGGCGGCACCGAGGCGCTGGAGAAGATCCGCACGCTGCAGCCCGACGCCGCGCTGCTGGACCTGCGCATGCGCGACCTCGACGGGCTCGCGGTGCTCGAGGAGCTCGTCAGCACCCGCTCGAAGACGCGGGTCATCTTCCTCTCGGCCTACGAGGACGGCGAGTCGGTCCACGGCGCACTGACGACCGGCGCCGCCGGCTACCTCACCAAGGAGACCGACCGCGACGAGATCTGCGACGCGATCGTCGCCGCCGTCGGCGGCGAGATCGTCGTCTCGCCGACCCTGCCGGGAGCGCTCGTGGGCTTCCTGCGCGGCCGCAGCGAGCCGCCGCAGGCGAAGCTCGGCCATCGCGAGCGCGAGGTCATGCGGCTGACCGCCGACGGCTACAGCAGCGCCGAGATCGCGACGGCGCTCGGCATCGCACCGACCACCGTGAAGACCCACCTGCACCGCGTCTACAGCAAGCTCGAGGTCACCGACCGTGCCTCGATGGTCGCCGCCGCGTTCCGGCAGGGCCTCCTGACGTGATGAGCTTCCTCCGGCGGCTGGAGGAACGAAACGCTCACCCCCGGATCGCCGCAGTCGTCCGGGTCGCCCTCCTGCCGCTGCTGTTGCCGGCGGAGGCGCTCGAGCACACGCACCGCAGCGCCGACCTGCCGTTCACCCACCCGCTGCTCGTCGCGATCGCCGCCTATGCGGTCATCCTGCTGATCTACACGTTCCGCACGCGCCGCACGCTGCACCTGGCGCCCTTCGCCGTCGCGGACACGCTGCTCATCGCGCTGCTCATCTACGCCGAGGGCGGCGCCCTCGCCGACGTCCGCTTCGCGCTTGGCATGCCGGTGCTCGTCGTCGCGTTCCTCGCCGGCCCGCGCCTGACCGCGGCGATCGCCGCGCTGGCGGTCGTCTCCTTCGTCGTCGCCTCGACGCTGCACAACACCTTCGGCAGCAGCGTCGCGGACCACTACGTCGCCGTCCATGCCCTCGACCTCGCCTGGCGCGGCGCGCTGGCGGTCGTCATCTCGTTCTTCCTCACGCGGCGCGCCGAGCGTATCCAGGAGCTGCTCGAAAGCCGCCGCCAGCTCGTGGCGCAGTCGCTGCGGGCCGAGGCGCAGGCCCGGCGCCAGCTCTCCTACGACCTGCACGACGGGCTCGCGCAGGACCTGCTCTGCGTCCAGCAGGACCTCAAGGCTGCCAGCCGCGGGCGCCCGGTGTACCTCCAGCGGGCGCAGGCCGCGCTCGGTGATGCCGTCGCGCAGCTGCGCGGGCAGATCTTCCTCCTGCATCCCCACCAGCTCGAGCGCGAGGGGCTCGCCGCCGCGCTCGAGACCGTCGCCTCGCGCCAGACGCTCGCCGACGGCGAGCGCGCGGTCATCAGGGTCGCACCCGGCGTCGACGGCGGCGACGTCGAGCTGCTGTTCTCGGTCGGCCGCGAGCTGCTGATCAACGCGTTGCGCCACGCCGACGCCGGCGAGGTGACGCTCACCGTCGACCGCAAGGGCGACGACATCGTCCTCTCGTGTCGCGACGACGGCCGCGGCTTCTCGCCCGAGCGGCGCCGCGACGCGCTCGAGAGCGGCCACCTCGGTCTCGCCGCATCCACGGAGCGCGTCGAGTCGGTCGGCGGCACGTTGGAGATCGACAGTGCGCCCGGTCGCGGCACGCACATCCGGGCGACGGTGCCGGCCGGCGGCGCGCCTGCCGTCGACGGCGCACCGGCGGCGACGGCGCGCCGGCAGGTCGCGTCACCGCGAGCCGATCGGCCGGTCGACGTCATGCCGTTCGTCCTCCGCGGGGAGGATGACTCCGAGCGCCTGCGGCTCGGCCCAGCCTGAGCCGCCGCCTGCGCGCGCCTTCGCTCCCGGTCCTCCGACGGACCACCGCCATCTGCACGAAGTACCCCCTCAGGAGCGCCGGGATCGCTCTACCGCCGCGCGGCGCGCCCATCTAGATTCGTGGAAGTCTCGGTGACGCCCTCAGACGTCGTGCCGAGCAAAGGCCGCAACCAACCAGCCCCCTGGTCAGTCGCGGCGAACAGCGGGGCCGGGGACCTTCGGATCTCCGGCCCCGTCTCGTTCTGGCGCCACCCGGCGATTTGCCTCAATGCGGTGCGTCACAGACGCGATGTTGGCGCGTCGCCACCGCGGGCGTGGGGTAGGCGAGGGGAAGCACGGCCAGATTGAACGCCGGTCGCAGGCGCCACGCCGCGATCGGCCGGCCGCCCGGCACGACCGGGCATCCGTGCGCCCCGCTACGACCCCAGCGACGAACGGAGGACGACGCGATGAGTCGCTCCAAGCAGAAGCTCGTGCAGTACATCACCGAAGCGCGCAGCATGGAACTCATGCTTGTGCGCGAGCTGCAGTCCCAGATCGCGATGACGCCGCGCGGGCGCTACCGCACGGCCCTGGAAACGCATCTGCGCCAGACCCGCGAGCACGCCAAGCGCCTCGAGGCGCGGCTACGCGACCTCGGTGTCGCCGGCAATCCGCTGCGGGCCCTGGCCGGGACCGCCCAGAGCCTCGCCGGCCAGACCCTGGCGCTGGCGAAGACGCCGCTCGATCTCGTCCGCGGCTCCGGCGGCGAGGAGAAGGTGCTCAAGAACGCCAAGGACTCGTGTGCCGCCGAGGCGCGCGAGATCGCGACCTACGACGCCCTCGAGCGGCTCGCGCACGCCGTCAGCGACGACGACACCGCCAAGCTCGCCGTCTCGATACGCGGCGACGAGGAGAAGATGCTCGACCGCATCCGGCGCGAGATCCCGGCGCTCACCGACGCCGTCGTGCGTGCCGAGATCAAGGGCGAGCCGGCGTACGACATCGACGAGACCGGGGCCGCCGGCGCGGTCCGCGAGGTCGCCGAGACCGCGAAGGACGCCGCCCGCAAGACGGCCGCGGGCGCCAAGCGCACCAGCCGACAGGCACGCAGGGTGCCGGGCGTCGCCGAGGCCGAGGGTCTCGCGAAGGGCGCGCTGGCCTCGGCGGAGGACCTGCCGATCCCCGACTACGACTCGCTGACGGCGGACGAGATCGTCCGGCAGCTGCCGTCGCTCCCGCAGGTCGACCTGGCGAAGGTGGAGGCGTACGAGCGCACGCACCAGGCGCGCGCGACGGTGCTCAACCGCATCTCCGCGCTGCGCGGCAACGAGCCGTGGCCCGGCTACGACGAGATGACCGCCGAGGAGATCGTGGCGCGGCTGCGCGACGCCGACGAGGACCTTGCGCGGCGCGTCCGCGAGTACGAGCGCGCGCACAAGGCACGTGCGAGCGTCATGCACGCGGCCGAGCGCGAGCTCGCCAACGCCTGACATCCGACCGGCTCGGGGAGGGGGAATCCCTCCCCGAGCCGGATTTTGGGCGGCTTGGGCATGGAAGCCGTCGGCCAAGCGCGTCATACTGGCGTGGACGGGTCCGGTGCCGACGGCGGCGCGCGGCACCCGTCGTGGTCTTGGGGACTCCCGGCGCGCTGACCGCGGGGCCCGCGGACTTCGCTCGTACCGGGGGATCGAGGGAGGCACGAAATGGCTATGCAGTCGCTGACGATGATGCGTTGCGAGCGCTGTCGTGCGGTCCTGTCGAGTGCCGAGGCACCCGCGATGATCCGCGCGGGAAGGCCGTGCGGTGTGTGCGGCGGCGTCCTCGCGCTCGCGCGACCGCATGTGCGCGGCGCGGCGCCTGCGGAGGCCGATCCCGCTCCGCCGGCGACGCGCAGCACCGCGGCGCCGTCGCGTCGCGGTGAGGTGTTGCCCCGCAGGCGCTGATCTGCAAGGGTCGCCATGCCCAGAGATCGCGTCGTGGAGGGAGGTCTCGATGAACGACTTCATCGCCGGTCCTGCCTCCAGTGCACGCCAGGGCGGAGGAGGGCCCGGGGGTGGTGGAGCGCCACCGACCGTGCTCATCGCCGCGCTCGGCGCGGCGATTCTCATCGCAGCGACGCTCGTCGGGTTCCTGCTGGGCAGCGGCGGCGGTGACTCCGGGACCGGCGGGCTCCGGATCGACAACAACCCCGGAGCCGCATCCACGACCGGCGGGGATGCCAAGCGTGTCGTGCTGACGGTCCAGCTCGACGGCGCCGGCAGCGGCCGGGTTCTCATCGATCCGCCCGGCAGTACCTGCACCGATACGTGTGAGCATGCGTTCGCCATCGGCGCGCGCGTGACGCTGACCCCGGACGCCGACACGGACTCGAAGTTCGAGGGCTGGTCGGACAGCTGCAGCGGCAAGGACCGCTGCTCGGTCGTCATGGACCGGCCGCGAGACGTCACGGTGACGTTCGAGAGCGCGCCCTCGACCGCGCAGCCCGACAACCGCCCGGCGCCGCTGTCCGACTGCCACGACGGCCGCGACAACGACGGCGACGGCCTCGTCGACGCGGCGCAGGATCCGGACTGCGCGCACGGCGGCATGGAAGCCGCCTCCGCCGCCCCGTCGACGACCACGACGACGACCACAAACGCCGCGCCCCCGCCCCCGCCCCCGCCCCCGCCCCCGCCGACGTCGCAGTGCAGCGACGGCCGCGACAACAACGGCGACGGGCTCATCGACAGCGCGGATCCTGGCTGCGCGGCGGGCAACACCGAGGGCGCCGCACAGCGGATATCGGAGTGCCGCGACGGCCGTGACAACGATGGCGACGGCCTCATCGATCGCCCGGCGGACCCCGGCTGCGACGCGGACGGCACCGAGGCGGGTGGCTGAGCGGCGGGCGCCTGTCAGGCTGTCGCCCCATGACCAGCACGATCACCGTCCTCGACGGCCGCCAGCGGATCGACTTCTCGTTCGAGGACATGATGAAGTACCACGGCCCCGGGTCTCCCGGCGGCGTCGCGCACGCCTTCAAGGTCATGGAGCGCGCCTTCGCGCTGCTGGATCCGGACGAGCCGCCGCAGCGGCGAGAGATCACCCTTCGCACGGCGTTCGGCGGGCCGGGTGCGCGGGACGGCTTCGAGGTCGTCACCCGGGCCGTGACGCAGGACCGGTTCGTCCTGGATCCCTCGCTGGCGCGGCCCGAGCGCGGCCGCACGCGCGAGCGCTTCGTCTTCGAGGTCGGCTACGGCGGGCGCTCGGTGACGCTGCTCCTGCGCGACGGCTACGTGACCGAGGAGTTCATCGACCTCGCGCGCAAGGACGGCCGCAGCGAGGAGGAGGAGGCGCGGCTGGATCTGCTCAAGCAGCAGATGGCCGAGCGGGTCATGTCGAGCGCGGCAAACGACGTCTACGACGACGCGAGCACCTCGGAGTGATCTACACTTTCCGGGTGCACTGGCTGGTACCGGCAGCGCTCGGCAACGCTCTCACTGCGATCGTCGCCTGCGCCGGACTGCTCGCAGGCGTGTGGTTCATGGCGCGCGGCTCGCGGCGCGCGAACGACGCGGGCACAGCGGTCGCCGTGGACGAGGCGCCGCCGGCGGCCGCCCCGCCCCCCGCAGCCGATCCGGACGAGCCGCCGCACCCGCGGGCGACGACGTTTCGCCAGGGCGCGATCCGCTTCCGCAGCGAGCCCGCCACGGAGGACGCCGCGCCGGCCCCGGCGCCCGACCCCGAACCCGCGCCGGCGGCCGGGCCGGCGGCGGAGCTGGAGCTGCCAGCGGAGCCCGAGCCGCCGGCGGAGCCCGAGGCCGAGACGCCGGCGCAGCCCGAGGCCGAGGCGCCACCGCCGCCGGCGCCCCCGGCTCCCGCGCGGCCGGAGGTCCCGTCGACCTCGTTCCGGCAGGGCCGCATCCGCCTCGGCGGGCTGTGGCACGGGGGCCCGTCGCCGGCTGACGACGAGCCCCGCGACGAGGGCTGATCAGGGGTCAGCGCGTCGACGCCGCGCGCGCGAGAACCCGCAGCGCGGCGATGCGAACAGCCTCATCGAGCATCTGGCCGTCGACGGCGACGGCGCCGCGGCCGCCCTCGCGCTCGGCTTCCTCGAGCGCGGCAACGACCGCGCGTGCCTGCTTGATCTCGTCGTCGGTCGGCGTGAACAGCTCGTTGAGCGCGGCGACCTGCCGCGGGTGGATCGCCCACTTGCCGTCGAAGCCCATGTCGCGCGCGCGTTCGGTCGCCGCCCGGAAGCCCTCGTCGACCTCCACGCCGAGGTACGGCCCGTCGATCGCCGCGATGTCGTGGGTCCGCGCCGCGACGAGCACGGCGTCCTGGATCGCGCGCCAGGAGTCCAGGTCGGCGCCGGCGCCGCGCGCGCGGCCCAGCGAGGCGGAGAGGTCGGCGTAGCCGAGGATGAGCGTGACGAGCCGCGGCGAGGAGCCGGCGATCGCCGTGACGTGCGCGACCCCCGCGGCGTTCTCGATGAGCGCCTGCACGCCGATCGGCGTGCTCCGCTCGGCCGCGGCCTCGGTGCCGTCGAGCAGCCGCTCGACGAACGCCATGTCGTCGGGGCTCTCGACCTTCGGCACGACGATCGTCTCCGGCGCGTCGGGCAGCGACGCCAGCGCCATGATGTCCAGATGGCACCACGGCGTGCGCGGCGCGTTGACGCGCACGCTCGTCCGCACGTCGCGCCATTGCGGCTCGGCGAGCGCCGCGACGACGGTCTCGCGCGCCTCGTCCTTGGCCGAGATCGCGACAGCGTCCTCGAGGTCGATGACGATCTCGTCGGCGCCTCGCGACGGCGCCTTGGCGAGCATCGACGCGGACGAGCCCGGTACCGAGAGGCACGAGCGGCGCGGCGCGGGGGCGGGGGAGGTGGGGCTGGTCACGTCGGCTGGGTCGGAGCCTAGTCGCAAACCCGCGGCGACGGTCGGCTGCGAGGGCGCGGGTTTGACGGGTGTCGCCCGGCCCGCCACCCCGCAACGCACTGCGGCCCGTCCCGGTGACACCGGGACGGGCCGCTCATCTGCTCCCAGGGACAGGAGCCGACGTGTGTACGGGCGCTACAGCGTGGCGTTGCCCGTCATCGGGGTCGTCGTCGGTGCCCCGAGCGCGTTGCTGGCGATGTTCAGCGTCGCGTTCTTGGCCCCGAGGGCGCCGGTGGCGCGGAAGCGCACGGTGATCGTGCACGTCGCGTTGACTGCGCGCGTGGTGTTCGCGCAGGTGTTCGTGCCGGTGAACGTGAAGTTGTTCGCGTTCGGTCCGGTGATCGTGACGGCGCCGATGGCGACCGGCAGCTCGCCGTTGCTCGTGACGGTGATCGTCCGGGTGACCCCGGCGCCGCCGAGCAGCAGCGAGTTGTTGCCGAAGGCGACCGGCGACGGGGTGACGGCGATCGCGGGCGCCGGCGCGCGGCCGGTGCCGTTGAGCGTCACGTTCTGCGTGCTGCCCACCGTGTTGCCCGAGTCGTCGGTGACCCGCAGGGTCGCCGTGCGCGCGCCCGTGCCGGCCGGCGAGAACGTCACGCCGATCGTGCAGCTGGCGCCCGCGGCCAGGGTGCCGGCACCCGCCGGGCAGGTGCCGCCCGAGCGAGCGAAGTCACCCGGGTTGGTGCCGACGAACCCGATGCTCGCGATCGTGAGCACCTTGTTGCCGGTGTTCGACAGCGTCACCGTCTGCGCCGGGCTCGTCGTGGCGGTGGCGCGCGTCGCGAACGCCAGCGTCGCGGGGGCGACACCGGCGACCGGCGCCGGAGCGATGCCCGTCCCGCTGAGCGTCACGGTCTGCGTGCTGCCGGCCACGTTGCCCGAGTTGTCGGTGAACACGAGCGTGCCCGGGCGCGCGCCGCCCGCCGTCGGCGTGAACGTCACGCCGACGGTGCAGCTGGCGCCGGCAGCCACGCTGCCCGTGCCCGCCGCCGGGCAGCTGCCGCCGGACCGCGCGAAGTCGCCCGTGAGCGCGATGCTCGAGAGCGTCAGCGGCGCGTTGCCGGTGTTCAGCAGCGTCACCGTCTGGGCGGCGCTCGTCGTCCCGGTGTTCCTGGCGGCGAACGTCAGGGATGCCGGGTTCACACCCGCCACCGGCGCCGGAAGGACACCGTTGCCGCTCAACGCCACGTCCTGGAAGCTGCCGGGCGCGTTGTCGTTGTTGTCGGTGATCCGCAGGGTCGCCGAGCGCGCCCCCGCAGCCGTCGGCCGGAACGTCACGCTGACCGTGCAGCTCTGGCCGTTGTTGAGCGTCGTCGTGCCGGTGCACGTGCCGCCGGCCGCGCCGGCGGGCCGGGTGAACTCCGCCGCGTTCGTGCCGACGATGGCGACGTCCGTGAGCACCAGCGGCTGCTGGCCGCCGTTCGTGAGCGTCACGGTCCGCGCGGCGCTCGTGGTGTTCGTCGTCTGGTTCCCGAAGGCCACCGACGTCGCCGACAGCGAGCCCGACGGGACGATCGAGACGATCCCGTCCGAGAACTGCAGCTTCTCGATGCCGTACAGGGTGTCGATGCCGTCGGCGCCGACGTTGTCCGTGACCACCATCTTCGTCGTGTTGAGGTTCGGCGTGATGGTGTAGTTCGCCCGCGGGCCGGAGAACACGGCCGTGTCGACGAACGGGATCGGGAGCAGCGACGGGTTGACGATCTCCCGGACGACGACCAGGTTGCCGGGGTCGACGTTGCCGGCGAACACGTCCGCCTGCAGCGTGGGGCCGGTGAGGTTGCCCGTGGCATCCCGCTTGTACTGGTGCTCCATGAGGTCGGTGCTGCCGACCTCGGTCGCGGGATCGTTCGGGTTCGTGCGGACGCTGATCCGGACGGTCAGCGCCTTGTCGCCGTCGATGATGTCGTCACCGCTGCGACCCTCGATCGTGTCGTTGCCGGCACCGCCGAGGAGGATGTTCCCCGCGCCCCAGAACGGTCCGCTCAGCGGGCAGATCGGGCCGCCGGAGGCGACGTCGGTCTGCGCGTTGCCGGCGAGTGGCGGCAGCAGGGCGGCGAGGCCGCCGATGCGGTCGACGCCGGCCTGGTCGAGGGCGTCGCAGCCGGTGAACCCGGCACCGCCGACGGCGCTCGGAACGTCGTTGTCGCCCTTGATGATGTCGTCGAACGGCGAGCCGGAATCCGCCTCGGTCTCCTGCCAGCGATCGCGGTTGACCACGATCGGCAGCGGGCTGCCGGGGAGGAAGTTGTTGATCGCCATGTCGTCGTTGGCTCCGACGGTGTCGTACTGGTGGAAGGCCCAGTCGAAGCCGCCGGCGCCCGCGTTGCGGTCGACCGCCGCGTTCTGCGACATGAGGTCGTCGCCGCCCTCGGTGTCGTAGTCGTTCTCGCCGACCTGGCCGATGAACACGTCGTTACCGGGCTTGATCGCCGCGGGGTCGTCGAAGAACGGCGCCCCGTGGTCGCCCTGGAGCAGGTCCTGCCCCGAGCCACCCTGGATCCAGTCGTCGCCACCGTCGCCGAAGACCGCGTCCGCGCCCTGACCGGCGATGATGAAGTCGTTGCCGGGACCGGCGAACGTCTCGTTGTCGTTGGCACCTCCGTTCAGGAAGTCGCTGCCGTCGCCGCCGTGGACGATGTCGTCCCCGGGCCCGGCGTCGATCGCGTCGTTGCCGGGACCGCCCTTCGGCACGTCCGCGCCGTTGAGGTCGGTGATGATGTCGTTGCCCTCGCCGCCGAGTGCCACGTCGTCGCCGTTGTTGCCTTCGATGACGTCGTTGCCGGCGCCACCCCAGAACGTGTCGTTGTCGTTGCCGCCGAAGATGCGGTCGACGCCCGGGGTGCCGTTGTAGACCGACTGCCCGTTGATGCCCGACGGGTCGACGGTGTTG
>DASWQM010000113.1:0-9522 GCA_036403675.1 Solirubrobacteraceae bacterium | reverse complement strand
GGCCACAGGTAGTCACGCGCGATGGCGGTCTTCTCCGCGACGGTGTAGCCGTCGAAGCGGATGACCTCCATGCGGTCGAGCAGCGGGCCCGGGATCGTCTCGGCGACGTTCGCCGTGGCGATGAACAGGACCTGGCTGAGGTCGATCTCGATGTCGAGGTAGTGATCGCGGAAGGCGTGGTTCTGCGCGGGGTCGAGGACCTCGAGCAGCGCCGCCGACGGATCGCCGCGCCAGTCGGCGCCGACCTTGTCGACCTCGTCGAGCATGATGACCGGGTTCATCGTCCCGGCGTCACGCAGGGCGCGGACGAGCCGGCCCGGCAGGGCGCCGATGTACGTGCGGCGGTGGCCGCGGATCTCGGCCTCGTCGCGGACGCCGCCGAGCGACATGCGGACGAACTCGCGTCCGGTCGCGCGGGCGATCGACTCGCCGATCGAGGTCTTGCCGGTGCCCGGAGGCCCGATCAGGGTCAGGATCGCGCCTGCCTTGCGGTCCATCTCGACGCCGCGCTCCTCGCGCAGCTTGCGCACGGCGATGTACTCGGTGATGCGGTCCTTGACGTCCTCCAGGCCCGCGTGGTCGGCGTCGAGCACCTCACGCGCGTGGACCGGATCGAGGACCTCGTCGGAGTGCTTGCTCCACGGGACCGCGATGAGCCAGTCCAGGTACGTGCGGATCATCGACGACTCGCCGCTCTGCTCGCCGGTGCGCTCCAGGCGGTCGAGCTCGCGCTCGGCCTGCTCGCGCACGGCTTCCGGCATGCCGGCCTCGGCGATCTTCGTGCGGTACTCGTCGGTGATCGAGCCCTCGTCCTCGCCCAGCTCCTTGCGGATCGACTCCATCTGCTGGCGCAGGAAGTACTCGCGCTGGGCCTTCTGGGCGCCGGACTCGACGTCGTTGCGGATGCGGTTGCGCACCTGCAGCTCGGTCAGGCGCTCGCGCTGGAGCTCGACGGCGAGCGCGAGGCGCTCGGAGACGTCGACGGTCTCCAGGAGGCGGACCTTCTGCTCGAAGCTCAGGTCGGGGCTGTAGCCGGCCGTGTCGGCCAGCGGCCCGGGGTCGGAGACGGAGCGCAGGAACGCGGAGACGCGCTCGTCGGCGCCGCGCTCGGCGAGGATCTCCTCGACGACCGCGCGGTACTCACGTTCGAGCTCGCGGGTGCGCCCGTCGACAGGCTTGGTATCGGGGTGCTCAGAGACCTCTGCGCGAAGCCGGCCCTGCGCATCGGACTCCGCGGCCCCGGCGATGACGCCACGCGCCTCGCTCTCGAGCGACACGCCACGCGCGCCGCCGGGCAGGCGGATCGTGTCGGTGACCTTCGCGATCGTGCCGACCTTCGCGTACTGACCCTCGTGCCGGGGCACGAGCAGCACACGATCCTCGCCGGACGCGTCGACCGGGAGGTTGATGTCCATCGTGGGGAAGACGACGATGTCGTCTAGGGGGATGAGCAACAGCTTTGGCATGTGTGCAGATTTCCTTGGTTCGTTGCACACACAACTATAGCCAAACGGGCTTACGAAGTGTTAGCTTCTTGTGGCCGCCGCTCGGCTCAGGCGGCTCGTCCCCGCCCGAGGAGAAGATCAGCGTAGCCAAGCGCGACGAGCCGCTCCTCGCCGATCCCGAGCGCGGCGCAGAGCTCCTCGACCCGGTCGCGCTCGACCTCCAGGCCGCCCGGCGAGGCCGCGACCGCCTCGATCTCGACGAAGTCGCCGAGATCCGCGACGCGGTCGAGGTGGATGCGGACGTTGCGCCACTGCATCAGCCGCCGGACCTTCACGACGACGACGCGCACGCCGAGCGACTCGGCCAGCGCGTCGATGAGCGCGACGTGGTCGGCCACCGGCACGATCCGGTAGAGGGTGACCTTCGGTCCGGCGAGTTCGGCGCGCGCGTACGCGATGAGCTCAGCCGGCAGCGGCGGCGCCTCGCGGAGCTTCAGCCGCCCCTGGACGGCGTGGAAGTACGTGTCGCGCTGGCGCAGCATGCCGTGGTCCTCGGCACCGAGCCGCAGGGCGGCCGCGAACGTCGCCTCCGGATCGGCGTCGATCGCCTTGATCTCGAGGTTGCGCTCCCTCCCCGGCATCCGCTGGAGGCTAGCCGCAGCCCGCGCGTGGGCGCGATCCGGCCGCTCAGTAGCCGAGGCGCGCGAGCCGCTCGCGCTCGGCGCGGCGCTTGGCCTCGCGCTGCTCCTTGCGCAGGCGCTCGCGCTCGCGACGCTCCTGGTCCTCGTCATGGCCCGTGACGATGCGGATGCTCTTGCGCAGCGTGCCGTCCTGCGCATGCGAGGCCAACTCCTGACGGCTCTGCCGGTCGTCGCGCCGGGGCCGGTCCCCGCGGCCGCCGGAGCGCTGGCCGCCGGGCCGGCGCGTACCAGCCTCGCCGGGCCGCCCACCGGCGCGCTCGGGCTCGGGCGGACGGGGAAGCTGGGCCTTGACCTCACGGACCGGCGTGGCGGCGAGCCGCACCCAGGCGTTGAAGACGGGATCGCCGGGCTTCAGGCCCTCTGCCGCCTGCGCGCAGACGGCGGCCCACTTCAGGGGCTGGCCCTTCTCGTCCTGCTTGGGCTTGAGCGCCTCCTTGATGACCTCTGCGCCGCCCACGCGCTCGATCGCGGCGGTGACGCGGGCGGGCGAGGCGGGTGAGCGGTCGGCCTGTGCGGCGGGGGCATGGGTCTGCTGCGCCTCGGCCTCGGCCTCTGCCGCGGCCGGCTGGGCCTCGGGCGGGGCGTCCTGCGCCTGCGCGTCGGCGGCCTGCGGCTCGGCCTGAGACTCGGCCGACGCGGTGCCGCGGCGCAGTTCGGTCAGCGCCGAGAAGAACGCGCGGCGATGACGCTCGGCCGCGGACGGCCGGCGCCGGCGCTTGCGCGTGGGCAGCGTCGCCTTGACGGTGGGAAGCGGCTTGGGCGGCTCGGCGACGCCGAGGATCTTCGGGCCGACGGCAGGACGCTCCGTGTCGGGCGTGACCGCGGGCGGCGCGTCGGCGGACGGCTGCTCGGCGGGCGCGTCGGCGGACGGCTGCTCGGCGGGCGCGTCGGAGGTCGGCTGCTCGGACGCAGCGGGCTCAGCGACGGACGGCTGCTCAGAAGCACCCGGCTCCACGACCGACGCAGCAGGCTCCTCCGCGACCGGCTGCTCCGACGCAACCGGCTCCTCCGCGACCGGCTCGGATGCAGCAGGTTCGGCGCCCTGCGGCTCCGGCGGGGCGTGCGCTTCGCCGTTGCCGTTGGACGTGACGCGATCAGCGCTCTCGGACGGCGCGGCGTCGGCGCGCGAATCGTCCTCCGCGTACGCGGCACCGCTCTCGTCCGTGGATTGGGTCGCCGTCTGGCCGCCTGGTTCGGCCGTCATTTCGGCTGACGAATCGCCAGTCACTACCGTCAGGTTACCGAGGCTTGGAACATTGCCGCGCCGTCGTTGCACCGGACGCCGTCGGAGCGGCGCACGGGGGACCCCGTTCGAGCGGCTTCGAGAGGCGTCACAGCGACGGTCTACCCGTGTTCAGCCGGCGTCACCGGCACGTCGGGCGTCGTCGCCAGCGTGGCCGCCGTGACCACGATGTGGATGTGCTTGAAGCGCTCGTGCATCGTCTGCCCGAGCGGCTGCGCGAGTGCCAGCTCGATGAGCTCCACGATCGCCGCGCAATGCGCCGCCTGCGGCGCATGGTGACCGACCTTGCAGGCGAGACGCGCGAGATCGAGGTACTCGAACGGAGAGCCGCCGGCGACCGCCGACGCGATCGCGCACGTGAGGAAGTAGTTCGCGCGAAGCAGGAGCGGATCGTGACGGGTGCCCTGCGGCGACGGCGCGGGACCGAGATCGAGCGTGTCCTCGCGCGCGATGATCCGCTCGAGCTGCCCTGACGCGACGCTCGCGAGCTGCTCTGGGCTCAACCCCGCCTGCAGCGCGCTGCGGAAGGTCGACACGGCACCCTGGCGCGGCGTCCCGTAGGGGATGTCGGTCGCCCAGAGGATCTGCCCGGGCGGCACGAGCGAGAAGAGCGCGAGCTGGTCGGGCGCGCTCCACCAGGCCGTGTCGAAGAAGACGTTCGGGTGCGCGGGGACGTCGCGCCAGATCCACGCCAGGTCGCTCACGCCGGCGTGGGCGAGGATGAAGCGCGCATGCGGGAACTCGGTCGCGTACGCGAGCACGTGCGCACCGAGCGCCGGGATCCCGCGGCCCGCGTGGACGAGGATCGGCAACCGCAGCTTGTCGGCGAGCTCGACGATCTCGCGGACGCCGGGGTCGAGCATCCCGAAGCGCTCCGCGCGGGGGTGCAGCTTCACGCCCTGGGCGCCCGCGTCGATGCAGCGGCGCACCTCGGCGACCGGCTCGTCGCTCGGGTCGACGCGGCAGAACGGCACCAGCACGCCGCCGGACTCGCGCGCGGCCGCAAGGACGCGATCGTTGGCTGGCGGGTAGCCGGCCGGCTCGTGCATCGGGAACACGACGGCGCGCGAGCCCGTCGGGGCGAGCGCGGCCAGCAGTTCCTCCGGCGTGCACTTGAAGCCGTCGGGGTCGTCGACGCCGATGTGGGTGTGGGCATCGAAGAGCGCCACCGGCGGCAGCAGTCCCATGGTCTGCTCCCACCATGGGACCAGCAGGTCGTCGGCGTACACGCGCGGCAGTCTACGTCCGGCACTCTCCGGCGAGCTCGGTGCGATCGCCCCGTGCCGGCGTCGTTTGTGGTCCATCGAGCGACAAAGAGGTCGCCTCGCGCGTGACGCGGGCGCGCTGCGGGCATAGAGTGGGCACGCATGAGCTACTCGAACGGCAGCGTGGGGTTCTGTGCCTGCGGTGAGATGGCCGCCGGGACCTGCAGCCGCTGTGGCGCCCCGATCTGCGACGTCCACGCCAACGAGCTGCCCGCGACGCCCAGCGGCATCTCCGCCGACGCCGCCGGGCGCTACACGGTCGCCGTGCGCGCGACGCCCGGGCCGACGTGCGAGTCCTGCCGCGCGGAGCTCGGGCAGCAGGCGCTGTCGCGCGCGCTCAGCGCGCCGCGCGCGCCGCTGCCGCCGCACTGGCTCGACCGCGCGATCGCGCTCAGCGGCGACAGCAGCCGCAGCGACCTCGAGAAGGCGGAGGACGCGCAGCTGCCGAGGTCGCTGACGGCCGGCCAGATCGCCGAGGAGTTCCTGCGCCGGATCGAGCAGCAGCCGCGCGAGCGCGTCCCGATCAGCGCGAGCACGCTGCTGCGCGCGCCGGAGTACGTCGCGGGCTGGACCGTCGACTGCCGGCGCACCGAGTATGTCTCCCCCGGCGCGGGCAGCATCCGGTACCGGCTGCCGTGCCTGATCTCGGTCTACGGCGAGCTGCTGGGCCCGGCGCTGGAGGACGGCGAGCAGATGAGCGCCACGTGGTGGATCGTGCCGGAGGCCGACATCGAGCTTCCGCGGCTCGTGTCCGCCGTCGCGAACATCCTCATGCTGAGCGCGTTCGTCGGCGAGAACCCGCACGCCGGTTGATCGACGGCGCGGCGGGCCTGCTCGCCGCGCGAGCCGTTCGAGGTCGACCCGGCGGCACCGGTCGTCGAGCTGCTGCGCGCCGCGGCGGCCGAGACGGTCGGCGCGCGGCCGCCGGTCGTCGGTGACGTCGCGCTCGCGCGGCGCTTCTGCGCCTGAGCCCGCCCGCCTACCGCCGCGCGCCGCCGGCCTGCGTCGCCGGGTGGCCGGGAGCGAGGCGCAGCACCTTGCGGATCCCGTCGGGGAGGTACCAGTTCCAGTCGCCGAGGAGCTTCATGAGGGATGGGACGAGCAGCGCGCGCACGATCGTCGCGTCGAGCAGGATGGCCGCCGACAGCCCCACGCCGAACTCCTGCAGCGCGACGAACGAGCCCGCGGTGAAGCCGGCGAACGCGGCGATCATGATGATCGCCGCCGCCGTGATGATGCGGCCGGTGTGCTCGAGGCCGCCCGCGACCGAGAGCTCGTTGTCGTGGGTCTTGTCCCACTCCTCGCGCATCCGCGACAGGAGGAAGACCTCGTAGTCCATCGACAGGCCGAAGAGGACCGCGAAGAGGAAGATCGGGATCCAGCCCTCGATCTGCGGTGTGCCCTGGAGCCCGAGCAGCTCGTGCCCTCCGTGCTGGAACACCAGCACGAGGACGCCGTACGTCGCCGCGACCGACAGGAGGTTCATGAGGACCGCCTTCGCCGGCAGGATCAGCGAGCGGAACGCGCGCAGCAGCAGCACGTAGGACAGCACGAGGACGGCGAGGACGAGCCAGGGGAACGCGCCGTAGGAGCGCTCGTTGAAGTCCACGCCGAACGCCGGAGCGCCGGTGAGGATGACGTCATAGGAGTCGCGGAACCGCGCCGCCGGGATGTAGCGATCACGGATGCGCCGCACGAGATCGATCGCCTTCTGGGTTCCCGCGTCGTCGCGCCCCGCGACGCGGATCTGCAGGACGCGCCCGTCGCGGTCGAGGAGGTTCGCGCGCCGCGCGAGGCGGCGCCCGGCGCGGTTCGACGGCAGGAGTGCCGGCGCCTGGATCAACCGGCGCTTGACCTCGGGATCGGCGCGCAGCGCCGCGATCAGGCGCCGCTGCGCCCTCACCGTCGAGTGCAGCAGAGCGCCGTGGCGTTTTCCGGTGTCGACGACGATCTGGTGCGGTGCCAGCGCGCCCGGGCCGATCGTGCGCTGCAGGAGCGCGAGGCCCTTCGTCGCCTCGGTCGTCAGCGGGATCCCGCGGTTGTCGCCGCCGGTGAGCTTGAGGTCCAGCGCCGGCACCGCGAGGCCCAGCATGAGCGCGCTGGAGCACACGAGGTAGAGCACCGGCCGGCGCATGATCGAGTGCGACAGACGCGTCCAGAAGCCCGGGCGGCCGTCGGCACGGGCCTCGAGGATCCGCTTGGGCACGACGCGCAGGCGGTTGATCCGCCGGCCGGTGATCGACAGCAGCGCGGGCAGGAACGTCGCCGCGGCCGCGATCGAGAACAGCGGGACGAGCAGGCCGCCGATGCCCATCGACCGCATGAACGGCACCGGCATGAAGACGAGCAGCGCGAGGCCGATCGCGACGACCCCGCCCGAGAACAGGGTCGCGCGGCCGGCGGTGCCCATCGTCGTGACGAGCGCCTCGTCGACGGACGTGTGGTGCGCGAGCTCCTCGCGGAAGCGGAAGACGACGAGCATCGAGTAGTCGACCGCGATCGCGAAGCCGATCAGCGTGACGATGTTCGTCACGTAGATCGCCATGTCCATGAAGTGGGCGAAGATCCAGACCGCGCCGAGCGTCGACGGGATCGTCACGAGCGCGAAGGCGAACGGGATGCCGATCGCGACGAGCGTCCCGAACATGAAGGCGAGGACGAGCAGCGCGATCGGGATCGCGATCGACTCGCCCTTGGTGAGGTCCCTGCTGTAGATCTTCTGCGTGTCGTGGTTGATCGCCGGAAAGCCGGTGAGGTACGTCTCGGCTCCGGCGATCTTCGGCAGCGCCCTGCGGATGTCGCCGGTCCGCTTGGCGGCGTCCGCGTTCTGCAGCGGCGTGTTGATCTGGACGTAGGCGACGTCGGGAGCGGCGAGTTGGACGGGACCGCGCCGCGCCCCCGGCACGGCGGCGGCCGCCCGCTTGGCGGCGCGCCGGATCTCGCGGCGCACCGCCGGCCTCGCCGCGACCGGCCGCTGCGTCTTCACGACGAGCGAGAAGGCGCCGTCGCCGCGCTCGGCGAAGCGCTCCTTGACGAGGTTGAGGCCGCGCTCGGCATCTGAGCCGGGGACGCTGAAGCGGTTGGTCAACAGGTCGCCGACGCGGGACGCGGCGAATCCTCCGACGAGCAGGAGCACGAGCCAGAGCGCCAAGACCTTCCAGCGGTGGCGGATGATGAACCTCGTCCAACCGGGCACGGGGACCTACCTCAATCGATTCGTGGGACGGACTGACGTGGGTGGGCCACGCACGACAAGGGTCCGCCCGCGAACCCTTCTGTGCTCAATCGTACAACCGCGTGGCGTTGTTCAAGCAGGCACGGGCGCGAGTGCGACGTCCGGATCGGTGTCCCAGCCGACCAGTTCGATCAGCCGGCGCACCTGGTTGGACGCCGCGACGATCGTCAGCTGCTGGCCGATCCCGCCGCGCAGGGCGCGCATGCCGACGACGTCGGCGAAGCGCAGTCGGCGAGGTCGAGCCGCAGCGGTCGCCGGTGACGCTGAGCCCGGCGAGGCCGCCGTCCAGCGCGCGCCGGTGCTTCTCGTGCACGCCGGCGAGCAGCTCGCCGCCCCGGCGTGCCGGTACGTACGATTCCCGCGCCCGCGTCAGCCCACGGCGACCACGCTGCTGACGGGCGGCAGGCTCGTGGCGGCCCTGAACCAGCTCTGGCCGGCGTCGGCCGACCCGAAGACGTCTCCGGACGTCGCGCCGAAGTACAGCTCGAGCTGCGGACCCTCGCCGAGTGAGTCGAACGCCTGCCGCAGGACCGTGAGGTAGGCGTTGCGCTGGGGCAGCCCGTCGCCGCGGGCGGTCCAGCTCGCGCCCGCGTCGCGGGTCTCATAGACCCGCACGCGGCCCTCGGGCGTGACCCGGTCGACGTCCGCGTTGAGCGGGACGACGAATGCGCTGTCCGGGTCGGCCGGGTCGACGGCAAGCGGGAAGCCGAAGTCCGACGGCAACCCCGCGGCGATGTCGTTCCACGTCTCCCCGGCGTCGTCGGAGCGGTAGACGCCGCCGTGGAACTGCATGAAGATCCGCTCCGGCCGCGCGGGCGAGCGTTCGAGGTGGTGCACGCAGAGCGCGGTGGCGCCGTCGCGCGCCTCCTCCGGCAGATAGCCGGCCACGAGGCCGCGGTTGCCCTGGCGCCACGTCTGGCCGCCGTCGTCGGTGAGCCAGACCCCCGCGGCGGAGACCGCGACCGCGAGGCGGTCGGGCTCGCCAGGCCACGGCACGATCGAATGCAGACACAGCCCACCGCCGCCGGGCTGCCAGTCGCGGCGAGTCGGGTGTTCCCACAGGGCGCGATTGACCTCCCAGCTGGCGCCCCCGTCGCGGCTCTCGAAGAGGACGCCCGGGTCGCCGCCGGCGTACAGCGGTGCGTCGCCCTCGCCGGCGGCGATGACCCAGATGCGCTCGAGCGCCTTCTCGCCGCCATCGGGCAGCGCGAGCCCCTCCGCCTGGGTCCACTCTCCCGCCGCGTCGTCGGCGTACCAGATCTTCGGTCCGTAGAACGCGTTGGTCGCCGTCGCGACAAGCCGGCCGGTGCGGGGATCGCGCATCGCATACTCGACCGGCTCGCCCGCGAACGCACGGGCGGTGAGATCGAACTCGCCACCCGGCTCCCCCTCGAGCACGAACAGTCCCTTCTTGGTTCCCACGAGCAGCTCGGTCATGAGCCGATCCTAAGCTCGCGCCAGGACGCCGGGGGGATACGATCGGCGCGGTGCCCGACCGCCTGCACTTCACCGACTCCGACGAGGCCAACGCGCTCATCGCCAGCGATCCGCTCGCGCTGCTCGTGGGCTTCGTGCTCGACCAGCAGGTGACCGTGCAGAAGGCGTTCCTCGGACCGCTGGCGATCAAGGAGCG
>DASWQM010000112.1:0-3007 GCA_036403675.1 Solirubrobacteraceae bacterium | reverse complement strand
ACGCGTCGTTCCGGCGCGGCGCTGTCGATTTCGTCGCTGCCCGTTCGTCCTATCGGCGACCATTCGAGAAGGAGGACGCGATGAAGTACATGCTGCTGATCCATCAGGGGTCCACTCCGCTGCCGGGGTCGGATGCGTGGGAGGCCCTGTCCGATGAGGAGAAGGGCGCGGTCTACGCCGCGTACAAGGCGATCAACGAGAACCCCGGCGTCACCGCGGGCCAGCAGCTGCAGCCGCCCGAGACGGCGACGACGGTGCAGGTGCAGGACGGCCAGAGGCTGATCACCGACGGCCCGTTCGTCGAGATCAAGGAGGCGATCGGCGGCTACCTGCTGTTCGAGGCCGACGACCTCGACGCGGCGATCGAGCTGGCCTCGCAGATCCCCGCGGCCCGCATGGGCGGTGCGATCGAGGTGCGTCCGATCGGAGGGTGGTAGCCGTCCTCGAGCAGGCGTTCCGCGACCAGTGGGGATACGTCCTCGCTGCACTGATCGGCTTCCTCGGCGATTTCGATCTCGCCGAGGACGCCGCGCAGGAGGCCTTCGCGATCGCCGCCGAGCGCTGGCCGCGCGACGGGACGCCCGGCAACCCCCGCGGCTGGCTCGTGACGACGGCGCGCAACCGAGCGATCGACCGCCTGCGCCGCGATCGCACGCTGGCTGTGAAGACCCGCCTGCTCGAGGTGCCGGAGGGCACGGAGCACGTCATGGACGCGACGACATTTCCTGACGAGCGGCTGGAGCTCGTGTTCACCTGCTGTCATCCGGCGCTCGCCATCGACGCGCAGGTCGCTCTCACGCTGCGGACGCTCGGCGGCCTGACGACCGGCGAGATCGCCCGCGCGTTCCTGGTCGGGGAAGCGACGATGGCGCAGCGGCTGGTGCGGGCGAAGCGCAAGATCAAGGCTGCCGGGATCCCCTTTCGGGTGCCCTCCGACCACCTGCTGCCCGACCGGCTCGCCGCCGTCCTCGCGTTCGTCTACCTCATCTTCAACGAGGGCTACGGTGGCCGCGGAGAGCTGGCGGCCGAGGCGCTGCGGCTCGGGCGCGCGCTCGCCGAGCTGATGCCCGACGAGCCGGAGGTGCACGGCCTGCTGGCGATGATGCTGCTGCACGACGCCCGCCGCGCGGCGCGCTATCGCAATGGCGACCTGGTCCTGCTCGCCGACCAGGACCGGTCGCTCTGGGACGCGGCGCAGATCGCCGACGGGCGCGCGCGGCTCGACCGCGCCCTGGCGCTGCACGGCCGCGGTCCATACGTGCTGCAGGCCGCGATCGCCTCGCTGCACGCCGACGAGCCGCGCGACTGGTCCCAGATCGCCGCCCTCTACGGCGAGCTCGGCCGCCTCACCCACTCACCGGTCGTCGAGTTGAGCAGGGCCGTCGCGGTCGCCGAGGCGGACGGCCCTGAGGCCGGCCTGGGCATCGTCGATCGTCTCGGCCTCGAGGAGTACCACTACCTGCACGCGACGCGCGGCGAGCTGCTGCGCCGCCTCGGTCGCACCGCCGACGCCCGCGAGGCTTACAGCCGCGCGCTGGCGCTCGTCCACGACGGGGCGGAGCGGCGCCTGCTCGAGCAGCGGCTGGCGGAGCTGGGCACGGCCGCTTCGTGAGGCTTCGGCGCCGACAGGCGCTCTCACGGGTCGGACCTTGCCGTTTCATCCTGCGTCTCGTCTGCGCACCGCATGCCGGCGCGCGCGCCGTCGGCGACGGCGCGCGCTTGTTCGGCCGCGTCGACGTTCAGGGCGTGAGCGCGACCGCTGCCTCGGTCGTGGCGACCCGGAAGCTGAAGCTCTCCACGAGGTAGAGCTGGACGGTGTCCGCGTCGTGGTCGTCGTAGCCGATCGAGAGATCCTCGCCGGCGTCGAAGAGGAAGTCGCCGCCGCGCTGGCTCACGACGACCGCTCCCTGCACGCCGGGTGCCCAGACGAGCGGGCCCCCGATGATCTTGCGCAGGTGCTCCAGCAGCGGGTAGCCGCCGTGCTCGGTCGTCTCGAGCACACGCGTGTAGGCCTCCCGCCCGAGCGCGAGCCCGTACGGGCCGGCGACGCCGACGGAGAGCAGCGCCTCGACCGCCCGCGCCACGTGGCGCGGGTAGCGCTCGCAGTCGTCGCCGAGCGCGATCGCCTCGTGCGTCGAGGCCTCCGCGATGCCAGTGATGCCCGCCGCCTCCCAGCCGTGGAACACGGCTCGGTTCTCAGCGGTCGCCATGAGCAGGGCGGCGTCGTCGAGCGCGTCCAGGTCGACGTCGTCCGCCCCCCGGTCGGCGTCGCGCAGCACGCCGCGCGAGAGCGCGAACGGCGCACGCAGCTCGACGATCGGCAGCACGCGGCGCTGCACGGCGGTCAAGCCGTCGCCCGGCGCGTCGGCGAGTGCCTGTGTGCGCCCGAGGTTCGTGGCCGAGTGCTCCCAGCCGTGCGGCCCATCGAAGTCGACGAGCTTGCGCGCGGCAAGGGCGGGCGCCAGGCGCTCGCGCGCCTCGTCGTCGATGAGGCCCCAGCCCAGCTCTGTGATCGGTGCGAACTCGCGCAGGAGATGGCTCATGACGCGCCTCCTCTCAAGCTGCCGATGCCCAGCGATGTGCTGCCCGCCACGGGCGTGCCCCGCGCCGCGGCTTCCTCGGTGGCCTCCTCTTCGGCCTCCTCCCCATGCTCGACGATGTCGCCGTCCTGGAACAGGATCCCCTCGGCGATCTCGCGCCACAGGGGATCGCGCCGCAGCAGGAACTCGAGAGCCATGCAGAAGTGCTTGAACTCCTCGCCCTGCGCGTCACGCATGATCGCGCGCGCTTCGCGGTCGGACTCAACCGCCAAGCGCTGCTCGTACCAGCCGATCGCCTCCGCCTCCTCGGTCAGCGAAGCGCAAAGGCGCGCGGAGGTCCGCGTCTGATCCGGCAGCTCGCTCGCTGGCTCGTGATACTGGTCAAAGCCCATGCGCGCATCTTGGCGCACTTCGCCCGCGGACGGCGGTGCGGGTTCATGTGCGACCCGGGCTGCTCAACCCTGCGC
>DASWQM010000111.1:0-2677 GCA_036403675.1 Solirubrobacteraceae bacterium | reverse complement strand
GGCGCCGTCGCGTAGTCGTCGCGATCGACGGCCCGGATGCCGCCGGCAAGACGACACTCGCCGACCGCCTCGCCGCGGACTTCGGTGCGGCGCGCATCTGCGCCGACGACTTCCTGTTCCCGGTACGGCCGCCGGATGTCGACGGCTACTACCGCCGCGCGTTCGACTACGACTCGCTCCGACGCACGGTGACCGACACGGCGGGCGACGTGGTCGTGGACGGGGTGTTCATGCTTCGCCCCGAGCTGCGCGACCTGTGGGACTTCACCATCCTGCTCGACGCGCCGTTCGAGCTGCGGCTCGCGCGCGCGAAGGCGCGCGGTGAGCGCGACGTCGACCGCCGCTACCGGGAGCGCTACCAGCCGGCGTGGGAGTTGCACGTGCGCGAGTGCGACCCCGCCGCGGTCGCCGACCTGGTGTTCTAGTCCTCGACCTGGTCTTCGGCCTTCTCGGCGTTCTCGACGATGTCGCCGTCCTTGAAGAGGATGTTCTGCAACGCGATGCGCCACTTCTCCTTGCGGCGGATCAGATATTCGAGCGACATCGCGAAGTGGAGGAACTCCTCGCGCTGCGCATGCTCCATGATCGAGCGCGCCTGCTCGTCCTTCTCGACCGACATCCGCTGCTCGTACCAGCCGATCGCTTCGCATTCCTCCTGCAGCGAGGTGATCATGCGGACGAAGGAGCGGATCTCGGCGGAGAGCTCCTCGGGCGGTTCGTGGTACTGATCGGTAGGCATGTCTGATTGGTGGCACGTGATCGAGTTACTAAACGGCGAGACGACCCCCGGCGCCTGGGACCTGCGTCCGCTCGCTGAGAAGATTCCCTGGCCGGATCTCGCCGGAAAGCGGTGCCTCGACGTCGGCACGGCGGACGGGTTCTGGGCGTTCGAGCTGGAGCGCCGCGGCGCCGCCGACGTGCTCGCGACCGACGTCGACTCCTCTTTCCAGCAGAAGTCGCGCCGGAACTTCGAGGAGGCGAGGGCGGCACGCGGCTCCTCCGTCCGCTACGAGGTGCGGAGCGTGTTCGATCTCGAGGGCGAGTTCGACGTCGTCTTCATGGGGTACGTCCTGCAGATGGTCACGGACCCGATCGGCGCGCTCGAGGCGGTGCGGCGCGTCTGTCGCGGGCAGCTGCTGCTGCTCGACACCGTCTCGCTGCCCCTGTCGCTCCTGCCGTCGCCCCTGGCGCGGCTCGATGCCCGACGCGACGGGCGGGAGTGGTTCGTCTTCAATCCGCGGGGCCTGCGAAAGGTCGTCGAGCTCGCGGGCTGGAAGGTCGACGCGCAGACCGGGATCCTCGCCGAGCACGTCATCCCGGCCGCCGGGAACTGGAAGTGGCGGCTCGGCGTACGCGGGCGTTCCGCGGCGCTCCGTGCTAGTATTTGAGTGCTCAAGTATTTCTACCGGAGGCGATTTCCATGCGATTCGACGGCATCCACCACGTCACCAACATCACCGGCGACGCGCCGCAGAACGTCGACTTCTACGTCGGCCGGCTGGGCCTGCGGATGGTCAAGAAGACGGTCAATCAGGACGACCCGACGGTCTACCACTTGTTCTACGCCGACGAGCAGGGCAGCCCGGGCGCCGACATCACCTTCTTCGAGTATCCGGGTGCGCAGCCGGGCCGGGCCGGTGCCGGCATGGTGCACACGGTCGTGTGGCGCGTCGGCTCCGACGAGGCGCTCGACTTCTGGCGCGACCGGATGGGCAGTGTCCCGTTCGTCGACCCCGAGGGGCTGCAGCACGACATCGTCGTCGCGACGGTTCCCGATCAGCCGCTGATCGCCGACCACCCGGAGATCCCGAGCGAGCTCGCGCTGCAGGGCTTCGAGGGCGTGCGCGCATACGCGCGGAACGTGGAGGCACGCACCGCTGACTTCCTCGGTTCGCTGGGCTTCGAGCGCGACGGCAACCGCTGGACGACGCGCGGCGTTTCGCGCGGCGGGTGGATCGAGTACGAGGAGGCGCCCGAGGAGCCGGGCATCCCCGGCGCGGGCACGGTGCATCATGTCGCCTGGTCGTCGGAGATGGACGAGCAGGACGAGTGGCGTGAACGTGTCCTCGCCGCCGGCGGCCGGCCGACGGAGATCATCGACCGCTTCTGGTTCCGCTCGGTCTACTTCCGTGAGCCGAGCGGCGTGCTGTACGAGATCGCGACGAAGGGGCCGGGCTTCTCGACGGACGAGGACCTGGATCACCTGGGCGAGAAGCTGATCCTGCCGCCCGCGTTCGAGCACCTTCGCGCGCAGGTCGAGCCGATGTTGACGCCGCTGCCGAATCCGCGTGCTGCGCGCGCTTGAGCGCCCGGCGGCCGGCGAGGCCGCGGGCGCGCTCGTCCTCCTGCACGGCCGCGGCGCCGACGAAAACGATCTGTTCCCGCTGCTCGACGCGCTCGACCCCGAGCGGCGGCTGCACGGCTACACACCGCGCGGTCCGCTGGCGCTGCCGCCCGGCGGCGCGCACTGGTACGCGCTCGGCGGCATCCCGACTCCGCCCGCCGAGATGTTCCTGGCGTCGCTCGACGCGCTGTCGGAGTTCGTCGACGGGCTCCCGTACGAGCGCATCGTCATCGGCGGTTTCTCGCAGGGCTGCGTCATGTCGTACGCGCTCTCGCTCGGTCGCGGGCGCCCCCGGCCGGCGGCGCTGCTCGCGCTGAGCGGGTTCATCCCGCG
>DASWQM010000110.1:0-3312 GCA_036403675.1 Solirubrobacteraceae bacterium | reverse complement strand
GCGGCGTCGTCGGCGCCGATGCGGACGCTGGCCAGGTTGCCGATGCCGGTGGTGACGCCGTAGACGACGCTCGCCGAGGCCAGCGCATCGTCGACCACCGCGCGCGCGGCGGCGATCCGGGCGCGGTCCTCGTCGGTCAGCGGCGCCGGCGAGCCGCCCCGGGCGATGCGCTCGAGGTCCTCCAGGGTGGGCATCGGCCGCCCACGCTATAGCTCGGAGGCGCTCTCAGGTCCGCTCGACGACGACCGTCGTCGCCTTGATCACCGCGGTCGCGCTGTCGCCGGGCTTCAGGCCGAGCTCGTCGGCCGCCTGGCGGGACATGACCGACACGACGCGGTTGGGCCCGCAGGCGATGTCGACCTGGGCCATGACGCCGTCGCGCCGCACCGCGAGGACGATACCCGTGAGCCGGTTGCGCGGGCTGCCGGCGCTTGCGCCCGAACGCTCGCGCAGGAGGCGCGCGAGCTCGTCATGGGCGAGGTAGCGCTGCTGGCCCCGGCGCTCGAAGGTGACGCGGCCGCTGCGCTCCCAGCGGCGCAGGGTGTCGATGCTCACGCCGAGCGCTGTCGCAGCCGCTCCGATCCGGATCCCGTCCTCCATGCCAGCCCTCCCTCGGGTGACCAGCCCCTCCCCCGGCGCCAGCCTATCCCGCTCGCCGGGTCCGGTGGGCAAGGTTTGAGCGATACCGTCCTGGCGCATGGACGTTCGCTTGGCGCCCGCCGGCCCCGAGCTGCGCGAGCGCCTCCTCGCGCTCGCGCCACGGCCCGAGCAGGAGCGCTTCTCGGGCCGCCTGACAGAAACGCTTCCGGCCGCGGAGGCCGACCCGGAGCGCGAGCCGGTCGCGATCCTCGAAGGCGACGATCCCGTCGGGTTCTTCGTCCTGCACCGCGGGCCGGCGGCGGGCGAGCTCGCCCCCGAGCGTCGCGACGTCCTCCTGCGCGCGTTCCTCGTCGACGCCGCCGCGCAGGGCCGCGGGATCGCCACCCGCGCGCTCGAGGCGCTGCCGGACTTCGTCGCCGAGCGCCTGCCCGGCGTGCGCCGCATCGTGCTGAGCGTCAACGTCCGCAACCCGGTCGCGATTCGCACGTACCAGCGGGCCGGCTTCGCCGATTCCGGCGCGCTGTACCGTGGGGGCTCCGCCGGTCCGCAGCACGTGTTCGAGCTGTGGCTCTGACGGCCGCGTGACCTTCGGCGCGCCCGCGCGTTCAACACTCAAGAGCTGTCGGGCGCGTGCCGACACTCGTCGTAGCCCCGTTCCCACCCCAAGGACCTCTCTCCCATGCGTTCCCCCGCGCGTCTGCGCGCTCTCGTCCTCAACCTCGCCGTGCTCGCCGGCGTGCTCCTCGTCGCCGCCCCGATGGCGTCGGCCGCGAAGTACGACCTCGGCGTCGGAGACAGCCACTTGTATCCCGCGGCCCAGTCGGCGCCGCTGCGCGCCGTCGCGTCGCGGGTCGTGATCGACCCGGCCAAGCCGCTCTCGAGCTACGACGCGCACATCGCGGCGCATCGCGCGGTCGGGCAGCTGCCGCAGCTCGTGATCGGCGGCACCGGCACGAAGAACCACCGCAGCACGAAGGGCGTCGTCGCCACGGCGCTCGCGGCCGCGAAGCGGTGGGCGCCGGTCTACAGCGTCTCGGTCGTCAACGAGCCCGACACCGCCGGCGTCTCGGTCTGCGGCTACGCGAAGGCGTACGTCTCCGCCTACGGCAAGCTCCGCGCCGCCGGCGTCAAGCGCGTCCTCTTCGGCGAGTTCGCGCCGCACAACGCGACGCGCTGGCTGCGGGCGACGCTCACGCGCTGCGGGAGCACGTCGAAGCAGCTGCGCACGAAGGTGGGCAACGTCGCCTGGCATGCCTACGGCACCGGCGTCGACCTCGCCGTGCCGGTATCGAAGCTGACCCGGCAGCTCACGCACCGCCGCCCGAAGCTCTACGTCACCGAGGCCGGCTACGTGCTGCGTCACCGCAGCGGCACCGTGCTCGCCGCCGGCGTGTCCGGCGACGCGGTCGCCTGGTGGCGCCACGCGCTGAAGGTCGCCTCGGCGCACCTGACGGAGATCGTCGCGTGGGACATCCGCGCGCGCCCGAACGCCGTCTGGGACTCGTCGCTCATCGACGCCGCGGGCCGTCCGCGCCCGGCGTTCGGCGTCATCGCCGGCCGCTGAGCTTGGGCGCGTTCGACCGTCGAAACGCGCCTTTGGATCGTGCATTTGGGCTCTAGAATGGATAGGGAACTCATGCAACGAAGCAGACACGGAAGAGAAACCCCATCGCGCAGCGCCGACGGCCGGCCCACCGGCCGTGCGAAGCAGCGCGCGTTCGCCATCGGTGCGCTCCAGGAGGGCGACGACCTTTCCGAGCTTCGCGAGCTCCTGCGCACCGCAGGCGTCGCGACGGTCGGTCAGTCGGTCCAGCACCGCGACCAGCCACACCCCAACACGTACGTCGGCCCCGGCAAGCTCGAGGAGGTCAAGGAGGCGGCCAAGCACGCCGACGCGAACCTGGTCGCGGTCGACGACGAGCTGTCGCCGCGCCAGGGGCGCAACCTCGAGGAGCAGCTCGGGATGCCGGTCATCGACCGCACCGCGATCATCCTCGACATCTTCGCCGGGCACGCGCAGAGCGCGGAGGGCAAGCTCCAGGTCGAGCTCGCCCAGCTCGAGTACAACCTCGCGCGCATGCGCGGCCTGTGGACGCACCTCGAGCGTCTCGGCGCCGGCCGCGGCGAGGGCGGCATCGGCACCCGGGGCCCGGGCGAGTCCCAGCTCGAGACCGACCGCCGCCTCGCGCGCGACCGGATCTCCGCGCTGCGCCGCAAGCTGCGCGAGGTGAAGGGCTCGCGCGCGGTCATGCGCGCCGAGCGCGAGCGCGGCCACCTGCCGCAGGTCGCGCTGGCCGGCTACACCAACGCGGGCAAGTCGACGCTCCTCAACGCGCTCACCGGCGCGCAGGTCGGCGTGCGCGATCGCCTGTTCCACACGCTGGACCCGAACACGCGCGCGATGCGCCTCGACGGCCGGCCGTACCTCATCACCGACACCGTCGGCTTCATCCGCAAGCTGCCCCATCAGCTGGTCGACGCGTTCGGCGCTACGCTCGAGGAGACGACGATCGCAGACCTCGTCCTGCACGTCGTCGACGCCTCGGCGCCCGAGGACGAGCGGATGGCGATGCTGGCCGCGGTCGAGGACGTGCTCGAGGAGATCGGCGCCGGCGACACGCCGCGGCTGCTCGTCCTGAACAAGGTCGACGCGCTCGACGACGACGCCCGCGCCGAACTCGCCCACCGCCATCGCGGCGCGGTCGTGGTCTC
>DASWQM010000109.1:0-10851 GCA_036403675.1 Solirubrobacteraceae bacterium | reverse complement strand
CATCCCGCTCGGGCGCCCCGGCACACCGGAGGAGGCGGCGGGCGGCGTCTTCTTCCTCTGCTCGCCGTGGTCGAACTACGTCCACGGCCAGACGCTGAACATCACCGGCGGGCAGTTCACGGGCATGACGACATGACATTCACGCCCTGAGCGTCGAATCGCGATTCTGAGGGTTTCCGACAATCGGATCTGGGAGTAGCCTTGGCGGCATGCAGGTCGTCAAGCCCGGAGCCGACCGTCGCGTGCCCCGCGGGGTCGTCGGCGGCGCCGAGGTGTCGCAGGTCACCACCGGTGCGTCGAACATCTACATGGGCGTCTTCCGCGTGCCGCCGCAGGCGCAGTCGCAGCCGCACTACCACGCGGAGTGCGAGTCCGCCGTGTACATGCTCTCCGGGCGTCTGAACGTCCGCTGGGGCGAGGGCCTCGAGCACGCCCTGAGCCTCGAGCCCGGCGACCTCGTCTACGTCCCGCCGCGCGAGACGCACCTGCTCGAGAATCCGTCGGACGTCGAGGCCGCCGAGTACGTCGTCGCCCGCGACGCGCCGCAGGAGGACTCCGTCGAGGTGCCCTGGGCGCGATAGCCGCACCCCGGGCGACGACGCGCTGACCGGAACGCCGGCCAAGGACTCGATCTTCGGCGCCGCCGGCAACGACGAGCTCTTCGGCCTCGACGGCGACGACTACGTCGACGGCGAGAACGGCGCTCGAGGTCGGTCCGGTCGACCGCATGGATGCTGTGGCGTGCCGCCTGCGTCATCGTCAGCAGCAGGTCGAGCATCTCCTCCCGGTTGGAGACGCTGAAGACCCCGCCGCGGATCGCCGTGAGGCGGCGCTGGTGCTCCTGCTCGGCGCGCGTCCACAGCGGCGGCGCGAGCGGGCTGAGGGCCGGGTCGGCGATGAGCGCGGCCGGTGGCGCCGCCGAGACCGCCGTCGCGGCGACCGGCTCGCGCGCCGCCGCCAGGCGGTCCTCCTGGTCCAGCGCGAGGATCGGGGATGAGCCGGTGCAGGACGACGTGCACGCGCCGGCCTCGTCGAGCTCGCCGGCAGTCGCGACCTGGTGCAGCGACGACAGCACCGGCAGCCGGCCCTCGAGCGCCTCGGAGTCGCGGCCCGCACAGCGGATGACGGCCCGCAGCTCCGCGGCGAGGTCGTGGGTGCGCGAGCGCATCGTGCGTGCCGGCGTAACGTCGGCTTTACGTCGGTTCAACGTCGGGAACCGTCGGTGGCGGTGCGCATCGGTCCGGTACGGCGTCGCAGCGAGGCGGGCAGCGACGCGTAGCCGGCGCGGCCCGCGGCGCGGATGCTCCGAGCTCGAGATCCATCGCTACGAGCCGGAGGTGAGGGACATGATCAGGATCGCAACGACGTGGGGCATCAGCGACCCGCAGTTCTTGTGGTTCTACGCCGGGCTGTGCGCCGTCGCGTCGGCGACGATCTGGCGGGTGCGCCGGCGCATCCTGGGCGCTCCGCAGCGCAGCACCGATCCCACCCCGGACATCGACCTCTACAAGCTGGCGCTGCTCAACGGCGGCCCGCAGCTGGCGGTCACGACGGCGGCCACGAAGCTCCACCAGGACGGCGTGCTGGCCGAGGGCATCGCGCCGCGCACGCACGTCGTCGCCGGAAGCCTCGACCCGGAGGCCGAGCCCCTCGAGCGCGCGGTGTTCGAATCGGTGCGCCGCGAGCCCGCCATCTCGACCGAGCTGCTGCGGCTCGAGCTGGCCGACAGCGAGCCGATCGAGCGACTGGCCTCGGAGCTGCGCTCCGCCGGGCTGCTGCTGGAGGATGACGCGGCGCGGCGACTGCGACGGCTGTGGCTCTTCGGCGCGGTCCTCGCGCTGCTCGGTGTCGCCCGCGTCGTCGCCGGGCTCCGGGACGGTGCGGAGGTCGGCTATCTCACCGTCATGGTCGTCGGCATCGTCGCCGCGACGGTGTGGCTCATCCGCAGGCACACGACGATGACCGCACGCGGTCGCGAGATCGTGCGCGCCACGCGTGAGGACCGCAGGGACCTGCGGCGGGTACCGCTGCCGGGCGAGAGCGCGACGGCCGTCGCGCTGTTCGGCGGCGCCGCGCTGTGGCTGGCGGATCCCGCGCTCGCGTCGACGCTGGACGTGCCGCGCGAGGAGGTCGCGCACTGGAATCGCAACGACTACGCATGCAGCGTCGGCGGCAGCTGTGGCGGTGGAGCGTTCGGCGGCCACGGCGCCGGCTGTGGCGGCGGCCACGGGGGCGGCTGCGGCGGCGGCTGTGGCGGCGGTGGATGATGCGCGGCCTCGCCACGACCCGGCGGTTCGGACACGGCGCCGGCTGGCGCCCACAGCTCGACGCCGCGATCGCGCGCACGGACGGCCTCGGGTTCATCGAGGTCGTCGCCGAGTCGATCGGCGCGCCGGGACTGCCCGGCGGCGTCGTGGCGGCGCGCATGCGCGGCCTGCAGGTCGTCCCGCACGGCGTGAGCCTGTCGCTCGGCGGCGCGGAGCGCCCGGACCCCGACCGCCTAGCGCATCTGGCGGCGGTGGCCGAGCTGGGGGGCGCCCCGCTCGTGAGCGAGCACATCGCGTTCGTCCGCGCCGGCGGTCGCGAGTCGGGCCACCTGCTGCCGGTCCCGCGCACGCGGGAGGCGCTCGAGATCCTCGGCGAGAACGTCGCGATCGCGCAGGACGCGCTGCCCGTGCCGCTGGCGCTCGAGCACGTCGCGGCGCTCGTCGAGTGGCCCGGTGCTGAGATGGACGAGGCGACGTTCGTCTGCGAGCTGCTCGACCGCACGGGCGCGCTGCTGCTGCTCGACCTCTCCAACGTCTACGCCAACGCCCACAACCACGGCTACGACGCGCTCGAGTCGCTCGCGCGCTTCCCGCTGGACCGGATCGCGTACGTGCACGTGGGTGGCGGGACGTTCCGCGACGGCGTCTACCACGACACCCACGCCCACCCGGTCGTGCCGGGGGTGCTGCGACTCGTCGAGGCGCTGTTCGCGATGACCGACGCGCCGGGCGTGCTGCTCGAGCGCGACGACGACTTCCCGCCGGAGGCCGAGCTCGCGGCGGAGCTCCGCGCGATCGCCGATGCGGCGCGCCGAGGAGGCGAGCAGCGTGTCCGGGATTGACCGCAGCGGCTACGCGGCGCGCCAGGCACTGCTGCTCGACGCGCTGCTGCGCGGCGACGGCTACCCCGCCGGGTTCGCCGCCGCGCAGGCCGATGCGGCGGGGCGATCGCTGCGCCGCAAGCGGGCGCGCGCGGTGGCGCGCGCCTGGCCGGCGCTGACGCTCGATCTCGGCGACGTGTTCGACACCCGCTTCGATGCGTTCGCGCGCGCGACGGGCGCACCCGCTTCGGGCGACCCGCTCCGCGACGGCTTGGCGTTCGTGCGCCGGCTCGGGCACGACACGCGGCTCGGCGACGACGCGCGCGCGGAGGTGCTGCTCGCGCGCGCGGCACTGCGCCGCCGTGGCCTGTTCGTCGCTGCGGCATGCCTGCGCCGGCCGTACCGCCGGCTGCTCGTCGTCGTCCGCCTGCCGTGGGGCGGTCCGGTGCACGTGAGCGTGCCTACAGCACACGCTGCGCGACGGCGTCGGCGACCTGCCCGGCGGGCATGAGCCGCACGCCGATGCCCTGCAGCTCGTCGCGCCCCCCGGCGCGACGTGGTCCTCGCCCGCCGACGCCCAGCTACGCGGTCGCCGCGCGCTTCTTGCCGGCGCGCTCGAGCCGGCGCTGCTCGCGCACGCGCTGGAGCACGCCCTTGCGCCCGAGCGTCTCGAGGCCCGAGTAGAGCACCTTGATCTCGTTGAAGATCTCCTGCGCGACGGTCATCTGCTGGTCGCGCGTCGGGTCGGGCACGCGCTGCCAGCGGATCGGGTCGCCGTACTGCACCGTGACCTTCGGGAACTCTCCGTTGCGCCAGTTGCGGACCTTCGACGACCCGTGGATCGCGACCGGGACGATCGGAGCGCCGCTCTCGAGCGCGAGCCGGCCGATGCCCGGCTTGGGCCGCTCGGCGAGGCTGCCGTCCTTCGAGCGCGCGCCCTCGCAGTACATCGCGACGGCGCCGCCGCGGTCGAGGATCGTGCGCGCGGTGATGAACGGCTCCTCGTCGCGGTGGCCGCGGCGCAAGGGGAAGACGCCGCCGTGGCTGTAGATCCACTGCGCCGGCGGCTGGAAGAGCTGCGACTTCGCCATGAAGCGGACCTTGCGGCTCGTGAACGCGCCCAGCAGGAAGTGGTCCATGAACGAGCCGTGGTTCGGCGCGAAGATGAGCGGGCCGCTGCGGGGGACCTTGTCGCTGGAGATCGAGCGCGCGCGGAAGAACGTGAAGGCCCAGAGCGTCGTGAGGACGCGCACGGCCTCGTAGACGGCGTCCGGCTCGCGGGTGCGTGAGCGCTCGTGGAAGACGTCGAAGAACGCGGGCGGGCGGGGGTCCAGGTGCGACTCTGCGGTCACCGCCGCGAACTGCTCCGAGCGTCTCAGCCTTGCCATGCTCGAACCCTACCCGCGAGCCTGCGCACGGTTACCCCTGCACCCAGCCGCGTGCCCGCTGCACGGCGCGCCGCCACTCGCCGATCAGCGCGGCGCGCTCGTCGTCGCCGATCCGCGGCTCGAAGCGCGCCCGCTCGCCCTCGCGGCGCGCGACGTCCTGCTGCGTCCACGCGCCGACGCCGACGCCCGCCAGCAGCGCCGCTCCGAGGGCCGTCGTCTCCGGGATCTCGGCCACCGCGATCGGCACGCCGAGCACGTCGGCCTGGAACTGCATGAGCCAGCTGTTGTCGGTCGCGCCGCCGTCCGCGCGCAGCTCGGCGAGCGGCTCGTCGGCGACGCGCTCCATCGCCTCCACGGCGTCGACGGTCTGAAACGCCATCGCCTCGAGCGTCGCCCGCGCGAGGTGCGCGCGCGTGCTCCCGCGCGTGAGCCCGACGATCATGCCGCGCGCGTAGGGGTCCCAGTGCGGCGAGCCGAGGCCGGTGAGCGCGGGCACGAAGTAGACGCCGTCGTTGGACCGCAGCGACGCCGCCAGCTCCTCCGTCTCGGCCGCCGCCTCGATGATGCCGAGGCCGTCGCGCAGCCACTGCACGGCCGCGCCGGTGATGAAGATCGCCGCCTCCAGCGCGTAGACCGTGCGGTCGCCGATCCCCCACGCGACGGTCGACAGCAGGCCTGGCGGCGCCGTCGGCACCTGCTCGCCGGTGTTCACGAGGACGAACGAGCCGGTCCCGTACGTGTTCTTGCCGAGGCCCTTGTCGAGGCAGCCCTGCCCGTAGAGCGCCGCCTGCTGGTCGCCGGCGACACCCGCGATCGGCACGCCGTCGTGGCCGTCGCCGAGCGCGCCGTCGCGCACCCGGCCGAACTCGCCGATGCTCGGCACGACCTCGGGCAGCGCGGCGCGCGAGACGTCGCCGAACAGCGCGAGCAGCTCGTCGTCCCAGTCGCCGCGGACGATGTCGTAGAGCATCGTGCGAGACGCGTTGGAGACGTCGGTGCGGCGCTCGCCGGTGAGCTTGAAGACGAGCCAGGCGTCGATCGTGCCGAAGCACGCGCTGCCGTCCTGCGCGCGCGCTCGCAGGCCGTCGACGTTCTCGAGCAGCCACTCGATCTTCGTCGCGCTGAAGTATGGGTCCAGGACGAGCCCGGTGCGCGTGCGCACGAGCGGCTCGCGGCCGGCGTCGCGCAGCTCGTCGCAGCGCGCGGCGGTGCGGCGGTCCTGCCAGACGAGCGCGTGGTACAGCGGCTCGCCGCTGTGGGGATCCCAGACGCAGACGGTCTCGCGCTGGTTCGTGATCCCGATCGCCTGTAGGTCGCCGCCACGCGCGCCGGCGTCCTCGAGCGCCTCCTGCGCGACCGCGCGCGTGACGTCCCAGATCTCGGCGGCGTCGTGCTCGACCCAGCCCGGGCGCGGGAAGTGCTGGCGGAACTCGCGGTAGCCGCGGCCGCAGAGCTGCGCCTCACCGTCGAAGACGAGGCAGGTCGTCCCGGTCGTCCCCTGGTCGATCGCGAGGATCACGTCGGGACCGTATCGGGGATGCGCGGGCCAAGGACTGGCCGGGACCTGGAGGAGAGAGGTCCCGGCCTTGCGTCCTCAGCCAGTGGAGCGGCCGCGGGATCACGGGGCGCCGCTCCTTCCCCGCCGGCGACGGGACGGACCGTCAGCGGTGATGAGCTGCAAGGTAGATCCGGGCCGGGGCCAGGCCCATCGCCCACCGTCCAAAGCTGGGCAAGCACGTTTGGCCCGCCCGTCGAACCGCTGTTCAGTGCAAAGCGCCACCGCTCGGCGTCCATCCCTCAGCGCCTGCTCGCGTAGACGGCGAGGAAGTCGGCGAGCTGGCGGCCGCGGTGCACGAAGCCACGCCACGTGCGCCCGGTCGCGCGGTGGGCCAGGTCGAGCTGGACCTCCTCGATGCGGAAACCGGCGCGGGCCGCGTCGACGGTCATCCCGATCTCCATCCCGAAGCGCGGCGCGAACGGGACGACGGTCGCGAAGGCGGCGCCGCTGAGCGCGCGTTGGCCGGAGATCGGAGCCTGGAGGTCGAGCCCCGTGAGGTTGCGGATCGCCCGGTGCGCAAAGCCGATCGCGAGGCCGAAGCCGCCGCCGACGCGGGCGGCGAAGACCGCCACGGCGAGGTCGCAGCGGCCGGCGCGGACGGCGTCGGCGAGCGCCGGGAGCTGGGCGGCGCTGCCGGCCAAGTCGCCGTCGCAGAGGACGAAGACCGGGGGGTCGGGCTCGAGCGCCCGGTGCAGCACGCGGCGGGCCGCGAGCGTCGCCGCGCCGCCCTTGCCGATCACGCGCTCGCTGCGCACGACCTCCGCGCCACCGGCCGCCGCGACGACCGGCGTCGCGTCGCTGGAGCCGTCGTCGGCGACGAGCACGCGCGCGCCGGGGAAGGCGACCGCGAGCGCCGCGAGCGTGTCCGGCAGGCGGTCGGCCTCGTCGTGGGCGGTGACGATGACGATCGTGCCGGCGTCCATCCGGGCGGCTACTCTGGCAGAGTCGAGCGAGGACGCGGACACCGAGGGGAGGCACCGTTGGTTGAAGTCGAGGCCCACATCACCGGCATCGTGTGGAAGATCGAATGCAAGGTCGGAGACGTCATCGAGGAGGGCGACACAGTCGTCACGCTCGAGTCGATGAAGATGGAGATGCCGGTCGAGGCCGAGGACCCCGGAGTCGTCAAGGAGATCCTCTGCACCGAGGGCCAGCCGGTCGACGAGGGCGACACCCTCGTCGTGCTCGAGTAGCCGCGCCCGCGGGCCTTGATCGAGGACTTCTCCGGCTTCATAGAGTTCGTCCTATCTGACCTGGATCAACCCTTGAATCCGGATACCGCAACGCACCGCGGGACGGTATTTTCCCCCTGCGTATGGCGGGTGAGCTCCTCAGTGATCGTCCGGCTGATGGAGTGCTGCGGCTTGCGATCAGCAACCCGACGAAGAGCAACGCCCTCGACCAGGCGATCCTCGACGCGCTGACCCACGAGCTGCGGTCCCTCGGGGACGACGTGCGCTGCGTGATCCTCACCGGCCGCTCGGGGATGTTCTCGTCGGGCTACGACATCGGCGAGATCCCGGTCGCGCGGTTCGCCGAGGAGGCCGAGAAGCTCGTCGCGCACCCGTTCTGCGAAGCACTCGCGGCACTCGACGACGCCGAGATCCCGACGCTCGCTGCGCTCTGCGGGCCAACGATCGGGGGCGGGCTCGAGCTCGCACTCGCCTGCGACCTGCGCCTCGCCTGCGACCACGTCAAGCTCGGCATGCCGCCCGCGAAGCTCGGGCTCGTCTACTCCCACACCGGCCTGCGACGGTTCGTCAACGCGATCGGCGAGCCGCGCACGCGCGAGCTGTTCCTGCTCGGGCGCTACATCGACGCGCAGACCGCGCTGAGCTGGGGCCTCGTGAACTGGGTCGTCGACGAGGTCGAGCTCGAGGCGACGTCGCTCGAGCTCGCCACCCAGCTCGCCGGCAACGCGCCGCTGTCGATGGCGGGAAACAAGCGCGTGCTGCGCGAGCTGCTGCGCGCCGAGGCGGCGCTGGACCCGGACGTCGAGCGCGAGCTGCTGGCGCTGCGCGAGTCGAGCTTCGCATCGGAGGATCTGCTCGAGGGCGTGTCGGCGTTCGCCGAGAAGCGGCCGCCGAGCTGGAAGGGCCGTTGATGCATCTGTCGTCTTGAATCGCGAGGCTCCAGTCGCCCGACCGCGCGTCGGCCGTCGCGCATGGCCTGCGGCGGGGCCTCATCCAGTAGCCGCCGCCGGGCTGTTCGTGCCGCTCATGAACGACGACGACGACGGCCGGCTGCCTCAGGACGCGATCAGCTCGGCGCCGACGCCGACGACGCTGCCACCGTCCTGCACCGTCGTCATCGGCAGATGGTCGTCGACCCACTCCTCGAGGCTCGGCGGGCGGTAGTCCCCCAGCGTCCGCAGCCGCCGCACGGCGCTCGACGCGGCCGACTGCCCATCGCAGTCACGCAGGTCTCGTACGTGGGGCTCGAGCAGGCGGAAGAAGCCTTTGCGCGACGTGTTGATCGCCCCCAGGGCGTCGGGCTCCAGTTGCGCGCCCACGCACCTGGCCGCCTTGTCCTTTGCCGTGACGCCCAGGCGAAAGTGATCGGGCTTGAACGTCAGGCCCCGGCGCCGGGAGCGCTCGACCATCCACAGCAGCGGGATCTCCGAGAGCGCGGGGTCGTCGTAGCCGCCACCCACGTCGCAGTGGACGCCGGCGAACCACACCTGCTCGAGGGTCTGGTTCTCCGCCTTCTCCTGTTGCTCCCAGAGCGTCGGCGTGAACGGACCGCGTTGCTCGTCGATGGCAAGCGCGTGATAGGCGGCTCGTACGTGGCTGCTGAGCTGGGTGTCGTGAAAGCGTAGGTACTTCGCCATGAACGGGAGCGATATTCCCCCGACCGGAATTCCCATCGCACCGACCGTGTCCCACACGCCGACGAACTCGATCTCGATCTCGTCGTGGGAGTACATCCGCCGGAAGATCTCCGCGCTGACGCCTCTGGGACGGGCGCGGTCCGCACGCGAGCGGTACAGGTCGTATGCATCGTCGATGCGGTCGCGGTGCTCGGGGCGCAGGATGCCGGAGTTGCGTATCAGCCCGACCGTGCTGCGCGCCGTGTACGCACCGCGGCTGAAGCCGAAGAAGTAGAGCTTGTCGCCCGGTTCATAGTTGTCGACGATGAAGCGGTAGCAGTCGCGGATGTTGCGGGAGAGGCCGTAGCCGAAGACGCCGCCGCTGAAGCGCTCGAACCTACGGGTGCCCACGCCCTGCTCGTAATGCAGCAGTTGAGGCGCGCCGTCACCGCCCTCCACAGCGACGCCCGCTGCGATCTTGGCCACGTTCGTCGGCGAACTGATGCCGCCCTTGACCTGATCGGGCGTGTTCCATGTCCCGTCACAGCACACCACAAGGTGCTTCGTCATCAGCGTCTCCCCCTGCGACCGGCGGCCGGTGAATGTCTTCATCTCCCTTTGAGAGCGCGCACGCGGAGAATTAAATACGTCTGATCGCGATGGGCTTGCCACGCGGGGTCACATCGTCATACCCTTGTGGGGTGAACCAGCTACCGCAGCAATCGCCGCCCGGCCCGCAGGAGCGCGTGGTCGCGCCCGCCACGCGCTCGAAGGCCTCGAAGGCCGTCCCGTGCGTGTACCGCGAGCCCGGCATGGAGATCGCCGAGCGGGTCCACGCGCTCGGGCCGTCGACGCACGGCCAGAGCCAGGGGGGCTACTCCCGCGCCTACCTGTTCGAGGACCGGGATGGTTTGACGCTCGTCGACACCCTGTGGGACCACGACGCCCACATGATCCTCGAGTACCTCTGGAGCATCGGCCGCACCGCCACCGACATCAGGCACATCGTCATGACGCACGCGCATCGCTCGCATCTCGGCGGGCTCGCGACGCTCCAGAAGCTGAGCGGCGCAACCGTGCACAGCCACGCCGAGGAGGCGCCGATCATCGAGGGGCGCCGGCCCGCGGCCAAGATCCCCCTCACTCCACTGATTCCGCCGCAGCTCATCCCGATCCGCGTCGCGTCGCAGCTCGGTCTCTACCCACACGTCCCGTGCCCAGTTGACGACCCGGAGCTCACGGAGGGCAAGAAGATCGGCTCGCTGACGGTCCTGCACATGCCCGGGCACACGCCCGGCAACCTGACGTTGTCGTGGGAGGGCGGCCGCGTGCTCGCCGTCGCCGACATCATCATGCAGTGGCCGTCGTTCTCCGCCGGATGGCCGACCTTCAACCGCGACGAGACGCAGTTTCGCGAGTCGCTCGAGCGCGTTGTGCAGCTCAAGCCGGAGGTGGTGGGCACCGGTCACGGCGACCCGATCTGGAAGAACGCGGGCCGGATCGCGAACCTGCTGAGGTGACGCTCAGCTCCTCCCCGCGACGGCCGGCCACGGCGTGAACGGATTTCTCACCGTCAACAGCACCTCTCTCAGCTCGGGATAGTGGTAGCGCAGCATGCCGGCGAGCGAGGCTCCCTCGATCCACTCCAAGCCCGTCTGGGTATAGACCTCGGGCGTGTAGTCGGTGGTGAAGAAGCGGTCGCTTCGCAACCTGCGCGTCGCCATGAGCAGGAACACGCGAAACGCGGTGTCACTGAACGCAAAGCCGGCCGGCTTGCGCTCGGCGAACATGCCGACGAGAAGGTCGACATCCTCGAGCCGGCCCTCGTAGACGTCCCTGATCTCGCTCGCCCACGCTGGATTGCCGTTGGCGAGGTCGTCGAAGCTCGACGCCGGCCGGAGCCGGAAGAGGCGGCGGAAGTTGTTGTAGCGCGGGACCCCGGCCTCGCGCGTACGGAAGATGTCGACCGCGCCGAGGTCCAGCTCGTCACCGTCGACCGAGCGGTACT
>DASWQM010000108.1:0-3264 GCA_036403675.1 Solirubrobacteraceae bacterium | reverse complement strand
AGCCCGCGCGGCAGGTACCAGTTCCAGTCGCCGAGGAGCTTCATCGTCGCGGGCAGCAGCACCGCCCGCACGATCGTCGCGTCGATGAGCACCGCGACGGCGAGCCCGACGCCCATCTGCTTGAACTCGATCGCGCCGAGGGTGGCGAAGATCGCGAAGACGGCGATCATCACCGCCGCGGCGCTCGTGACGACGCCGGCCGTCGACTTGATCCCGTCCGCGACCGCCGCCTCCGTCCGCGCGCCGCCGAGGACGGCCTCGCGGACGCGGCTGAGGATGAACACGTGGTAGTCCATCGACAGGCCGAAGAGGACGACGAACAAGAACAGCGGCAGCCACGACGTGATGCCGCCGATCGCCTCGGTTCCGAGCAGGGACGCTCCCCAGCCGTGCTGGAAGACGAGCGTCAGGACGCCGTAGGCCGCCCCCACCGACAGGAGGTTCAGCACGATCGCCTTGATCGGGATGACGAGCGAGCGGAACGTCACGAGCAGGAGCAGGAACGCGGCGCCGAGGACGAACCCGAACACGAGCGGCAGGTGCGACTTCATCGCGTCGTTGAAGTCCTTGCTGCCGGCCGTGCTGCCGGTGACGTTCACCGTCGTGCCGGGCACGCGCTCGATCGTCGCCGGGATGACGTCCTCGCGCAGCGCGGCGAGCGACGCGAGCGCCGCCTTGCTGTCGTCGCTGCGCATCGGGATGTGGACGACCGAGAGCGTCCGCGCCGGGTTCGTCGTCACCTCGACCGGCTCGAACATCCGCCCCGTCGCGACCGCCGCAGTGCGCATCCGCGCGATCCCCGCGGTGACCTGCGGCGACGTGACGTCCGCCGCCTGGACGACGACCTCCGCCGGCTCCGGCGTGCCGGGGAAGGCGGCCTGGACGCGGTGGTAGGTCTGGCGCACCGGCTGGTCGGCGGGCAGCCCTTCGATGCCCGGCGACAGCGTGTGCATGCCGAGCGCCGGCACCGCAAGCGCGACCAGCACCGCCGTGGCGGCGCCGGCCGACAGGAGCGGTCGCGCGAGCACGCGGTCGAGCATCCAGCCCCACGCCCGCGAGCGGCCGCCGCTGCGGTGCCGCAGCCGGCCGAGGACGGGCACCCGGCCCTTCTCCGTCCAGCCGTTCTCGGCCAGCCAGGAGAGCATCGCCGGCAGGAACGTCAGCGAGCCGACGATCGCGACGGCGACGACCGTCATCGTGCCGACGCCGAAGGAGACGAACACCGACGAGCCCGACAGGAGCATGCCCGCCATCGAGATGAGGACGATGACGCCGGAGACGACGACGGCGTGGCCGGACGTCGCGGCCGCGGCTTCGAGCGCCGCCTGCGGGCCGCTGCCCTTGTCGCGCTCCTCCATCTCGCGGCGCACGTAGAACATCGAGTAGTCGACGCCGACGGCGAGGCCGATGAGGAGGATCACCGAGCCGATCTGGTCGGTGACGGGGGTGAGCTGGCTGATCGGCCCGAGCAGGCCGAGCGTCGCGCCGACGGCCGTGAGGCCGAGCAGCAGCGGCAGGCCCGCCGCCACGAGCGCGCCGAAGGCGAGCAGGAGGATGAGCAGCGTCAGCGGAACCGACAGCGTCTCGGCGCGCTTGAAGTCGTTGCCGAGGGACGTGTCGAATGCCTTGTCCGCCGACGCGGAGCCGATCTGCTCGACGCGCAGGTCGGGGTGCGCGCGCTGGACGGCTGCGGTGGCGGCGAGCGTCGCGTCGACGCGCTTGCGCGCCGCGTCGTTGTCGCCGGCGATCTCGAAGGACAGCAGCGCCGAGCGGCCGTCCTTGGACACCTGACCGGAGGTGCCGGGATCGAACGGCGACGTGACCTGCTCGACGTGCGGGACGCGCTTCAGCCGCGCCGCCAGCTCCGTCGCCGCCAGTGGCAGGCCCGGCGTCGCCGCCGGCGTACGAGCCTGGAGCAGCACCTGCTCGCCGCTCGTGTCGTGGAAGCCGGCGCGCTCGACGGCGAGGTCGGCGGCGCGGGAGGAGCCGTTGCCCATCTCGGCGGGCTTGAGGTTGTTCGTCCCGACCATCCCGCCGCCGACGGTCGCCAGGACGACGAACACCATCCAGCCGATGATCGCCTGCTTGCGGTGCTGCGCGCTCCAGCGCCCCGCTCGTGCTGCGAGATGAGGTGATCTCATGACTGCTCCCATCGTCCGGTGATCGTGTGCGATCACCCTCGCTTTCGAGCGCCGCGATGTCGCTGCGGCGGGCGGGCGAGCAGGGGTGGGGCAGACCCCCGGGCGGCGGGGGCCGGTGGCCCCTACGCCGCCCGCAGGAACGCCAGCACCGCCAGCACGCGACGGTGGTCGTCGTCGCCGGCGGGCAGGTCGAGCTTGGCGAAGATGTTGCGCACGTGCTTCTCGACCGCGCCGCCGCTGACGACGAGCGCGCGGGCGACGGCCGCGTTGGAGCGCCCCTCGGCCATGAGCTCGAGCACCTCGCGCTCGCGCGGCGTGAGCGACGACAGCACGCCGTCGTCGGCGCCGCGCGCCGTCCGCGCGCGCATGAGCTCGGCCACGACCTCACGGTCGAGCGCCGTGCCGCCGGCGGCCACGCGCGTGACGGCGTCGATGAAGGCGCGCACCTCGCCGACGCGCTCCTTCAGCAGGTAGCCGACGCCCGCCTCTCCGGAGTCGAGCAGCTCGGCGGTGTAGATGGGCTCGACGTACTGCGACAGGATCAGCACGCCGAGGCCGGGATGGCGCTTGCGAGCCTCGATCGCCGCGCGCAGGCCCTCGTCGGTGAACGAGGGCGGCAGCCGCACGTCGACGATCGCCAGGTCGGGCTTGTGACCGGCGACGATCCGCTCGAGGCCGGGTCCGTCGTCGGCCTGTGCGACGACGTCGATCCCGTTCTCGCGCAGCAGCGCGACGATGCCCTCGCGCAGGAGGGCGAGGTCCTCGACGATCACGGCCCGCATGGCAGCTCCGCGCGCACGGTCGTCCCGCCGCCGGACGGGCTCCTCACGGTCAGCGTCCCGTCGAGCGCCTCGACGCGGTGGCGCAGGCCCGTGAGCCCGCCCCCGCCCGGATCGGCCCCGCCCGGTCCGTCGTCGGAGACCTCGACGACAAGCTGGTCGCCCGCGCGGCGTACGACCGCGCGCGCCGCCGCGCCGCCGCCGTGCTTGGCGACGTTCGTCAGCGCCTCGGCGGCGACGAAGTAGGCCGCGGTCTCGACGACCGGCAGCGGTCGCTGGTCCGGATCGGCGTCGACCGTCACCGGCATCGGCGCGCGCCGGCCGAGCGCCTGATCGCCGCGGCA
>DASWQM010000107.1:0-10725 GCA_036403675.1 Solirubrobacteraceae bacterium | reverse complement strand
GTGCCCCATCCTCCACGCCGCCGGCCGACCCGGCCGGTGCCACCGCATCCTCCACGAGCGTCTTCAGACGGTACGCCTCGAAGTCGGCGACGTTCGCGGCGAACGTCTCCCCTCCGACGCCCGGTAGGCCCTGGCATTTTGAGACGCACCAGGCCTTCAGCGTCACGCTTGGTGTGCTCAGGTTGCGAAAGGCCCAGTGATTCTGTTCGGCATAGGCGAGGCCGGCAGTGTTGGGTTGCAGAGCCGCCATCCCGAAATTGGTGCCAACCTCGCCGTTGGGCCCCTCCACGCGGAAAATGCTGGTCGGCGCAAGGACCTCGACGCGCCCCGGGACGGGGGTGAAGGATGGAGTGCCTCCCGACCACCAGAGATCCAAGCCGACGACTCTCGTCCCGGGTGCCGCCTGGACCTGCCAGCCGGCCCCCGAATCCGTCGGCGTGTTTCCTTGGCGGGTGACCGCGATGGCCAGGAGGTGTGTCGCCGGATACGCAGTTGGATCGCCACATGTGGAGATCAGCGCATGCATCGGTCCGTCGCGAACCTCGAACCAATCGCCGTCGGGAAGCAGGCGGCCAGCCCCGTCCGCGCACGCCCAGACGCTGTAGGGCGCGGCATACGCGCGCGGCGCCGAGATCGCGACAGCCAGCGTCAGCAGCGCCCACGAGACCACGCCGACGAGCCGGCGACGCCCGAGCCGGCGTGCACACGTGCCACCCACCTGCTTCGCACGGTTCATCGGGAACCTCCTGTCGCTTGTCGTCGATTCGCTGTCACGGACCGAACTCGCTGCCTGCGTCCGCGGAGGACAGCTCGGGCGCGGGCTTGGGTGACGCTGTGCGCGCGGGCGTGTAGCCCGGTGTGGCGACCGCCGCGGAGGCGGCACCGGCCGAGCGGGCGTGCGAGGTGGGCTCGTAGCCCGCCCGCGTCCCTGACGTCACCGGAGCGCCCGTCGCCTCGAACTCCGTCTGCGGTGCGGGTGCCGCGGCAGCCGGCTTGACACGCCGCGGTGACGGCGCCGCCGGCGCGGGGACCGCCGGGACTGGCAGCCGGGTGGCGACCTTGCGGCGCGGTGACACCACGTCGTGGCGCGCGATCTTGCGGGCCGGAGATGCGTGCTCATGCCGCGTCGTCCGCTCGACGGCCTGCTCGACCGTCGCGTAGCCGCCGCCTGCCAGGGCCGCCGCCGAGGCCGCCACGGCCGCGACCTTGCCGGCGGCTGCGGCGTCGATGGCCGCCTGCGCCTTCGTCACCGAGTGGATGGCGCGCTCGTGCAGACCGCCGGCGATCGCCTCGTAGGCCCGCATGACGAGGTTGGAGATCTGGTCGCCGCCTCCGCCGTTGGCGACGGCAACGAGCGGGATCGGCAGGACGGCGGACAGCGGCGCGGAGCTGTCGTGGAGCGCCTTGAGCGTCGCCCGGCAGCCGGGGCAGTTGCGCAGGTGCGGGCGCAGCTCGACGATCTGCTCCGGCGTCGCCTCGCCGTCGACCATCGCGGAGATCACGGGCATCCAGCGCCGGCACTCCGCGCCGGACTCGATGCCGGCGTAGCGCTCGAGGAAGCTGCGGCGGCCCTCGGTGAGGCAGCGGTTGACCTTCGTGTACGACCACCCCGTGATCGCGCCGATGTCGTTGTAGCTGTGCCCTTGCGCCTTGAGCCACAGCGCGCGCAGCTCCTGCGGCTTCAGCCGCTGGAGCGCCTCGGCCGAGCGGTTGATCATGTCGAAGCTCAGCAGCTGCTCGTCGGGCGTCGGCAGCCGCCGCGCCTCCTGTGCGTCGAGATCGACCTCCACGGAGCCCACGAGCTTCTTGCGCGACCGGCGGATCGCCAGCGCCTCGCGCTTGACGACCACGTGCAGCCATCCCGCCGCCCGCGCAGGGTCGAGCCGGTCGGCATGCCCCATGAAGATCTCGAGCGCGCGCTGGTAGGCGTCCTGGGCGTCGTCGGTGCAGATCGAGTAGCGGCGGGCGGTGCGCAGCAGCGAGTCGGCGTGCGCCGCGACTGTGCGCAGGATCAGCTCCTCGGCCGCGCTGCTGCCTCGCCCCTCGCCCTGCACGTCGTCCATTCGGCCCTTCCCCACTCGGGCCCCCGCGGGACCTTTCCCCCTCTAGGAGAACGTACGGCGAGACTCGCCCCCGTGGCGGAACAATTTGACCGCAATTTGCGGGAATTCGTGGCGAGGACGTAGCCCTCTGGTGGACGGCCGGCGTCGCCGCGAGCCACACGGCCGCGCCGCCGCGCGATCCTCTACCTCGTCGCCGGCGCGACGCCCGCGCGTCGGTGCGACGGCCGCGCTCGCCGGCGCAGCTTCGTGTCGGACGGATGCGCGGGCTCGATGCGCATGGCGATGACCGCGGTGTCGTCCGCCTGCGCGCCGACCTGGAACCCCGCCAGGCCCGCGTCCAGGCTCGCGAGCAGCTCGCTCGGCGACAGCCCCGCGCCGCGGCTGAGCAGCTCGCGCAGCCGCGCGTCGCCGAAGCGCTGCCGCGCGCCGCGGGTGTCGGTCACGCCGTCGGTGTAGAGCACGACGGTCTCGCCGGCTCGCATCGGCATCGTCTGGTCACGCCAGTCGTAGACGTCCGCCAGCCCGAGCAGTCGGCCGGGCTCGCCCATCTCCCGGACCAACCCGTCCGCGCCGACGAGCAGGGGCATCGGATGCCCGGCGGAGCAGAAGACGAGCTCGTCCGCTGTGAGCCGGGCGCACAGCGTCGTGCACAGCGACAGCGTCGAGCGCTGCTTCAGCGCCATGTCCAGGCGCCGCAGGATCCCGGCCGGCCGCGTACCGGTCTGACTGATGAAGCGGGCGCCGTGACGCAGCAGCGACGTCAGCGCAGCGGCCTCGACGCCCTTGCCGGTGACATCGCCGATGATGACGAGCCAGCCGTCGGGCGTCGGGAGGAAGTCGTAGAAGTCGCCGCCGACCTCGAGCTCGGGATCGGCGCCCGCGGGCCGGTACAGGGCGGCGACCTCCCAGCCCGGGATGCTGGGGACGCTGTCGGGCAGCAGGCTGCGCTGCAGCGTCGCTGCCGTGCGACTGCGGGCCTGGTAGAGACGAGCGTTCTCGACCGCGACGGCCGCGCGGTCGCCGAGCTGCTCGGCGAAGCGTACGTCCGCGTCGTCGAAGCGGCGACCGGACTCGGCGTTGACGAGCGTCATCGCGCCCAGCGTGCGGCTCGCGGCGCGCAGCGGCACGATGAGCACCGAGCGCAGCCCCACCTCGCGCAGCAGCCGCAGGTGCTCGTCGTCGATCGCCGACCGGACGAGCATCTCATCGGTGATCTCGGGATAGAGCTGCGACTCGCCTGTGCGCATCGCCATGCCGATGCCCTGGTCGGGATCGAGCCGCTCGGAATCGAACTGCCGCAGGCGCTCGGCCAGCGCGATCTTGTCCGCATCGCGGTGGGCGGCGACGACCTGCTCACGCCTGCCGTCGAGGTCGACGAGGTCCACCGCGCACCAGTCGGCGATATGCGGCACGGCGGCCCACGCCACGTTGCGCAGCGTCTGCGGATAATCCAGCGACGAGCCCAGCAGCCGGCTGGCCTCCGACAGGAACCGGCTGCGCAGCTCGGATGCCTTCACCGCCGTGACGTCCTCGATGATCGTCGCCGTGGCGACGATCGCGCCGGCTTCGTCGTGCAGCGCCGAGGCCTTGAGCAGGCTCCAGTGCAGCTCGCCCGTGGCGCGGTGCACTGTCCGCATGAGCAGCGGGTCGGGCGTCTCGCCCCTGAGCAGTCGCACCGACGGCACGTCGTCCATCGTGAGCTCGCGGCCGTCCTCCCCGCTGACGACGTAGTCGTCCATGATCGACCCCGGCGGCCGTGCCTGCAGCTCCGCCAGCGAGGCGAAGCCCATGTGCTCCAGGGCGGCTCGATTGGCATAGACGATGTGGTTGGAGCGGTCGCGGATCGTGACGGCCTCGCCGAGCACGTCGAGGATCTCCGCGAAGCCCGGCCCGCGTCCTCGCAGGGCCGCCTCCAGCGCCGCCAGCAGGGCCACGCGCTCGGAGACGTCCTGCACGAACGCGTGAAACACCCAGGCGCCGTCGCGCTGCCGCGCGGAGACCGTCAGCCGTACGGGAAACCGCGAGCCGTCGCGGCGGCACGCGGTCAGCTCGAGCGGCCGGTCGAGGACCCGGCCCTCGCCGGTGGCCAGGATCCGGCGCAGGCCCTCGCGATGCGCCTCACGCTGCTCGGGCGGGATGACCGCTTCGGCCACGAGCATCCCCAGCGCCTCGTGCTTGTCGAAGCCGAACATCTCCGCAGCGCGCGCGTTCCAGGAGACGATGCGGCCGTCGGCGTCCATCGTGATGAACGCGTCGTGCGCGGACTCGAAGATGTCCTGCGGCGGGTCCTGCCGCACGTCAGCGTCCTGCGCTCGTGCGCGGCGCGCCGGTGACCGCTCGCGATGCCATCGCCAGGATTGTCTCCATCCCTGCGGCAGTCGTGGAGTTTTGCGTTCATCGCTCGGGTGAGCACCGGTGCTCGGACTTCCCGGACGGGCGTTCACGAGCCACGGAGCAGGCGGTGGCCTGATCGGTGGCTCGAGCGCTGAAGCTCAGCGTGCGCGCGAGGAGCCCGGCTCGTCGCTCGCGCGAAACGAGACGTCCGCCAGGCTGCGCCCGGCCGCCAATCGCTCGACGATCGCCTTCGCCACCGCGTCCGCGTCGACGACGTACTGCGACTCGCGAACGAGCTGCTTGAGCACCTTTGCACGCGCGTTCATCTTCACTTCCCCGTGAGAGCTGGATCGGCACCGCCGGCGTTCAACGCGAGCGATCGTGTCGAACCGTAGACGCGCGTGCGAGTCACAGGTCGAGCACGTCCTCGATCGCCCCGCGCTGCTCGTCGTCGGCGACGGCCGACGAGCCCATCGTCGCGCGCTTGGCGGCGGGCGCCCCCCAGTTGTAGAGCGCGAGGTCGAGCGCCTCGATCGGCAGCTCGGCGGCATCCGCCAGGTCGCGCGCGCGACGCTCGAGCAGGAGCGTGTCGCCGATCCCGAAGACGCGCTTGGCGGCGAGCGTCGTGGCGTCGTCGGCGAGCTGCAGCGAGGTCGGGCGCAGGTCGGCGACGCCGAGGCGGCCGAGCGTCACGAGCAGCTCGTAGCGGCCCCCGCGGCCGAGGCCCGGCAGCGCGAGGCGCTCGAAGATGCGATCGAAGCGCCGCTCCGGCGTCCAGGCCGGCTCCCCCGCGACGAGCGCCGCCTGCGTGCCCGCGCGCTGCGCCCTGGCGCGGTAGGCGAGCACCGTCCGTTCGCCGTTCGCCGCAGCGTGCGACGTGCGCGGCCCGAGCGGGACGTCGAGGTCGGGCAGCTCGCCGGAGGACCACGGCACGTGCGCGGCGCGGATCCCCGCGAACGGGTCCTCGGCCTCGGTCGGGCTCAGGTAGGCCGTGAGGAACGCCAGCCAGAGCGCCTCCTCAGGATCGGGCTCGGCCGCGATCTCGGCGTAGACGCCGGGCGGGCCGGCGCTCAGCTCGGCGAGCCGCGCGGCGGCGAACGCGAGCTCGGCCGCGAGGCGCTCGGCGTCGGCGGACGCCTTGAGGCCCGCCACGAGCTGCGAGCGGTAGCCGTCGTCGGCGGCCTGGGTCATCTGGCGCACGCGCACGGCGCCCGCGCGGCCGCTGCGCGCCGGGGCGCCGTAGCCCGCGCGACTGCGATTGGACGTGGCGCGCGGCGGGCGCTTCTTCTCCCCGGGCGGCGGTTCGGGCGCGCGGCAGATCGGGCAGTTCTGGATGAAGCGGTTGTGGCGGCAGAAGGTCGGAGGCACCTCCCCCAGTCTAGGCGGGGCGGTCCGCGCAAACTTGCGGTCCTTCACCCCGACTGGAGGCCCTAACGGCCGGCCAGCCGCTCGATGCCGCCCAGGAAGACGCGCGTCGCGAACCGGGTCGCGCCGTCGACGTCGGGCGGGTCGCGCCTGACCATCGCCACGCCGACCTCGAGCGCCGCGCCGACCATCGCCGCCGCCATGTAGTCGGGATCGACGCGCGGGACGATCCCGATCCGCATCGCGGTGCGCAGGTCGGCCGCGAGCTCCTCGATCCCGGCGCCGAAGATCGGCTCGTCGAACAGCGCGCGGATCGTCCCGCTGTTTCGGCGCATGAGCTCGAACGCCTGGCGGTCGGACGCGAGGAAGTCGAAGTACTCGTGGTAGCCGGCGGCGACGAACTCCTCGAGCGAGCCGGCCCGGCGGCGCGCCGCCTGCACGCGCGCCCGCACCTTCGTGGCGCTCTCCTCGACCACGGCGCGAAAGAGCGACTCCTTGTCGGGGAAGTAGTTGTAGAACGTGCCGGTTGCGAGGTTCGTGCGGCGGATGACGTCGCGGACCGTCGCGCTGCCGTAGCCGCGCTCCGCGAAGACCGCGCGCGCCGCGGCGATGATCGCGGCGCGGTTGGCGATCTTCGTCGCCGCCCGGCGTCCGCCCTCGGGATCGGCGGCGATGCTCACCGCGAGCGACCCCGATGCGAGCGGGCACGGGCCGCGGTCGAGCAATGACACGCCGTCATGCCGCGACCGCCTGCTCTCCGGCGCGCGCCGGCACCGGCAGCTCGAAGCCCGCGGCGCGGGCGCGCTCGGCGCCGCGCCGGCGCTCCTTGGCGAGCTCGTGGAGATAGCGGTCGAAGTCGACCTGGATCGTGTGGCGCTTGGAGGCCACGTAGCGCTTGCGCATCCGGGCGTCCTCGCGGCGGACGTCGGCGTCGAGCCCGCGGCGCGGCGGCAGCTGATAGCGGCCGTGGAGGTAGTCGGCGAGCCACCGCCCCTGCGCCTCGGCGATCGGCATGCTCGCGCCGATCGCCTGCACGAGCCCGACGAAGGCGAGGCTGCGGTTGCCGGGGGCGAAGACGCGGCGGAAGAGCACGATGCGGTTGCCGGTCGTGTCGAGGAAGCCGTCGTCGAAGAACGGGAACGTGATGCGGTAGCCGGTGCAGTAGACGACGACGTCGGCGTGCACGTGCGTGCCGTCGGCGAACTGCACCCAGTCCGAGCCCAGCCGCGCGATGTTCGGCCGCGGCGTGACCGTGCCGTGGACGATGCGGTCGAGGATCCGCCCGGAGACGGTCGGATGCGCCGAGCCGATGCGGTGATCGGGCTTCGGCAGGCCGTAGCGCTCCGGCGGGCCGCTATGCAGTCGCAGGGCGAGCTCGAAGAAGCGCGACGCCAGCCAGATCGGCGTGTGCGGGTTCGTCGCGAGCTGATCCACCGGCCGGCCGAAGAGGTACTTCGGGATGATCCATGCGCCGCGGCGCGCGGCAAGATGCGTCGAGCCGGCGACGTAGCTCGATTCCACGGCGATGTCCATCGCGCTGTTGCCCATGCCGAGGACGACGACGTCCTTGCCGCGCAGGAACTCGCTGTCGCGGTAGTCGTGGGCGTGCATCTGCACGCCGCGGAACTCGTCGCCGCCCGGGAACGCGGGCTCGGGCCAGCGGGCGTCCCAGTGGTGGCCGTTGGCGACGATGAGCATGTCGTAGATGCGGCTGACTCCGCGCGCGTCGGTCAGCTCCCACGTCCCGTCCGGACGCTGCCGGGCGTGCTGTACCGCGGTGTCGAAGCGGATGCGGTCGCGGAAGCCGAAGTGGTCGACGTAGCCGTCGAAGTAGGCCGCGATCTGCGTGTGGTGCGGGAAGTCCGGATAGCTCCTCGGCATCGGGAAGTCCGAGTACTGCATCCGGTCGCGCGAGGTGTTGATGTGCAGGTCGCGGTAGGCGGACGACATGCCGTTCTTGTTGCCGAAGACCCAGTTGCCGCCGACGCGGTCGGAGGCCTCGAAGCAGTCGAACGGCAGGCCGCGTTCGTGCAGGGCCTTCGCAGCCGTGATGCCGGACGATCCGGCGCCGATGATCGCGGTTGTCGGCAACGTGGACATGCGATCCGGCGGGCCTCCTGAGCAGACGAACGTGACGGTGGCGTCACCTTACCGCCGCGCGCACGGCGGCATGCAGCACTCGCTCGAGCTCCTCGCCGGACGCGGCGTCGCGGCGCTCGGCGAGCTTGCTGCGAGCGTCCTCGAACCCGCACCACGTCGGGTCGCGCTCGGGCTCGAGCGGCGCGCTCGTGTGACCGACCTCGAGCAGGAACGCCGCGATCGTGTCGGTGCCGTAGCGGTAGGCGGTGATCGGCTCGGCGCCGACGCGGCCGGCCGCGCCGGCCTCTTCGATCGCCTCGCGCGCGGCCGCCTCGGCAAGCGTCTCGCCACGCTCGCGACCACCCTTCGGAAACGTCCAGCGGACGCCGTCGACCGTGCGCACGAGGAGGAACTCGAGGCCGCCGGCGGCGTGCGGACGCACCGGCACCGCAGCCGCGACCTGCCGGCGCTGGGGCGCGCGGATGAACCGCCGGAGGATCGCGCGGATGCCCGTCATCGCCATGGCGCCACGGGGCTCGCGGCGCGGAGCCTCAGCGCTCGGGCGGGACGCCCGGATCCATCAGGCCCCCGCCGCGGGAGCGGCGGATGAAGTAGACGATCGCCGCCGCGCAGACGATCGACAGCAGCCAGCCGGCGCTGCGACCGAAGAGCAGCGCGCCGATGAGGCCCGCGATGAACGAGCCGGCAACGCCCACGCCGATCGTCTGCGGGATGGTCATGGGATCCTTGCCGGGCAGCGCCAGGCGCGCGAGCGCGCCCACGACGAGGCCGATGAACAGCAGCACGATGATGTAGGCGATGACGCTCATACGCCGGACTGTACCGGCGAACGGTCTACGCGGCGACGCCGGGAGCCACGTGCTGCGGCGGTCCCGCGGACCCCTCGTCGGCATCGGCGCTCGGGGCGACGCCGAGCTCGGTGAGGTAGCGGTCGACCATCCGCGCGCACTGCCGTCCCTCGTTGATCGCCCAGACGATGAGCGACTGCCCGCGGCGGCCGTCGCCGGCGGCGAAGACGCCGTCGACGGAGGTCGTGTACGGCCGGATCGCCTTGGCGTTGCCGCGCTGGTCCTTCGCGACGCCGAGCTTGTCGAGGAGGTCCTGCTCGGGGTGTAGGAAGCCCATCGCGAGCAGCACGAGGTCGGCCCGCAGCTCGCCCTCCGTGCCGGGCACCGGCTTGAACGGCGGCGCCGGCTCGGCCTGCGCGTAGTGCAGCGTGCGCACGTGGCCGTCGTCGTCGCCGGAGAAGTGCGTCGTGACGATCGAGAAGTCCTGCTCGCCAAGGCCGGCGCCCCGGACCTCCTCCATCGCATAGCTCAGGCGGAACTTCTGCGGCCACATCGGCCACGGCGTGCGGTCGTCGGGCCGCTTGGGCGGCGGCTCGGGCAGGAGCTCGAGCTGGGTGATCGACGCGGCGCCCTGGCGCACCGAGTTGCCGACGCAGTCCGCGCCCGTGTCGCCGCCGCCGATGACGATGACGTGCTTGCCCTCGGCCGTCAGCCCGCGCAGCTCGGGCGGCGTCGCGCCCGTGGGCGTGCCGGTCTGCGTCGCGACCCAGCGATTGCGGTCGTAGAGGTACTCCATCGCGAAGTGGATGCCGTCGAGCTCACGGCCGGGGACGGGCAGGTCGCGCGGGGTGCGCGAGCCGGTCGTCAGCACGACGGCATCGAAGCTGTCGCGCAGCTCGTCGGCGGAGATGTCGACGCCGACGTCGACGCCGCAGCGCACGTCGACGCCCTCGGCGACGAGTTGCTCGACGCGGCGCTGGACGAGGTGCTTCTCGATCTTGAAGTCCGGGACGCCGAAGCGCACGAGCCCGCCCGCGGCCTCGTCGCGCTCGAAGAGCGTGACGGCGTGGCCCGCGCGCCGCAGCTGCTGCGCCGCGGCCATGCCCGCCGGGCCGGCGCCGACGACCGCGACCGTGCGGCCGGTCTCGCGTTTCGGCGGCAGCGGGACGACCCAGCCCTGCTCCCACGCGCGGTCGATGATCGAGTTCTCGATCTGCTTGATCGTGACGGAGTCGCCCTCTTGGATCTCGAGCACGCAGGCGGCCTCGCACGGTGCCGGGCAGAGGCGGCCGGTGAACTCGGGGAAGTTGTTCGTCGCGTGCAGCTGGGCGATCGCGTCCTTCCAGCGGTCGCGGTAGACGAGGTCGTTCCAATCCGGGATCAGGTTGCCGAGCGGGCAGCCGTTGTGGCAGAAGGGCACGCCGCACTCCATGCAGCGCGCGCCCTGCGCGGCGAGCTCGGGATCCGGCCGGCGGACCATGAACTCCTCGTAGTCCGTCATGCGCTCGGCCGGGTCGCGGTAGGGCACGCCGACACGGTCGATCTTCAGGAAGGCTCCGAGCTCGCCCATCGGCCCGTTACTCGCCGTCGCCTTCGCGCATGTGCGGCGAGCCGACGACGTCGACCGTCTCGCTCTCGAACTCGTCCGCGCGCGGCGGACCGCCGTTGGACGCCGCCTGCTCTTGCGCCGCGAGCTCGGCGAGCACGCGCTTGTAGTCGGTCGGGAAGATCTTCGCGAAGCGCGGCAGCAGCTCGTCCCATTCGTCGAGCACGCGCTGGGCGACCGGCGAGCCGGTGCGCTCGAGATGTTCGGCGACGAGCGCGCGGGCCTCAAGCGCGTCGCCCTCGTCGAGCGACTCGAGCTGGTCGCACATCGCCGGGTTCACGCGGCTTGCGAACGTGCCGTCCTCGTCGAGGACGAAGGCCAGGCCCCCGCTCATGCCGGCGGCGAAGTTGCGGCCCGTCGCGCCGAGGACGACGACGCGCCCGCCGGTCATGTACTCGCAGCCGTGGTCGCCGACGCCCTCGATGACCGCGCTCGCGCCGGAGTTGCGGACCGCGAAGCGCTCGCCCGC
>DASWQM010000106.1:0-1747 GCA_036403675.1 Solirubrobacteraceae bacterium | reverse complement strand
GGCGCCGTCGGCCGCGTTCTCGCCGTTCACGATGCAGATGTCCGCCTCGTAGCGCTCGCGCAGAGACGGAAGGCGTTCCTCGACCGCCCGGCGCCCCGCGACGCCGAAGACGTCGGCGAGGAACAGGATCCTCAGTTGAGGACCAGCGCCGTCGCCGGGCGGAGCTCGATCGACACGTGGTTGCCCGCGTCGTTCGTGTACCGCGCGAGCGCCTGACGCTCGACCGCCGCCAGATTGACGACGGTCCCGACCTTCGCCCGGCCGCTGACGACGTTCGACCCGACGGTGAGCGACGGGTCGGCGCGGATCTGCGTGAGCGAGACGACGAGGGACGGCGCGCTCTGCGGCTGGATGTCGATCTGCGAGCCGAAGTGGTGGCCGGCGACGACGTACGGCGAGATGCCGACGACCGTGCCGTCGACCGGCGCGTAGACATCCGTGCCGGGAGCGGCTCCGACGTCGAGCGCCGTCGTGGCGCCGCCGTCGAGGGCGTACCAGATCGGATGCCCGCCGCCGCCGCCGAAGATCTTGTGGAACGCGCGCTGGATCATGCCCTGGTTGCCCTGGTGGCCGAGCGGCGCGAGCGAGAGCGCGCCGTCGGGCGCCGCGTGGTAGCCGATCGCCGTCCGCCTGCCCTGCGCGATCGGCATCTGCAAGCGCACCGCGCCGCGCATCGCGAGGATCTGCGGGAACGGCTTCGTCTGCGAGCTCGTCGCCGGGTCGATGCCGAGCGACGCTGCCGCCAGAGTCTGGCTCGTGCGGGTGCTGCCGCCGAAGGCGGTCAGCAGGAGCGCGATCAGCATGACCGCGGCCAGAAGCGAAACGAGCGCGAAGCGCCGGCTGCGGCGCGCGCTGCGCACCTCCCGACGTTCGACGCGCCGCCTCCGTGTGGGGCGTGAGGACGGCATGTCGCGGCCCAGACTATCCGAGTCGGAGATTTCGAGCGCCCGCAACCTCGGCGGCTCCGGCTCGAACCAGATGTCGATCGCCAGATTCCCCGCGATACGATCCAGGCCATGGGCGTCGCCCCGTCGCCGGGTGGAAAAAGGGTGGGCCGCATCGAAATCCCGCGCTGGGTGCAGCTCGTCGGGCTTCCGCTCCTGCTCCTGCTGGCGTGGGCGGTGGCGGGAGCGGTCCGTCACGCCGTCTTCCTCTTCCTGGTCGCCATGCTCATCGCGCTGTTGCTCAACCCGCTCGTCCGCGGACTGGGGCGGGTGTGGATACCGCGCGGCCTTGCCGTCGCGATCGTCTATCTCGCCTTTGCCGCTGTAGTCGCACTCGCGGTCCTCGCTCTCGCGACGGTCGTCGTACAGCAGACCCGGCACGCGAGTCACCGGATCGACTCGTACTTTACGGTCGCTTCCGGACACCCTTCGACAACCGGAGCGGGTCACGACCTCGCCCGGCTGCAGGTGTGGCTCAACCGGCATCACCTGCGCCGCGTGCGTGTGCAGAAGCAGGGCAACAAGTTCCTCGACTCGATCGGGACGAACGACGTCACGCGCTACACGCAGAAGGCGCTGAACTGGGCCGAGGGCGCGGGCATCGCCGTCGTCGGGTTGTTGTTCAGCGTCCTGCTCGTCGTCGTCGTGTCGATCTACATGCTGCTCGACATGCACCGGCTTGCGGCGGCCGTGGACCGACGATTTCCGCCGCTGCCTGGAACCCTGCCGCTCGTGCAGCGGATGGAGAGCGCGCTCGCGAGTTACGTGAAGGGACAACTGCTGTTGTCGGCGATCATCGGCAC
>DASWQM010000105.1:0-20265 GCA_036403675.1 Solirubrobacteraceae bacterium | reverse complement strand
AGAGCGCGGCGCTCCAGCGGCGCGGAGCAGCGCGCGTCGCCCCGGTCGTGCTCGGCGGGCAGGTCGCGGTGCCGGTCATACTCGCCCCGCTGGTGCTCGGCGAGCGCTGGAGCGCGACCGCGGGCGGGGTGGGGCTCATCGCCGCCGGTCTCGCCGCGGTCGTCGTCGGCAGCGCGCTGCTCGCGGCCTCAGAGGGCGTGAGCCGGCTCGCGGTCGGCGGCGACGAGGCCCAGGACGAGCCCGGCCGCGGCGGGCAGGTCGGGGACCTGCGGCCCTAGCGGCGGCGCCGCCAGCGCCTCCCGCAGCGCGCGCGCGAGCGCCCGGCGGTCACGCGCGACGGCCGCCATCCCGAGGCGCTCGTAGGCGCGGTTGTTGATGCGGATGTGGCCGCGCGCCCAGCCGTAGGAGATGACGCGGCAGCCGCACATGAGCGCCTCCAGCACGGTCAGCCCGGCGGTCGAGTGCACGAGCACGTCGGCCGCGGCGAGCAGCGTCACCATGCGGTCGGTGAAGCCCCAGATCTGCACGCGCTCGTCGGCGGCGTAGGCCTCCTCCAGGCGCGCCTTCGCGCCCTCGTTGTGGCCGACGAGCACGATGACGGTCGCGGCCCCGGCGGCCAGCGCGTCGTCCGTCGCGCCGCGTAGGTCGCCGACGCCCCAGCCGCCGCCGGAGACGACGACGAGCGCGCCCTCGGGCGCGAGCCCGAGGTCGGCCCGGGCCGCGGCTTGCGGCGGCGGGGTGACGAAGCGCAGGTCGGTGAGCCCGTGGACCGCCTCGATGCGGGCGGCGGCGCCGGCGATCGCGCGCACCTCGGGCTCGGACTCGGGGTGCGTGATGAGGTGCAGGTCGACGCCGGGATGGGCCCAGTAGTTCAGCGCCGCGAGGTCGGTGATGGCCGAGACGACCGGCGCCGCGAGCAGGCCCCTGCGCCGCATCCGCCCGAGCAGCTCGGTCGTGATCGGGTACGTCGAGACGACGACGTCGGCCGGATGAGCGGCGAGGTAGGCCTGCATCCGCCGGCAGGCGATCCGCTCGATGACGCGCGAGCCGACGCGCCGCATCGGCGCATAGCGCGTGCCGACGAAGTAGCCCACGTCGAAGGCGATGTTGCCGGCGCGCGTCTCCAGCGACGAGGCGCCGCCGATGATCGCGCGCGCCAGCGGGCCCGCGATCGCGAGGAAGTCGACGATCTCGACGTGCGCGCCATCCGCGCGCAGCGCCGTGGCGAGAACCTCGGCCGGCAGGTCATGGCCGGCCCCGATCGATGCGGTGAAGATGAGCGCACGCTGGGACATCCCCGGCACTATGCCTACTTCATTAGCCTCGCGCATGGATGAGAAGGCGCAAGCACTGGGGCTGGGGCTACGAGGACGACGCCTGGTCGCCGCAGCAGCTGCGCGCGGCGGCCCCGGGGCTCGAGGAGCACCTGCGCATCGCCGGCGGCGAGGTGCAGGAGCCGGTGGCACTCGAGGACGTGGTGCTGCCCCCGCCGCGCGTCGCGCCGCCCGCCCCGCTCGCGGCGATCTGCGCGACCGACACGCACGCGCGCGCCTCGCACGCATGGGGCGCGTCCTACGCCGACGTCGTGCGCGGCTTTCGCGGGCGCTTCGACTTCCCGCCCGACGTCGTCGCCCGGCCGCGGGGCGAGCGCGACGTCGAGGCGCTGCTGGAGTGGGCGGCGAGCGCCAACGTGGCGGTCATCCCCTACGGCGGCGGCACGAGTGTGAGCGGCGGCGTCCAGTGCGAGGTGCCCGCGCGCTTCGACGGCGCGCTCTCGCTCGACCTCGGCGCGATGGACCGCGTACTGCAGATCGACGAGGTCTCGCAGTCCGCCTGCATCCAGGCCGGCGCGCCCGGGCCGAGGCTCGAGAAGCAGCTGCGGGCGCTCGACCTCACGCTGCGCTTCTACCCGCAGTCGTTCGAGCTGTCGACGCTCGGCGGCTGGATCGCGACCCGCGCGGGCGGCCACTTCGCCACGGCGGAGACCCGCATCGACGACCTCGTCGAGTCCGTCCGCGCGGTCACGCCGGCCGGCGCCTGGGAGTCGCGGCGGCTGCCGGGGTCGGGCGCCGGACCGTCGCCGGATCGGATGCTGCTGGGCTCGGAGGGGATCCTCGGCGTCATCACCGAGGCCTGGGTGCGGGTGCGCCAGCGGCCGCAGGCGCACTCGCTCGCGGCCGTGCGCTTCGGCGCGTTCGAAGCCGGGATCGACGCGCTGCGCGCGATCGCGCAGTCGGGCCTGCGGCCGTCCAACTGCCGCCTCATCGATGCCGAGGAGGCGCGCATGACCGGCGCCAGCGACGGCACGGCCGCGCTGCTCGTGCTCGGCTTCGAGGCCGCGGAGGAGGCCGTCGCGCCGGTCGGCGAGCTGCTGGACCGCGGCCTGCACGTCTGCGCCGAGGCCGGCGGCGAGTGGGACGAGGGCGCGGTGCGCCGCGGCGGGCGCGGACCGGGCGCGGGCCGCGCGGGCGCGGACGCGGTCGGCGCCTGGCGGGCGGCGTTCTTCCGCGCGCCCTACCTGCGCGACGCGTTCGTCGCGATGGGGATCCTGTCGGAGACGTTCGAGACCGCGATCACGTGGGAGCGCTTCGGCGCCCTGCACGCCGCGGTGTGTGCGGCCGCCTCCGACGCCATCGGGCCCGGCGGACGCATCACGTGCCGCATCTCGCACGTCTATCCCGACGGTCCGGCCCCGTACTTCACCGTCCTCGCACCCGCCCGCCGCGGCGAGGAGGTCGAGCAGTGGGCGCACGTCAAGGTCGCCGCGACCGACGCGATCGCCGCCTGCGGCGGCACGATCACCCACCACCACGCCGTCGGCCGCGACCACCGCCCGTGGTACGACCGCCAGCGCCCGGAGCCGTTCGCGGCGGCGCTGGGTGCCGCCAAGGCGGTGGTGGATCCGGCGGGGCTGCTGAATCCGGGGGTCTTGATCGATGCGTGAGTGCGGGCGGAAACCGGCGCGCCCGCGCAAGCGAGTCGCCTTTGGAGGAGATCGCGTGCGCCGCGAGCGGGCGCTCGCCGGCGGCGTCGGCCGCACGGATGGCACGGGAGCATCACGATGGCCGCGCGTTCCGCCAGCGCGAGCTGGTCTGCGGTCGCGTCGCACTGACGATGGTGCGCGATAGCGCGTCCAGCGGACCGCGCTCGCGCGCGCCGTCAGCGTCCTCGGCGAGCGCGCATTCGCCCGCGGTTGCACGCTGCGGGCTCCCGGCGAGGAGTAAGCCGTACCTGCGTGCACCAACGGGAGCACCTGGATCCCGGCGCGATAGGCGCTACCGTTAACGGCGATGGCCGATACCTCGAAGGTCGCCAAGAACCTGCGCGCGTTCCAGATCGGGATCAACGCGCACGACCGCGAGAACCCGACGCACAACGCCTACGGCATCGGGCTCGCGCACTTCGACCTGGAGCGGCTGGGCTTCGACGAGGGCGAGGAGATCCTGCCCGGGATCACGATCCACGCCGACGGCGGCGAGACCGGCAACTTCCGCGTGCTCTGCGACGGCGATCACGCCGGGGAGCGCGAGGCCGAGGAAGCCGAGGTCGTCGAGGCCGTCTCGACGCAGACGACGATGGTTCCCGTCGGCGCGCCGCGCGAGGACGACGCGCAGAACGCGGTCCGCGGGCGCTGACGCAGCGCGCGTGAGCAATCGCCTGTTCTGGCTGCTGGCGGTCGTCGCGGTGGCCGCGACCGTCGCCGGGGTGCTCGTGGTGCGCAACCGCGGCGGCGAGCCGGGATCCGGTGGCGCCGCCGTCGCCGGTACGGAGGACCCGGCGTTGACGGCGAAGATGCGCCGGCTCGCGTTCTACGACTGGGAGCCCAACGTCATCGGCCCCGCTGGCCGTCGGGCACCCGGCGATCCGGCCGTCACCGGCGGCGCGAACGCCGGGCGGGCCGGCTCGGTGTCGCTCTACGACGCGGTGCTGCGTGCCGCGCGGCGCCCGGCCCGCGCGGAGCCCGACAACGCCCGTACGACGAGCCTCTACTACGCCGTCGACCCCGCCCGCCGGCGCGTCTTCGGCGGCGGTGCGCCGAGCCGCGCGCTGGCCCTCGCCGCCGTGCCGGCCGCGCGGCGCGGCGCGGCGACGGTCTACGAGGTCAAGCCCGACACGATGATCGTCGCGGCCGAGGGCTCGCGCGGCCGCTGGTACGTCCTCAAGGACGACGTCGCGCTGCCCGGCAGCGAGATCCGCGACCCGCGCCGCGCGACGGACCCGGTCACCGGCCGCTCGGTGATCAACTTCGCGTTCACCGACCCCGGCCGCGTGCGCTTCCAGCAGCTCACCCAGGCGCTCGCCCGCCGCGGCGCGACGAGCTCGCTGAACCGCGCCGGCGACGATCCAGCCCAGCACAACCAGCACTTCGCGGTCGTCGCCGGCGGGCGGATCGTGGCGCTGCCGTTCGTCGACTTCCGGCTGAACCCGGACGGGCTCGACGCCGGCGCGGGCTCACAGCTCGACGCGCCGCTGTAGCGACGATCCCGGCACCTCGAGCGGCGGCAACCCGCGGGTGTGCCTCACGTACCAGCGCCTGCCGTGCTCGCGCTGGTAGTGCCACATGAACGTCGCGACGGCGCCACGGCGGCCCAGCCAGAAGCCCTGCGGCAGCGGGTCGACCGGCGCCACGCGGCCCGGCTGCACGTCGGCGATCGCGAAGCCGGCGCCGTCGCGCCGGTCGCGGCGGGCGAGCACGCGACCGTCGGCGTCGGCGACCAGCGCGCCGCCCTGGACGAACCCCCTGTACGTCAGCGGCGTCCACGGGATGCGGCACTCCAGCGGCCCGCAGTGCGCCGCGTGAACGACCGGTGCGCCGACGAAGCGTGCGAAGCGCTCGGCGACGACAGCCGCGGTGCGCGCGTTCGCCGCCTGGAGGCGCCTGAACACGGCCGGCGGGGGCCACGGCGGGATGCTGAGCCAGAACGAGCCGCCGACCACGACATCGACCTTCCCGCGCAGGCGCCTGACGGTCTGCGTGCGCAGGAACTCCCAGCACATGCCGACGCCGACGCGCAGCTCGCCGGCGTCGATGATCCCGTCGTCCTCGCCGCCGATGTAGAGGCAGTTCTCCCACATCGTCGGGAGGTCCTTGTCGTGGCGGCCGCGGATGCGCCCGTTCGGGTCGCTCAGCAGGAACGCGTTGCGCACCTCGCCGTCGGCGTCGCGGCACAGAAACGAGCCGCCGACGGTCGCGCCGTGGCGGCGGGCGAGGTCGCGCAGCAGCACCGTCGCCGCGCCGTCGGGTGCCAGCGCGGCGCCCGCGAGATCCTCGCGGAAGCCCGAGCCGGTCGTGAAGAACTCCGGCAGCACGATCCACTCCGCGCCGGCCGCGGCGGCGGCGTCCGCCAGCCGCTCGCAGCGCTCCAAGTTCGCCGCGACGTCACCCGTCACGGCCTCCAGCTGGACCGCGGCCATTCGCATGGCCCGACCCTAGACCGCGGCCGGGCCCCGGACCAGCTCCGCCGCGTCCTCCGAGCCGGCTCCGACCACGACCTAGTCGGCCATCAGGGCGCGGAGCCGTCGAGCTCGACGGTGATGCCGTCGGCCTCGAAGCAGACGAGCCCGGCGATCTTCATCGCCTCGGCGCGCGGCAGCTCGTAGCTCCAGGCGGCATCGTCGTAGCGCTCGCCGCCGGCGTGGACGTGCCAGTGGATCGCGTCGCCGATGTACGGGTCGGTGCGCGTCGTCGTGCTCGGCTGAAGGTGCCCCGCCACGACGTCGCCGCGGGGCACGTAGACACGCACCGGCATGCTCGTCTCGAAGACGAGCGTCGGGCGCGCGCTGTTCGCGAGCAGCTCGCCGCCCGCGCTGATCCGGACGGTCCGCGAACTGGCGTGCACGTCGACGTGGTGGTAGGGGTCGCGCAGCCCGCCGGCCACCGGCTCGTCCTCGACCATCCAGCGGTCGGCGCGGTCGAAGGCGAGCGCCGCGAAGCCGCGCAGCCAGGGCGCCCGCTCGAGCGGCTGCTCATACGCCCAGACGGCGTCCTCACGGACGTCGTCGCCGACGCGCAGCGTCCAGTAGGACGCGTCGCCCTTGAAGGGGCAGTGCGTCGAGGTCGACGTGGGTTCGAGCAGCTCGCCGTCGAAGTCCTCGAGCGGTACGTACGCCACCGGCCGGATGCCCGTCTCGTGCAGGAGGTGGGCGCGCGTCGTGTCGAGCACCGCGCGGTCGCCGACGAACGCGCGCAGGCGGCGGGCGTCGGGCTCGAAGAGGATCCGGTGCGCGGGCGACTCGATCGTGTAGTTCGATTCCGCCGGATGGCCGCTGAGCGGTCCGCTGCCTTGGGTGAGGCTCATCGCGAGCACCCCGGTCCCGGCTCGACGCCGACCATGGTCGAGCAATGACGCGCTGTCATGCCTCGACCTTCAGCTTGCGCCCGAAGGCGCGGTCGAAGAGGTCGACCTCGCGCTGCGCCGCCCAGCGCTCCACGCTCGCGGCGCCCTGGGTGTCGAGCAGGAGCCGGACCGTGCCGTTGTCGGGCGCGACATGGGCGGCGCGGACGCTCTGGTCGCGGCTGCGCTCGAGGTCCTCCGCGAGACGCAGGAGGATCGCCAGCCGGTCGAGGCGCTCGTCGTCACCCTTCTCGGCCAGCGGCGCGAGCTCGCCGAAGTCGGGCATGCCCTTGCGGTGGTAGCGCGCGGCCTGCGCGATCAGCGCGACCTCGCGCGGGCTGAAGCCCGCCAGCCCGGCGTTGAGGATGAGGTAGCGCGAGTGCTTGTGGTGGTCGTCGTAATCGACGGACATCCCGATGTCGTGCAGGACGCAGGCCGAGAACAGCAGCTCGCGCTCCCAGCGGTCGCCGTCGTGCAGGCCCGCCGCGGCGAGCTCGTCGAAGAGGCCCATCGCCAGCCGCGCGACGTGCTCGGTGTGCGCTGGGTCGACGTGATAGCGCGCGGCGAGGTTCATGACGCTCGCGCGGCGGACGTCGTCGAACAGCGGCGGGTCGCCGTCGAGGTAGGAGCTGAAGAAGATCCCCTCGCGCAGGCCCGCCTCGGTGACCTCGATCGCGTCGAACTCGCCGTACTCCATCACGGCCTGGACGACGAGCGCGCCGGCGAGGATGAGGTCTGCGCGCGCGTACTTGATGCCCTTGATCGAGCCGCGCTCGGAGGCCGGCATCGAGGCGAGCTTGTCGATGAGATCGTCGAGCGCCTTGCGCTCGATCGCGTAGCCCTGCACGCCCGTCGACGGCTTGCCGGCCTCCGACTGGGCGGCGGCCGCGAGATTGCGCATCGTGCCGCCGATGCCGACGATCCGCCGGCCGCTGCGCGGCAGCCAGGAGGCGTCGCGCTCCAGCATCTCGATGACGTGCGCGCGCAGCGCCTTGCGCGCCTTCTTCGGTGCCTGGTCGCCGTCTGGCAGGAAGTGCTCGGTCATGCGGACGGCGCCGAGCGGCCATGAGCCGAGGCGGCCGGCATGGCGGCTGATGACCTCGACGAGCTGCAGCGAGCCGCCGCCGAGGTCGAGCACGGCCCCATCGGCCAGGGTCGTCGAGTTGACCGCCGCGAGGTAGCCGAACCTCGCCTCCTCCTCGCGTGAAAGGACGCGCACCTCGAGGCCCGTCTCGGCGCGCACGCGCTCGAGGAACTCCGCCTGGTTGGAGGCGTCGCGGATCGCGCTTGTCGCCACGGCCTGGATGTCCTGCGCTCCGATCCCGGTCGCGGCGCAGAAGTGCGCGAAGACCTCGGCCGCCTGCAGGGCGCGCTCGATCGGCTCGGGGCCGAGCTCGCCGGTCGCGTCCAGCCCCTCGCCGATGCGCACCGGGAGATAGATCTCGTCCGTGCGCTTCCACCATCCGTCGCCCGCCGTGAAGACGACGAGCCGGAACGAGTTCGAGCCCATGTCGATGACGGCGGTGCGATGCTCAGCCTCGGTGCCGTCCGTAGCTCCCGCCATCGCGGTCATAGCCGCAGCTTAGACGCGCCGCCCGCCGTGCCCGTTACGGGCCGGTATCGAGGACGACTTCTAGGCGCGACGAAACGCTCGCCATATGCTCCGGCGGTGGGGAGGCTCGGGGCGTGGATGGGGCTCGCGGCCGCGGTGACCGCGTTCGCGGGTGGCGGCGTGGCACGCGCAGACGTCTGCCCCGTCCCCGCCTATCCCGGCGACGCGGCGCCACATGAGGCGGTCGCGCAGTGGATGGGCTACGGCGCGAACGTGGCGACGCTGCCGCCCGAGCTCCCGGTCATGGGCGCGCTCGTGGAATCCGGGCTGACGAACCTCAAGCGGCCCGACGTCGACAGCGTCGGGTACTTCCAGATGCGCGTCGGGATCTGGAACACCGGGCCGTACGCCGGCTTCCCGGACCACCCGGAGCTGCAGCTGCAGTGGTTCGTCGACCAGGCCGCGGCGGCGCGCAAGAAGCGGATCGCCGCCGGCGCACCCGACCCCGTGGCGGTCGAGACCGACTGGGGCGACTGGATCGCCGACGTGCTGCGTCCCGGCGAGAACATGCGCGGCCGCTACCAGCTGCGGCTGGACGAGGCGCGCGGCCTGCTCGGCGCCGCCTGCTCGGCGGGCGCCGGCGAGCCGGCGACGCCGCCCGCCGCCATCGTCCCGGCGCCGCCACCGCTGCTCGACACCGCGGCGCCGGTCGCCGAGCTCGGCGGCGCGCACCGCCAGCGCGCGCTGCATCGCGGGGCGATCGTGCTCACGGTCTCATGTCCGGCCGAGACGTGCACGGCCACGGCCACGGCCACGCTGCGACTGCCACGGTCCAGGCGGCCCGTGCGGATCGGAGCGAAGCCACGCCGGCTCGCCGCCGGCCAGCGCGGCAGGTTACGGCTCCCCCTCGACCGCGGGCTGCGCGCGCGCGTTCGCAAGGCGCTTCGCTCACGCCCATCGCAGGCCGTCACCGTCGTCGTCCTCGTGGTCGACACGGCTGGCAACCGCACCGTCCGCACGCGGACCGTGCGGATCGCCGGCTGAGGCTGCGTGGAGCTGCTGTCACCGTGTCAGCCATGCACGGGGGGTCGCTGCCGGTCGCGCTGCACGCCGTCGGCGTCGGGCACCACCTCAGCCTCCACCACCATTTCACCGGGCCGCACATCACCTACGTCGGGCTCGCACTCGCGGCCTTCCTCAGCTGGGTCGCGACCACCGGACCGGGCGAGGCGGCGCTCATCGCCGCCGGCATCTCGGCCGGCCACGGCCACATCGACGTGGTCGGGATGATCATCGCCGCCTGGGGCGGCGCGATGGTCGGCGGGACGGCCGGCTGGCTCGTCGGGCTCAAGGGCGGCCGCGCCCTCCTCACGAGGCCGGGGCCGCTCTACCGGCTGCGCCTGCGCCTCCTGCGCCGCGGCGACGCCGTCTACGCGCGGCGCGGCTGGCTCGCGGTATTCCTCGCGCCGTCCGTGATGGCGGGCGTCGCCGGGATGCCGGCGCGGCGCTTCTTGCCCATCAATGCGGTCGCGGCGCTCGTCTGGGCGCTCGGGTTCGGTCTCGGCGCGTACGTCGCCGGCCCATCGATCGCGGACGCCGTCGCTGACCTCGGCATCTACGGCCTCGTCGCCTTCGTGGTGCTGGTCGCCCTCTCGGCCACCGCGCGCCGCCTGCTTCGCAGCTGAGCGGCCGGCGGCTCAGCTGCGCTCGATCAGCTCGATCCGGTAGCCGTCCGGATCGCGGACGAAGCACAGCAGCGAGCCGCCCTCGCTGACCGTGTAGGGCGGCTTCTCCGGCTCGATGCCCTGCTCGGAGAGGTTCTCGAGCGCCTGGTCCATGTCGTCGACGGTGATCGCGATGTGGTTGTAGCCCGTGCCGAGGTCGTACTCCGAGACGCCGTGGTTGTAGGTCAGCTCGAGGCGTGGACCGTCGTCGGGCAGGCCCATGAAGACGTTGATCGCCTCGTCGCGGATCGGCTTGCGGCTGAGCTCCTCGAACCCGAGCGCCTCGTAGAAGGCGACCGAGCGGTCGATGTCGCCGATCCGGTAGCAGGTATGAATCAGGGCGGTGGCGGTCATGGGGCCACACAGTACCCTGAGCCTCATGGTCCTCGCACGCACCATGTCGGATGGCTTTCTGACGAACACGTACCTCGTCGCGGCGGCCGCCGGCGGCCCTGGTTTCCTCGTCGACGCCGGCGGACCGATGCAGCCGCTGTTCGACGCGGCCGAGCGCGACGACATCGACGTGACGCACCTCCTGCTGACCCATCATCACCACGATCACGTCTGCGCGCTCGACGACGTCCGGCGCCGCTACCCGGACATCACGGTCCTCGCCCACCCCGACGAGCCGGTCGACGCCGAGCCCTTCGAGCCGCTGAGCATCGGCGGCCTCGACGTCGGCGCGATCCACACGCCGGGGCACACGAAGGGAATGCTGAACTTCACGATCGACGGCCACGTCTTCACGGGCGACACGCTCTTCAAGGGATCGATCGGCGGCGTCCGGGCACCCGGCAGCACGTCCTACGACGACATCAGGACGTCGATCATGGAGCAGCTCATGGGCCTCGATCACGCGACCGAGGTCCACCCGGGGCACACCGAGCCGACGACGATCGGCGACGAGTGGGAGCACAACGCGTTCATCCGCGTGTGGCGCGGCCTCGATCCCGAGGGCGACGAGCAGGTCACCGTCGGAGGCGAACCGGCGACGCTCGTCGTCTGGGGCGACGACTACGACGGCGGGCACAAGGCCTGGGTGCGCTGGGCCGACGGACGCGACGACATCGTTCCCGGCTCCCAGGTGGAGCGGGGGTAGCGGAGCATGCCGAAGAAGGACGCGATCCCCACCTCGCGCCTGAGCCGGTCCTCGAAGGTCGGGCGGCTGGCCGCGACGCAGGCGGCCAAGCAGATGGGCACGCGCGCGACGAACGTCGCGCGCACCGACGCGGGCAAGCAGCGCGCGCTCGCAAAGCGCCAGCTCGAGACCGCCGAGCAGATCGTCGCCGCGCTCGGGACGATGAAGGGCGCCGCGATGAAGCTCGGCCAGGTCATGTCGTTCCTCGACGTCGGCCTCGTGCCCGAGGAGTACCGGGAGGAGTTCCAGGCCAAGCTCGCCGAACTGCGCGACGCGGCGCCGAAGGTCTCCTTCAAGGACATGAAGAAGGTCATCGAGGGCGAGTACGGCGAGCGCATCGAGGACGTCTTCGAGACCTTCGACCCGGTGCCGATCGCCGCCGCGTCGATCGGCCAGGTCTACAAGGCGCGCCTGGACGACGGCCGCGACGTGGCGGTCAAGGTGCAGTACCCCGGCGTGGCGCAGGCCGTCCGCGCCGACATGCAGAACCTCGGGATCATCCTGCGGCTCATGAAGCGCGTCGCCCCGGGCCTGGACCCGAAGGCGATGGGCGACGAGATCCGCTCGCGCATCGACGAGGAGCTCGACTACGAGCTCGAGGCCCAGAACCAGCGCACGCTCGCGCGGATCTTCCGCGGGCACCCGTTCATCGTCGTGCCGGACGTCATGACCTCGCTCTCGCACGAGAAGGTCATCGTCACGGAGTTCGTCTCCGGCCGCGGCTTCGAGGAGATCAAGCAGCTCCCGCAGGCCGAGCGCGACCGCCTCGGCGAGATCGTCTTTCGCTTCTACTTCGGCTGCATGTACCGCCACCTGCAGTTCTCGGGCGACCCGCACCCGGGCAACTCGCTGCTGCTCGACGACGGCCGGATGGCGTTCCTCGACTTCGGCCTCTTCAAGCGCATCCCGGCGTCGATCGCCGAGTTCGAGCTGCAGATCGCGCGCATCGGCGCCACCGGCGACGGCGCCGCGCTCATCGAGCACCTGCACAAGGGCGGCTTCATCGGCAAGCCCGAGTACTACACGCCCGAGGGCATCCTCGAGCAGCTCCACGACATGACGTGGTGGTATTCGACCGACGAGGAGATCGAGCTCACGCCGGAGATCGCGACGGAGATCATGATCGAGATGTCCGACCCGCGCTCGTCGCACTTCTCGAAGATCCGCCACGAGACGCTACCGCCCGACCACCTCTTCGGGCGCCGCCTGGAGATGCTGACGCTCGCGGTCATGAGCCAGCTGCGGGCACGCGGCAACTGGCACCGGATCGCGCGCGAGTGGATCTACGGCGACGAGCCGGTGACCGAGCTCGGGCGCCAGGAGGCCGAGTTCTACGCCGCGCACCCGCCCGCGGCGGTCGTGCGCGGCGCGGCGTAGCGGTGCCGCCGGCCGCGGCGCGCCTGCGCCTGGCGGCGCTCGCGGCGGGCGTCGGCGGGCTCTTCGTCGTGGTCGCGCTGACGGGCTCGATCTCGCCCGGCCGCGTCCGCGATGCGATCGATCCACTCGGCGCGGCGGCGGTGCCGGCCTACATCCTCGTATCGGCCCTGCTGACGTGCGCGCTGTTCCCGGGCCCGCTGCTGGCGGCCGCGAGCGGCCTGCTGTTCGGCACCGCGCTCGGGACGCCCGTGTCGGTCGCGTCCGCCACGCTCGGTGCGGTACTCGCGTTCGCGATCGCGCGCTTCGTCGCCCGCGACAGCGTGGACGCACTCGCCGGGCGGCGCCTGCGCGGCGCGCAGGCTTGGATCGAGCGGCGCGGCTTCTGGGCGGTCCTGTACGGCCGGATCGCGCCCGGCGTGCCGTACTCGCTGCTGAACTACGTGGCCGGGCTGAGCCGCGTGCGCCTGGCGGCGTTCGCCGCCGCGACGGCGATCGGCGTCGCCCCGCGGGCGTTCGCGTACACCGCGCTCGGCGGCTCGCTCGACGACCTCGGCTCGCCGGAGGCGATCGCGGCCATCGCGCTGCTCGTCCTCATGGCGATCGCCGGCGCCGTCGTGCTGCGCCGGCCTACAGCTGCTGGATCTGAAACAGCGACGTCGAGCCGGGGCGGCCACTCGGCAGCCCGGCCGTGACCGCGACGCGCTGGCCGCGCTTGCACCAGCCGAGCTCCAGCACGCGCCGGCAGGCGTCGTTGATGAGCTCCTCGGTGACCTCGTGGCGCTTGATGTGGGCGGCCTGCACGCCCCACATGAGCCCGCAGCGACGCACGGTCTCGCGCCCCGGAGACAGCGCGTAGATCGGCACGGCCGGGCGGTGCGCCGAGACGAGCCGGGCCGAGCGGCCCGAGAGCGTCGGGATGACGACGCCGTCGAGCTCGAGCTCGCGAGCGGCCATGCAGACGGCGTAGGCGACGGTGTAGGACGGGTCGCGCATGCCGCGATGGACGCGCTCCTCGTTCCAGCGCTCGTACGGCGCGGAGATCTCCGTCGACTCGGCGATCGCCGCCATCATCGCGATCGACTCGACCGGGAAGTGCCCGATCGCCGTCTCCTGCGAGAGCATGACGGCGTCGGTGCCGTCGAGGATCGCGTTGGCGACGTCGGCGACCTCGGCGCGCGTGGGGCGCGAGGAGGCGACCATCGAGTCGAGCATCTGCGTCGCCGTGATCGACGGGCGCGCGAGCTTGCCCGCGAGCGACAGGAGGTTCTTCTGCACGATCGGGACGCGCTCGATCGGCAGCTCGATGCCGAGGTCTCCGCGCGCGACCATGACGCAGTCCGCCGCGCGCAGGATCGCCTCCGCCTGCTCGACGGCCTGGGGCTTCTCGATCTTCGCGATGAGCGGCAGGCGCGTGTGCTCGCGCACGAGCGTGATGTCCTCCGGATTGCGCACGAACGACAGCGCGACGAGGTCGACCCCGATGCGCTCACCGTCGGCGAGATGGCGGAGGTCCTCGGCGGGCACCGCGGCGAGCTGGTCGAGCGGGCCGGGGATGTTGAGCCCCTGCCGCGACGCCACCGCGCCGCCGACCTCGACCTCGGCGTCGATCTCGTAGTCGGCCGCCCGCACGGCGGCCACGCGCAGGCGCACGGCGCCGTCGGCGAGGTACATGACGTCGCCCTGCGACAGCGCGGCGACGAGCTCCGGGCGCGCGACCGACATCCGCCGCGCCGTGCCGCCGCCGTCCTCGCCACAGGCGAACGTCACCATGTCGCCGGGCTTGAGCTCGGCGATGTCGTCCGCGAGCGGGCCGATGCGCAGCTTGGGCCCCGGCAGGTCCTGGAGGATCGCGACGGGGCGGCCCGCGCGACCGGCGGCTTCGCGCACGCGGCGCGCGGTCTCCGCGTGCTGCTCGGCGTTGCCGTGCGAGAAGTTCAGGCGCGCGACGTCCATCCCGGCCTCGACCATCCGGGCGAGCGTTTCGGGGTCGTTGGAAGCCGGGCCGATCGTGGCGACGATCTTCGTTCGGCGGGTCACCGCCTGCACGGTAGTGGTCTGCGCACGCGGGCTTGTTCTGTCACCGTCAACAACGTGACCTCGGACAGCGCGATCCTCGCGGCCGTGCGCACGATTCCGCCGGGGCGCGTGACGACGTACGGCGACGTGAGCCCGGGCGCGCCGCGGCGCGCCGGCGCCGTGCTCGCGCACGGACACGACCCGGACGTGCCGTGGCACCGCGTCGTGCGCGCGGATGGCTCGCTCGCCAAGGGCGCGGACCAGCGCCGGCTGCTGGAGGCCGAGGGCGTGCCGTTTCGGGGCGAGCGCGTCGACATGCGGGTGGCCTGGTCACCCCCGGGCGGGTAGGACGCCGCAGTGGCTGTCCTCGACGACCACGAGCACGAGGGCCATGGCCATGGCGGGCATGGGCACGGCGGGCACGGCCACAGCCACGGGCTCGTCGACCCGTCGATCAAGCGCTCGCGCGAGGGGCTGCGCGCGGTCGCGCTGGCGCTCGGCGTGCTCGGCGCGACGGCGGCGGTGCAGGCAGTCGTCTTCGTCGCGTCGGGCAGCGTCGCGCTGCTCGCCGATCTCATCCACAACGTCGGCGACGCCGCGACGGCGATCCCGCTCGGGATCGCGTTCCTGCTGCGCAGCGAGGTGGCCGAGCGGCGGGCCGGGCTGTTCGTCGTCCTGGCGATCTTCGTCAGCGCCTGCGTCGCGGGCTACGAGGCGGTGCTGCGACTCGTCGAGCCGCAGCGCCCCAGCCACCTCGTCGCGCTGGCGGTCGCGGGCGCGGTCGGGTTCCTCGGCAACATCGTCGCGGCGCAGATCCGGTCACGGGCGGGGCGGCGCCTGCACAGCCCGGCGCTCATCGCAGATGGCGACCATGCGCGCGCGGACGCCTACGTGTCCCTCGCGGTCGTCGCGAGCGCGGCCGCCGTGGCGGCCGGAGTGCAGGTTGCCGATCCGCTCATCGGCCTGGCGATCACGCTCGTGATCCTGCGCATCACGGCGCAGAGCTGGCGCACCGTGCGCGAGGGGCATCACCACCACTGAGTTTTCGCGGGGCTCCCCACGGGCAACTCACGCCCTGCGATGACGATCCAGCTCACGGGGGCGTCGCTGGATGAGACGGACCGGCTCGCCGCGGTCCGCCGCTACGCCATTCTCGACACACCGCCCGACGGCGCGTTCGACCGCATCTGCGCGCTGGCCGCGCGCTTCTTCGACGTGCCGTTCGCCTCCGTCACGATCGTCGACGAGGAGCGCATCTGGTTCAAGGCCTGCCAGGGACTCGACGCGGTCGAGATCCCGCGGTCGCCGGGACTCTGTGCGTCGGCGATCCTGCAGGACGAGCCGTACGTCATCACCGACGCGCTCGCCGACCCGCGGACGGACGGCAATCCACTCGTGCATGGCGAGCTCGGCGTCCGCTTCTACGCGGCGGCGCCGATCATCACGGCCGAGGGACATCGCCTCGGCACCGTGAACGTCATCGACACGAAGCCGCGCCCGATCGCCGAGCGCGAGACGCAGACGCTGCGCGAGCTTGCGGCGATCGTCGTCGACGAGCTCGAGCTGCGCCTGGCGGCGATTCGCGAGATCCAGCGCGAGCAGCAGCTCCGCGTGCTCGCGCGCGGCGAGCAACGACGGGCAGAGGAGCTGGCGCGGACGCTGCAGCGCACGCTGTCGCCGCCGCGCCTGCCGTGCATCGCCGGCCTCGACGTCGCGGTGCTCTACGAGCCGTTCGCCTCCGAGGAGGTCGGGGGCGACTTCTACGATCACTTCCCGCTCGCGCCCGGCCGCTCGGGCTTCTTCCTCGGCGACGTCTGCGGCAAGGGCGCCGAGGCGGCCGCCGTCACGTCGCTCGCCCGCTACACGATGCGCACCGCCGCGATGCTCGGCGAAGGGCCCTGGGCGATCCTCGCCGATCTCAACGAGGCGCTGCGAATGGAGGGCCGCGAGTCCATGCAGACGTGCACGGTCGTCTACGGCGAGATCACCACGACCGGCGAGACCGCTACCGCCAGGCTGGCGGTCGCCGGGCACCCCGCCCCGCTGATCGTCCGCGCCGACGGCAGCGTGGAGACGACCCCGGCGCACGGCACGATGCTCGGCGCCTTCCGCGATCCCGCGTTTCACACGTGCGCGGTCACGCTGCACCCCGGCGACGCGATCGTGGTCTACTGCGACGGCATCCTCGACTTGGACCTCGTCGACGAGCCGCGCATCGCGGAGCTGCTGTCGGGACTCCCGCAGGCCGGTGCTCAGGACCTCGTCGACCGGCTGTGGAGCGCGCTGCGCGGCGTGGACCGGGTCCGCGACGACGTCGCGATCCTGGCGCTGCGCCGGCAGGCCTAGCGGCCGGCGTCAGCCCAGCGCGAAGCGCCCGTCCTGCACGAGCACCTCGCCGTCGGCCGTGAGGCGCCCGCCCGGGCGCAGGTCGCAGATGAGGTCCCAGTGCAAGGCGGACTCGTTCTTGCCCCCGGTCTCGGGATAGGAGCGCCCGAGCGCGAGGTGGACGGTGCCGCCGATCTTCTCGTCGAAGAGCGTGGCGCCGATCGGGCGGTCGATGCCGAAGTTCGTGCCGATGCCGACCTCGCCGAGGCCACGCGCGCCGTCGTCGGTCCCCAGCGCGCGCTGGAGGTAGTCCTCGCCGCGGACGGCGGCGGCCGCGACGACGAGCCCGTCGCGGAACTCGAGCTCGACGCCGGCGACGTCGATGCCCGCCGGCGACGAGGGAACGCCGAAGCTGATGCGCCCGTTCGCGCTCGCCTCGTGCGGCCCGGTGAAGACCTCGCCGCTGGGCATGTTGCGCTTGCCGTCGGAGTTCACCCAGGTGCGTCCCTTGACGCTGAGCGTGAGATCCGTCCCCGCGGCCTCGACGCGCAGCTCGCCGGCTTCCTTGAGGCGCTCGATGAGCCCCGCCTGGAAGTCGTGCAGCTCCGCCCACGACCGCACGGGATCGGGCTGATCGAGGAAGAGGGCGCGTTCGACGAAGGCCTCGAAGTCGGTGAGGTTCATGCCCGCCTGCTGGGCGCCGGCGTTCGTCGGCCACAGCGTCGAGCACCAGCGCCGCTTCAGCGCCTGCTCGCGCAGCGACCTGCGTCCGCGGGCGGCGCGCGCGAGGCGCTCGGGGTCGATGCCCGCGAGCGCGCGCGTGTTCTCGGGCGCCTGGATGGCGAGCGACGCGTGCGCCTTCTTGGCCTCGGCGTAGGAGACCTCGGGGAAGCCGTCGAGGTGGCGGTCGCTGGCATGGCGGTGGAACGCCGCCGTCGCGCCCGGCAGCTCGACGCGCAGCAGCGGCCATGCGTCGCGGTCGAGGATCGCCCGCTGGCACTCGAGCAGGAGCGGTGCGGCGAGCGTCGTGGAGCGGACGAGCACCTCCTGGCCCGGCTGCACGTCGAGGCAGTAGCCGGCCAGCAGGTCGGCGAAGCGCGCGGGGTCCAGCGGCAACGCTAGTGGCCTCTCACGCGCGCCAGCCGTCCTCCAGCGCGGCGAGCGGCTCGGCCGGATCGGCGTCCAGCAGCGCCGCGAGGGCGCGGACGAGCAGCTCCTGCGGCTCGCGACCGGCGCCCATGCCCATGACGCCGACGCGCCACACGCGCCCGGCGAGCGGCCCGAGGCCGCCCGAGATCTCGATCCCGTGCTCGAGCAGCAGGCGGCTGCGCACGGCCGCCTCGTCGACGCCGTCCGGCGGAGTGACCGCGAGCAGCGGGTGCAGCTGCTCGCCGTCGGGCGCCAGGCGCGTGCAGCCGAGCACGGCGAGCGCGTCGCGCAGCGCGTGGTGGGCGCGGCGATGGCGCTCCCAGGTCGTCGGCAGCCACTCGTCGCCGACCACGATCCGCAGCGCCTCGCGCAGCGCGTAGACCATGTTGACCGGCGCCGTGTGGTGGTAGGTGCGAGCGCCGGCTCCGGGCACGGCCTCCGGCGGGGTGGGCGCGTTCCAGTAGGCGAGCACGAGGCCGAGGTCGAAGTACCAGGAGCGCCCGGGCCGGTCGCGCCGGTGGAGCTTCTCCAGCGCGCGCTCGCCGGCGGTGAACGGAGCCAGGCCCGGCGGGCAGTTCAGGCACTTCTGGGTCCCCGAGAAGGCCGCGTCGACGCCCGCCTCGTCGATCCGCAGCGGGTGACCGCCGAGCGACGTGACGCAGTCGAGGAGGAAGAGCGCGTCGCGCTCGTGGCAGGCGTCCGCCAGCCCTTCGAGCGGCTGGGCGACGCCGGTCGAGGTCTCGCCGTGCACGACGACCATCGCGTCCAGGCCGTCTTCCGCGGCGGCGAGCAGGCGCTCGGTCGGGATCGCCCGCCCCCACTCGGCCTCGACGCGCACGACCTCGGCCCCGGCGCGCATGAGCTCGTCGGCCATGCGCTCGCCGAAGAGGCCGTTGACGCCGCAGACGACGCGGTCGCCGGGATCGACGAAGTTCGCGACCATCGCCTCCATCCCGGCGCTGCCGGTGCCGGAGATCGGCAGCGTCGCGCGGTTCTCGGTCTGGAAGGCCTCGCGCAGGAGCTCGATCGTCTCGGTGATGATGTCGCCGAACGCCGGGTCCATGTGGCCGATCGTCGGCTGACCGAGGGCCGCGAGCACGCGCTCGGGCACGGGACTCGGGCCGGACCCGAGCAGCAGGCGGATCGGGACCATCGTCATCGGCATCGTCACGACTGTCTCCTCGCTACGGGGCTTCGACCTCGGGGAAGTGCGTGGTGAGGTGCTCGCGCAGCACGTCGCGGATCCAGCGGCGCTCGTCCGCGCTGGCGATCCGGTAGCGCTGGAGCAGCTCCTTCTGGCCCTCGGTCGGCACGTCGTAGATCGTCCAGCGCTCGACGAGGCGCTCGAAGAGGAACTCCACCGCGCGCTGCCAGGAGTCGTCGGTCGTCCGGCGCTGGTCGTGCAGCGTCGCGGCGTACTTGCGGCGCGTCAGCGGCGACATCGCACCGCGCAGCGTCAGGACGTTGCCGTCCGCGTCGCGGTAGTCGGTCGTCGGCGCCGACACGCGGCCCAGACCTCGGTTGCGCTTGCCCATCCTGGGCTGAGCCTATCGTCCGCGCCATGCCCGAATCGACCCGTCGGCGCGAGCTCGGCCGCGGCGAGCGCGTCCTGCCCGGCGTCTGGCGGCTGCGCCTGCCGCTGCCGTGGCCGGGCGTGCCGCACTGCAACGCCTGGGCGGTCGCGGCCGGCGACGGCATCGTGCTGTTCGACTGCGGGCTGCACGAGCCCGGCTCGCGCGCGCAGCTCGAGCGCGCGCTGGACCAGGCCGGGCTGAAGCTCGAGCACGTGCGCCTGCTCGTCTGCACCCACGCCCACTCCGACCACTACGGCCAGGCCGCCGACGTCGTCGATGCGAGCGGCTGTGAGCTGTGGATGCATCCCAACCACGCGCACATGCGCGCCGCGCTCGACGACCCCGACGCGGCGCTCGCGCGGCGCTTCGAGGTCGCGCGCCAGAGCGGCGTGCCGATCGAGCCGCTGCGGGCGTGGTCGGAGAGCGCGCGAGGTCGAGGCAACGGGATCGCGCGGCTCGTCGAGCCCGACCGCGAGCTCGTCGAGGGCGTGACGATCGACACCGACGTGGGGCGCTTCGCCGTCGTCGAGACCCCCGGCCATGCGCCCTCGCACGTCTGCCTGCATCAGCCCGAGCGGCGCCTGCTGGTCTCCGGCGACCACCTGCTCGGGCGCGTCTCGCTGTACTTCGACTACGGCTGGACGCCGGACCCCGTCGGCGAGTTCCTCGCGTCGCTGGACAAGGTGGAGCGCCTCGACGCGCGCCTGTGCCTCGCCGGCCACGGGCGGACGTTCACCGACGTGCGGGCGCACATCGAGGCCAACCGTGCGCTCGTCGGTCAGCGCCTGGAGCGCGTGCGGCGCGCCGTCGCCGAGCACGGCCCGATCACGGCGTACGACGTCGTGCCGCTGCTGCACGGCGAGCCGCTGAGCCAGCTCACGGCGGGCTGGTGGCTGCCGGAGACGCTGTGCTACCTGCGTCACCTGGAGGTTCTGGGCGAGGTGCGGCGGCTCGGCGAGGACCCGGAGCGGTGGGCGGAGGCGTAGGCGTCTCGGTTCGGCTCGGTGGGCAGGTTCGGGCGCCGGCGCTTGTGAACGGCGGGAGGGTAGACCCGGCCCTGTGGGCGGTCGTGGGG
>DASWQM010000104.1:0-5038 GCA_036403675.1 Solirubrobacteraceae bacterium | reverse complement strand
AGCGCGCGGGGCACGCGCTGCGCGCGGCGGAGGAGCGCCGCGAGCGGGCCGCGGCCGCGCTGGCGGACGCGGAGCAGGCGCTCGGTGCCGCGCGGGTCGCGGCCGCCGAAGCGGTCGAGGACCACCGCCGCGCGCGGGCGGCGCTCGACGAGAGCTAGGCGAGCTCGATGGCCGGCGATCCGCGAACGCCGGCGAACGGCGTCGATGAGGGGGGTGGCCCGGCGCGGGGTCGCGGGCCGAGGTGGGTGAAACGCCGCCGTGCGCGGCTTGACGCCCACCTCGATCGCCGGCGGACGCAAGCAACTCGCCATCCGCGGCGAACCCGACGCGGCGACTCACGGTGGTGTCGAATGTGCCGCGCTATACGCCGCATAGGTGACACGACCGCCGCGGGCGCACGTGTTTCGCAGGCGCAACGGACCCCGCCTCCTCAATGCCCGCTGTTCACAAGCGCCCGCGCCACCAGGACCCACCGGCTGAGTGCCCCACGCCCGGCCCACGCCCCCTACACCGGCGGCACATGCCGCGCCACGATCGCCCCGCAATCCACGCTCCGCGGCAGCGTCCCGTACTGCAGCCCGGCATCACCCGCCAGCCGCGACGCACAGAACGCGTCAGCGACGGCGGCCGGCGCGTGGCGCACGAGCAGCGCGCCCTGCAACGCAAGCGCCATCCGCTCGACGACGCGGCGCGCCCGGAGCTCGAGCGCCTCGGGGTCCGCGAACTCGTCGCGCAGCGACGCGACGAAGGCGTCCAGGCGCGCGTCCGCGCCCGCCGCCTCGTCGAGCTCGTCGAGGTAGGCCTCGAGCGCCGCGGGCTCGCGGCCCAGCGCGCGCAGCACGTCGAGCGCCATGACGTTCCCCGAGCCCTCCCAGATCGACGCCAGCGGCATCTCGCGGTACAGCCGCGGCATTCCCGACTCCTCGACGTAGCCGTTGCCGCCGAGGCATTCGAGCGCCTCGAACGCGTGGCCGGGTCCGCGCTTGCAGACCCAGTACTTGCCGATCGCCGTGCCCAGGCGCTTGAGCTGCCGCGCGCGCTCGTCGCCGCCCGCCTCGTCGTAGGCGCGCGCCAGGCGCATCGCCAGCGCCGTCGCCGCCTCGGACTCGACGCACAGGTCCGCCAGGACGTTGCGCATCAACGGCTGGTCGGCCAGGCGCCGGCCGAAGGCGGCGCGGTGGGCGGCGTGCCAGGTCGCGTTCGCAACGCCCCAGCGCATCCCCGCCGCGGTGCCGATGATGCAGTCCAGGCGCGTGTGGCCGACCATCTCGATGATCGTCGGCACGCCGCGGCCCGGCTCGCCGACGATCTGCGCCCACGCCCCGTGCAGCTCGATCTCGCTCGACGCGTTGGAGCGGTTGCCGAGCTTGTCCTTCAGGCGCTGGATGTGAAAGGCGTTGCGCGTGCCGTCGGGCAGGATCCGCGGCAGCGCGAAAGATGTGATGCCCGCCTGAGTCTGTGCCAGCACGAGGAAGAGGTCGCACATCGGCGCCGAGCAGAACCACTTGTGGCCGGTCAGCTCGTACTCGCCGTCCGCGCCGCCGTCGATCGGACGGGCGACGGTCGTGTTGGCGCGCACGTCCGAGCCGCCCTGCTTCTCGGTCATCGCCATCCCGCACAGCGCGCTGCGCTTGGCATCCAGCGCCCCCAGCACCGGGTCGTAGCTCGTCGCCGTCAGACGCGGCTCCCACAGCGCCGCCAGCTCGGGCTGTGCCCGCAGCGCCGGAACCGCCGCGAACGTCATCGTGATCGGACACGCGAAGCCACCCTCGGCCTGGGTGGCGGTGAGATACAGCGCCGTGCGCGCGACGTGGGCGCCGGGCTGCGCGGACGTCCACGGCAGCGAATGCAGCTCGTGTCGCACCGCGAGCCCCATGAGGTCATGCCACGCGCGGTGGAACTCGACCTCGTCGATGCGGTGGCCGTAGCGGTCGAACGCGCGCAGCCGCGGCGGGTTCTCGTTGGCCTCGAAGCCCCAGCGGATCGGGTCGCCGCCCCAAGCGGCGCCGACCTCCCGCGCGCGCGAGACCGCCCAGCCGGCGCCCTCGCGCTCGAGCGCCTCCGCGAGCGCGACGTGGTCGTCGAAGAGGTTGCGGCCCTCCAGCGGCGGCGCCTGGTTGGCGACCTCGTGGGTGTCGAAGGGGGCGGCGGGCTCGCGCAGCTGGTGGGCCATGCCTGCAAGTCAAGCACCCCGCGGGGGCGGTCAGCGCCGGAGCAGGCGCTCGCGCAGGCGCGTCGCTACGGGATGGCGTCGGCCTCCAGGACCGCCAGTGCCGCGGCGAATGTCGCGCTCGGACGCATGACCGCATCGACGCGCGCGGCGTCGGCCCGGTAGTAGCCGCCGATGTCCACCGGCTCGCCCTGCACATCGGCGAGCTCGGCGACGATCGCCTCCTCGTCCGCTGCGAGCCGCTCGGCCACCGCTGCGAAGCGCGCCGCGAGCTCGCCGTCCTCGGCCTGGCCGGCGAGCTCCTGCGCCCAGTACAGCGCGAGGTAGAAATGGCTTCCGCGGTTGTCGAGCTCGCCGCACCTGCGCGACGGCGAACGGTCGTTCTCCAGCACGCTGCCGGTCGCCCGGTCCAATGTCTCGCCGAGCAGCCTGGCGCGCGCGTTGCCGGTCTTCTCGGCGACCATCTCCAGCGACACCGCGAGGGCGAGAAACTCCCCGAGCGAGTCCCAGCGCAGGTGGTTCTCCTTCAGCAGCTGCCGGACGTGCCTCGGGGCCGACCCGCCGGCGCCCGTCTCGAAGAGGCCGCCGCCGTTCATGAGCGGCACGATCGAGAGCATCTTGGCGCTCGTCCCGAGCTCGAGGATCGGGAAGAGATCGGTGAGGTAGTCGCGCAGGACATTGCCGGTGACGGAGATCGTGTCCTCGCCCGCGCGAGCGCGCTCGAGCGTGAAGCGCGTCGCCTCGGCGACGGGCAGGATCTCGATCTCGAGATCCTCGGTGTCGAGCTCCTCGAGCGCTGGGCGGACCTTCTTCAGGAGCTCCGCGTCGTGCGGGCGCGTCTCGTCGAGCCAGAAGACCGCGGGCGCCCCCGTCGCGCGCGCGCGCCGGACGGCGAGCCTCACCCAGTCCTGGATCGGCGCGTCCTTCGTCTGGCACATCCGCCAGATGTCGCCGGTGTCGACCTCCTGCTCCAGCAGCGTCGCGCCGCCGCCGTCCACGACCCGCACCGCGCCCGCCGACGCGATCTCGAACGTCTTGTCGTGTGAGCCGTACTCCTCGGCCTGCTGCGCCATGAGGCCGACGTTCGGCGTCGTCCCCATCGTCGACGGATCGAACGCGCCGTGCTCGCGGCAGTGGTCGATCGTCTCGGCGTACAGCGGCGCGTACGAGGAGTCGGGGATGACGTACTTGGTGTCCTGCTGCTCGCCGGCCGCGTTCCACATCTGGCCCGAGGAGCGGATCGCCGCGGGCATCGAGGCGTCGACGATGACGTCGGACGGCGCGTGGAGGTTCGTGATGCCCCTGTCGGAGTCGACCATCGCGATCGACGGACCGGCGGCGAGCGCTTCGTCAACTGCGGCCTTGGCCTCCGGGTGCGTGCTCAGGAGGCTGCCGAGGCCGTCGTTGGGGTTGGCGTCGAGGCCGTCGTAGACGCCGCCCACGACGGCGCGGACCGCGTGGCCGAAGATGATCGGGTCGGAGACCTTCATCATCGTCGCCTTGAGGTGCACCGAGAAGAGCACCCCCTGCCGCTTCGCGTCGGCGACCTGCTCGGCGAGGAACTCGTCGAGCGCCGCGCGGCGCATGACCGCGGCATCGAGCACCTCACCGGCGAGGACCGGCATGCGCTCTTTGAGCACCGTGACGGTGCCGTCGGAGGCGACGTGCTCGACCCGCACGACGCCGTCCGCGTCGACCGTCACCGACTGCTCGGTGGAGCGGAAGTCGCCGCCGGACATCGTCGCGACGTGCGACTTGGAGTCCGGCGACCACGCGCCCATCGAGTGCGGGTGCTTGCGCGCGAAGGCCTTGGCGGACGCCGGGGCGCGGCGGTCGGAATTGCCCTCGCGCAGGACGGGGTTGACGGCGCTGCCCTTGACCGCGTCGTACTTCGCGCGCGCTGGGCCCGACCTTTCCTCGGGATAGTCCGGGATCGCGTAGCCCTTGTCCTGAAGCTCGGCGATCGCCGCCTTGAGCTGCGGCAGCGACGCGCTGATGTTCGGCAGCTTGATGATGTTCGCCGCGGGCGTCCTGGCAAGCTCGCCGAGCTCGGCCAGCGCATCGGGGACCCGCTGCTCGGGGCTGAGCAGCTCCGGAAACTGGGCGAGGATCCTGCCGGCGAGCGAGATGTCGCGCAGTTCGACGTCCACGTCCGCGGCGGCGGCGAATGCCTGGACGATCGGCAGCAGCGAGGCCGTGGCGAGCGCGGGCGCTTCGTCGGTGTGGGTGTAGATGATCTTCATGGGCGCGCCGACACGCTAGCGCCGTGCAGGAGAATGCCGAGCGCGACCATGGCGCACGACGTGACCTTCATCCCCGGAGACGGCACCGGCCCCGAGCTGACCGAGGCCACCCGGCGCGTGCTCGAGGCCACCGGCGTCGACTTCAACTGGGACCGCCACGAGGCCGGCATCGACGAGTACAAGAGGCACGGCAACCCGTTTCCCGATGCCACGCTGGACTCGCTGAGGACCACCGGGGTGGGCATCAAGGGGCCGACGACGACGCCGGTGGGCTCGGGCTTTCGCTCGATCAACGTTCTGCTGCGCAAGGAGCTCGACCTCTACGCCTGCATCCGGCCGTGCAAGGCCTTCGAAGGCGTGCGCACGCGCTTCCCGGAGACCGACCTCGTCGTCGTCCGCGAGAACACCGAGGACCTCTACGCCGGGATCGAGTTCGAGCGCGGCACCGCCGAGAACGCGGCGCTGCGCGAGACGCTCGCCGAGCTCGGCGCGACCGTCCGCGACGACGCCGGCATCTCGATCAAGCCGATCAGCGTCTTCGGCTCCGAGCGCATCGTCCGCCACGCCTTCGACTACGCCGTGACGCACGGTTACAAGAAGGTCGTGGCCGCGCACAAGGCGAACA
>DASWQM010000103.1:0-7613 GCA_036403675.1 Solirubrobacteraceae bacterium | reverse complement strand
CGGCGGCGCGCAGGTAGGCCTGGCCGTCGAGCTCGTACATGAGCAGGCGGTTGCGACCGCGCCCCATGAAGTGGCCCTCGTGGGTGTCGAGGCAGAGCGCCAGCAGCGGCGTGCAGCCCTCCGGGAACGCCGATGGCTCGTCGCGGCCGAAGCGCACCATGAGCTCGCTCAGGCGCGCGGCGTAGGCGTCGAGCTCCTCCTCGTTGTCGTCGCGCGACAGCAGGCGGCTGACGCTGACGTAGCCGCGCAGGATCGCCGGGGTGCGTGGCGCCAGCGCGCTGATGACCTCGATCTCGAAGGTCTGGCGGAGCAGGCCCCCGCTGCGCACGGGCGTGAAGCGCCCGATGTCGGTGCCGTAGTCCGGCCACGTCTCCGGTCGCAGGAGCGCGGCGAGCGTGCGCTGCGGGGACTCGATCGGGACCGGGTTGTACGTGTGCCAGACCTGCTCGTTGCGCGGGCGCGACGGCGGCGTCGGGTCGCCGAGCTTCGCGTGGCGCAGGCGGTACTCGGGCTTGTAGCCGTCGCGCTCGGCGAGCGTCTCGAAGGCGATCCCGTAGGCGCGCCGCTCGTCGTCGAGGTATGCGTCCTGAAACCAGGGGCCGAAGAGTCGCGCCGCGCCGGCGAAGAGCTGCTCGCGGTTGAGCGTGCCGCGCGGGCCCTCGACGCTGTCGCTCAGGCGCTCACGCACGAAGGCGCGATGGAACGCCACGACGTCCGGCGCGTGCAGGCGGCGATGGCCCAGCCGGTGCCAGCGCGTCGTGAGGATCGCGAAGGCGATCCGCAGGTCCTCGACGTCGCGCAGCTCCGGCATGCGCGCGTAGTAGGCGGCGTTGAGGAAGTCCGTGGCCCAGCCGACGGCGTCCGGGGCGCTGATCGACGTCCCGCTCATCCGTGCGACCCACACCGGCGAGGATTTCGCTGCACGCCGGGCGACCACGGCCGCGCCCAGCAGGGCGAGCGAGGCGCTCGCTCCCCGAACGACGCTCTTGACGTGCATGGCGCGCAGGCTATGCGCTTGCGCGCGCGAGCGTCATGCGAGTGCCTTGGCGAGCGCCTCCTCGACCGGATCCTCGCCGCCGTTGACGTAGAGCGTCCGGTGCACCGACCGCGGCTCGTGCAGGACCACGTGGAGGACGTCGGCGACGTCGTCGCGGGGCACGCTGCCGCGCATCGGCTCGGCGCTGATTCGCACGCGTCCCGTGCCGCGGTCGTCCAGCAGGCGACCCGGGCGCACGATCGTCCAGGCGCGGTCGCTGTCCTGCAGCGCGCGGTCGGCTTGCGCCTTGGCGCGCAGGTACACGCTGAAGACGTCGTCGCCGTCCGGCGGGTCCTCGGCGCCGACTGAGCTGATCATGACGTAGCGCTCGACGCCCGCCGAGCGTGCCGCGTCCAGGAGCTTCAGTGCGCCGTCGCGATCGATCGTCCACTTGCGCTCCGTCCCGCTGCCGGGGCCGGCGCCGGCGGCGAACACCGTCGCGTCGGCGTCACGGATCGCGTTCGCCAGCTCGTCAGGCGTCGTCTGCTCCAGATCGCAGACGACCGGCTCGGCGCCGTCGGCGCGCACGTCGTCGGCATGGGCCGGGTTGCGGATGATGCTGCGGACGCGATCGCCGTGCGCCGCGAGCAGGCGGGTCAGCCGCCGCGCGATCTTGCCGTGGCCGCCGGCGATCGTGACGTCCATCAGCGCGCCAGCGCGCGCTTGAGGATGGTCGCGGTCACGAGCGCGCGCATGCCCCAGAAGACGAGGTTGATGCCGACGAGCAGCCCGATCGCCCACGCCGCCGAGCTCGGCAGGCTGATGGCGATGAGGACGGCGAGGATGATCGAGACGGCGCCGTTGAAGAGCAGCCAGCCGGCGCCGGGCACGCCGCGCAGCTGGTAGGCGCCGTAGAGCTCCAGCGCGCCGGTCCCGCCGAACCAGATCACGAGCAGGAGCGTCAGGCTGATCGCACCGCTGATCGGAAAGATCACGAGGTACAGGCCGACGACGAGCGTCAGCAGGGCGTGCGCGACGCGCAACCAGTTGCGGCCCGGCGTGCGCTGCGTGAAGGCATGCCACGACATCACTGCACCGGAGAAGACGAGGATCCAGCCGATGAACAGGGCCGTCGTGATCGTCGCCACGATCGGCACGATGATCGCGGCGATCCCGCTGAGCAGCGCGAGGATCCCGGTCGCGAGCAGCCACTTGCGCGCCGTGCGCATGTCGTGCTCGGACAGCCGCAGGTCGGCGAACCACGCGGCGATCGCGGGCCGGGCAGGCGCGTCGGCGGTCTGAAGTCGTTCTGTCCATTGCATGGCCATGGTCGTCTCCCGTGGATCGTTGTCACGGATTTCTGGTAGGCCGTGGGCGGCGCGGACAAGGCGGCGGCGGGCGCGCCAGGCCGCAGATCCGGCGATTTGCCGATGTTTGTGAACCGCCTGTATCAGATACAAATCGGCATGTGCCGGCCCGCCCCGACTCGAATCGCGGTTCGGGCGAGACGCTGCGCACCGGCTGCGTCCCGGACCTCGCCCTACAACGCCTGCAATCGCTGGCGGGTGCGCTGTACGCCTTCGATCCCGATCTCCAGCTCGAGGTCATGCGGCTGCGCAGCGCCGCGCAGCTCGAGCGCCTCCGTGCCGGCGACCTCGACCTCGGGATCGTCCACGGCAGCCCCATCGACGACGCTATCGCGGTCGAGCCGCTCTTTCGCGGCGAGCCGCTGACAGCCATCCTGCCGGTCGGGCACCCGCTCGCCGGGCGTCCCGTCGTGGGCGTCGAGGATCTCCGCGGGCAGGTCCTGCTGACGTTCCGGCGCGCGGCGGACGCGGCGCTGCACGACGATCTCATGGCCACCATCCGCGGAGCAGGCATCGACTTCCGCGCCGTCCGCGAATACGGCGAGCACGATCCGCGCGACGTCCTGCTGGCGGTGGCCGAGGGCCGCGGCGTCACGCTGGCGCCGCTGTCGACGATGAGGGTCGACGGGGAGCTTTCGGAGGTCCTGGAGCGCGTGGCGCTGGAGCCGTTGCTGCGGATGCCCGACACGCTGCTGGCCTGGCGACACGACCCGCGTGATGCCGTCGCGCGGGTGATCGACGCGGCGCGCGCGGCCGCGCGCGAGCTGCACGGGTCGAGCTGACCGCGGTTGCCGCGGGAGCCGCGTCGGCCTACCGGCGATCGTGCCATGCAGAGGACGTCACGTGCTGCGCTTTCGTGAGGGCGTCGAGCAGCGCGCGACGGCGGTCGAGCTGTTCTTCGACCTCGTGTTCGTGTTCGCGATCACGCAGCTCTCGCGCCAGCTGCTGCACGACCTCAGCGTCGTGGGCGCCGCGCGGACGCTGTTCCTCCTGCTCGTCGTCTGGTGGGCGTGGATCTACACGACGTGGATGACGAACTGGTTCGACCCGTCGCACCTCTCGGTCCGCCTCGTGCTCATCTTCTCGATGCTTGCCGCCTTCCTCATGGCGATCGCGATCCCCGGCGCCTTCGGCGCGCGCGCCGCGCTGTTCGCCGGCGGCTACGTCGCGCTGCAGCTCGTGCGCAACACGTTCATCGTCCTGGTGACCGACGACAGCGAGCCGCTGCACGCCTCCTGGGTGCGGCTCTGGATCGGCAGCATCTGGGTCGGTGCGATCTGGCTTGTGGGCGCGGCGGTGCCCGACGAGCACCTGCGCGTGGCGATCTGGCTGGCGGCGCTCGTCCTCGACTACGGCGGCCCGCTCGCAGGTTTCTGGGCACCCGGCCTCGGGCGCACGGCCGCGACCGAGTGGGAGCTCGAGCACGGCCACTTCGTCGAGCGCTTCCAGCTCTTCGTGCTCATCGTCCTCGGCGAGTCGATCGTCGTCACGGGCGCGACCGCGTCGCAGCTGCCGCTGACCGTCCCGAGGATGCTCGCGATCGCGGTCGCATTCCTCGGCACGACGGTCTTCTGGTGGCTGTACTTCGACGAGGTCGCCGATCGCGCGCAGGCCCAGCTGGCGGCCGCCGGACCGCAGCGCGGCGTCCTCGCCCGCGATGCCTTCACCTACCTCCACATCCCGATCGTCGCGGGCATGCTCGTGACCGCCGTGGGCGACGAGCTCGCGATCGCCCACCCCGGCGAGCCGCTGCACGACGGGGAGCTCGTGGCGCTCATCGCGGGCCCGGTGCTGTACCTCGTCGGCCACCTGCTCTTCGAGCTGCGGATGACGCGAGCGGTGCCGCGGACGCGGCTCGTCGCGACGTTCGTCGTGCTCGCGATCGCGCCGCTCGGCCCCGGACTGCCGGTGCTTCTGACGTGGACGCTCGTCTATGGGACGCTGGCCGTCGTCGCCGGGCTCGAGACCTACGCGCGCCTGTGGGGCCGCCCCGGCGACGTGCCGCGCCGGGGATGGCTGCTGCCGGTCGGGCCGCGCCGCGGAGCCGTGCGGCGCGAGCGCCGCGATCCGGTCAGGGCCCGCGATTGACGAATCGGTCGCAGGACTTGAGCGAGCCGCCGCCGCGACCTAGAGATCAGTTGGTGGCGATCGCCGCGATGCCCACCACGCAGTTGCCGTCCGGAGAGTCGATGGCGGTGCTCGGCCAGGGCACGTGGCACCTCGGCGTGGGCCGCCATCCGGCCCAAGAGGAGGTCGCGGCGTTGCGCCTCGGCCTCAGCCTCGGCATGACGGTCGTCGACACCGCCGAGATGTACGGCGACGGCGCCAGCGAGCGGCTCGTCGGCCGCGCTCTGGCCGCCCGCCGTGACGACGCCTTCCTCGTCAGCAAGGTCCTGCCGCACCACGCCACCCGCCGCGGCACGATCGACGCCTGCGAGCGCAGCCTGCGGCGGCTGGACACCGACCGGCTCGACCTCTACCTCCTGCACTGGCGCGGCCAGGTCCCGTTGGAGGAGACGGTCGAGGCGTTCGACATCCTGCTTGCCGCGGGCTGGATCCGGCATTGGGGCGTCAGCAACTTCGACCTGGGCGACATGACGGAGCTGCTGTGCGTGGGGGGTGGCACCGCCGTCGAGTGCGACCAGGTCCTCTACAACCTGTCGCGGCGCGCGATCGAGTACGACCTCATGCCGTGGTGTCACTCGATCGGGCTGCCGATCATGGCGTACTCGCCGATCGAGGAGGGCCGACTGGCGCGGCACCCGGTGCTCACGCAGATCGCCGCCGAGCACGGCGCGACGGCGGCGCAGGTCGCGCTGGGCTGGGTCCTCATGCATGACGGCGTGAGCGCGATCCCCGAGGCCGGGACCCGCGAGCACGTCGCCGAGAACCGCGCCGCGCTCGACCTGCACTTGAGCTCGGAGGACTTCGCCGCGCTCGAGGAGGCGTTCCCGCCGCCCCGCGAGCCGCGCCCGCTCGAGGTCATGTGACCCTGCGGCCCATCCTGGCGGTGCGGGCGTCGGGCCGGTCGGCCGCGAGGAGCGCTTGGAGTTCGCGCTCGTCGAGGCCGCGCAGGCCGTCGGGCCAGAGCGCGGGGTAGGGCTCGCCGCGCCACACGATCGAGCGGATCGCGCCGAAGTGGCGGCGCACGTGGTCACTGAGGTCCGCGCGATGGCGCGGACAGGCGTAGAGCTTGGATCCAAGCGCCCCGCCCGCCGTCCAGATCAGCCAGCCGCCGGGCTGCGCGTCGCGGAACTCGCCGTGCGTGCGGTCCAGCAGCTGTCCCTCGAGCGTGCGTCGCGTCGCGGGGTCGGGCAGCGCGTCGCAGTGTTCGCACCGAAACCGCACCCGGACGGGCATCAGCGCGCCGGCCGCGTCGTGTGCGAGGACATCTGCCGTCTGCTGATGATCATGCTGGCTCCTCATCCGGGATTAGGGCGCCCTAAGAGTGGTTTAGGGAACCCTAACAACTGCGCCGGATTGCGCAAGCGCGGGTGCTACTCCTCCTCCTTGACCAGCGTGGGGGCGACGTGGCAGCGATCGACCGCCGCTTCGTGCACCCACAGCGGAGGACCCTCGGCCGGCGCGTTGTCGACGAGGTAGTACATGTCGTCGCCCCCGCGCGCGGCCGCCACCGCGGTGCCGTGGACGGGGCCGGCGCTGACGAAGAGCGGCAGCGACAGGGGAAAGATGACGGCGTCGGGCGGTGGGATCGTGGGCGCCACCGCGCGTGCCGCGGCGCCGCCGCTGCGTGCGGTCTCCATGCTCCGGCGCCTAGGCCGGACCGCCGCGGGGTCAAGCGCCCTTGACCGCGACCGGAGGTGGTCTACCGACGGTCGCGATGGCAACCTCAAAGTCTTCGACCGGCGACGGCTCGAACGGCGCCACCGCGACGGCGGCCGAGACGGTGCAGCGCCCACCGGTCCGCCACGGCCCGCTGCTCATCGCCTACGACGGCACGCCGGCCTCCACGTACGCCCTCTGGGAGGCGGCCGCGCTGCTGCGCGGGCACAAGGCGCTCGTCGTCACCGTCTACAAGCCCGGCCTCGCGTTCGAGCTCATGGAACTGCCGACGGCGACGATCGGCCTGCCGCCCGCGCCGCTGGACGTCCGCACCGCGCTCGAGGTCGAGCGCGAGATCTACGAGGGCGCGCGCCGGATGGCCGAGCAGGGCGCGCGGCTGGCCCAGGAGGCCGGGCTCGACGTCGAGGGACTCGCGGTCGCCGAGGAGGTCGAGGTCACGATCGCCGAGACGATCGTCGACGTCGCACGCGAGCGCGACAGCCGCGCGATCGTGGTCGGAGCGCACGGCCACGGGCGCCTCGGCGAGGTCATCCTCGGCAGCACCTCCCGCGACGTGATCCGCCGCGCCCCGTGTCCGGTGATCGTGGCGCGGCATGTGGACGGGTCCGACGCGTCGCGCTGAGGCGCCACGATGGACCGAGCTTGCCCATCTCGAGCGTCACGAGGCTTGCAAGCTGGTCTCTGCGGTCGGCCATCAGCTCGCCGGCGCGGCGCACGATCGCCGCACGCTCGGAGACCGGCCGCCGCCGCCACGGCCCGAACGGCGCCACGCTTCTAGGCGCGCAGGGGCGCCAGCGCGCTGACGTAGTCGCCGGGCAGCTGGACGGTGATGTCGAAGAACTCGTCGTCGCCGACGGCCTCGCGCAGCGTCCTGACGACGGCGCGCGCGTGGGCCAGGGCGACCGGCGTCGGCACGTCCTCCCGCTCGGCGATCCGCTGGACGAAGTCGTCGAGGCTCATGTGCCGCGCGACGCCGCCGCTGCGGTCCCGGCCGCGCTTCAGCGGGTCGTGCAATGGCACGTCGAGCCGCTCGATGAGGTCGTCGACCTCTCCGCCGGCGATCCGCTCCGCAAGCGTCTCGAGCACCGCCGCCGTGGCGCGGCGGGCGCCCTCGGCGTCGAGCGCCGCGCGGTCCGCCACGTGCTGCCAGAACGTCGGGGCCGGCATCACCTCGACGTCGGGGCCGCGCGCGGCCAGCACCGCGAAGTCGCGCGGCAGCTGGGCCAGGACGTCGTCGAACTCCTTTGGCCCGACCGCCTGCGCCAGCACGGCGAGGACGACGCGCGCATGGCGCTCGGCGGTCGCTTCGTCGGTTCCCTCACGCGCGGCGACACGGCCGACGAACTCGTCGACGTCGAAGCGCTGCGAGCGCTCGGGCGCGCCGAGCCAGGGCGCCAGCTCGGGCGGCAGAAGCGCGGCGAGGTCGCGTGCCTCCCCGGCCGAGATGCGCTCGGCGAGCGTCGAGA
>DASWQM010000102.1:0-3636 GCA_036403675.1 Solirubrobacteraceae bacterium | reverse complement strand
GCGCGCGGTGCTTCGCGCCGGCTCCTGACCTGACGCTGTGGCTCAGCTGACGGCGCCGCCGGTCTGCGCGGCGACGTGGCGCTCGAGGAACGCACGCAGGGTCGCGGCGGGGACCGCGCCGGTGACGCGGTCGATCTCCTTGCCGTCCTTGAGCAGGAGCAGCAGCGGTATGCCCTGCACGCCGTAGCGCGCGGCGATCGCCGGCGCCTGGTCGATGTCGAGCTTGACGACCTTCAGGCGCCCGGCGTACTCGCGACCCATCTGCTCGACGATCGGCGACACCATCCGGCAGGGACCGCACCACGGCGCCCAGAAGTCGATGAGCACGGGGACCGTCGCGACGATCTCCTCGTCGAAGCCGGCGGCGTCGGTGGCGACGATCCACGGCAGCGCGGTGTGGCAGACGCTGCAGCGGGGGATGCCCTCCGCCTGCGGCCGCACACGGTTCTTCGTGCCGCAGTTGGTACAGGTGATGATCGTCGGCTTGGCTGCCATGGGGCCATCCTCTCAGAACTTCGGGGCCGTCCGCGCGCGTGGAGAGGCGGGAGGGCCTCTGGCGGACGGCCCGCGAAGCGTCGTGTCAGGTCCCGCTCCCGGCCGTCGTCTCGTCGGGCGCGCTCTGCCCGGCGGCGGCATCCGTGGCACCGGCGCCGTTGCCCGGCGCCGACTCTCCGTTGCCCTGCGTCGACCCGGGCTTGATCTCGATCTTGCGCGGCTGATGCTCCTGGGGCTTGGGCAGGTGCAGCTGCAGGACGCCCGCGTCGAGGGATGCCTCGATCGCGTCCGGGTCCAGCCCGTGCGTGACGCGCAGCGTGCGCTCGAAGCGCCCGAACGCGCGCTCGATGCGCGCCGTGCTGCCATCGAGGCTGTCCCACGGGGGGCGGCGCTCGCCCCGGACCGTAAGCATGTCCTGCTCGAGCTCGATCTCGAGCTCGTCCGGGTGCAGTCCCGGTACGTCCATATACACCGTGACGCCGTCCTCGCGGACCAGCACGTCGGCCGGCGGCAGGAACGCGCTGCCTCCGCCGGGGGTGGCGAGGAAGCGGCTGAGATCCCGCATCCACGGCGCGAACGGCTCGACCATCGTTGCCATCGCGATCCTCCTCATTCGTCGGCTTGGAGGCTCGCCGTACGAGCCCCTGTTCGGCCACCGTGATAGGACGCGACCCGCCTGCGTCAACCCGTTCGGCCGCCGCGGTGCAGGTTGCGCGGCGTTCGGCGCGGCCTAGCGACGGGCGCATGTCGACCCTGCCCGAACCGGTTCCGCTCGAGGAGACACCGGACCTCTACGGGGCCTACCCGCGCCTGTCGCCCGAGCAGGTCGAGCGGCTCGCCCAGTTCGGCGCCCGGCGGGAGACGCAGGCCGGTGACGTCCTCTATCGCGAGGGCGAGACGGACTGCGAGTTCATCGTCATCCTCGAGGGCAAGGTCGCGATCGTCGAGGCCTTCGGCACTCCCGCAGAACGCGTCGTCAGCGTGCACGGGCCGCGCCGCTTCATCGGCGAGTTCGGGCTGCTCATCGGCCAGCCGGTCTTCCTCAGCGCCGTCGTGCGCGAGCCCGGGGCGGTGCTGTGCGTGCCGACCGACCACCTGCGCACGCTCGTCGGCGAGGACGAGGCGCTGGGCGACATCATCCTGCGCGCCCTGCTGCTGCGGCGGTCGATCCTCATCGGGCTCGGGACCGGCTTTCGGATCATCGGCTCGCGCTACGCGCCGGACACGCGGCGGCTGCGGGAGTTCGCGGCGCGCAACCGGCTGCCGCACCGCTGGATCGACCTCGAGGAGGACGAGGGCGCCGAGCGCCTGCTGCGCACGCTCGGGGTCGAGCCGGAGGAGACGCCGGTCGTCATCCTGCGCGGGACCGAGGTCCTGCGCAACCCGAGCAACGAGGAGCTCGCGCGTCGCCTGGGTCTGCTCGAGACCAGCGAGGTCTCCAGCTGCGACCTGCTCGTCGTCGGCGGCGGCCCGGCCGGGCTCGCCGCGTCGGTGTACGGCGCATCGGAGGGGCTGAGCACGGTCGTGCTCGACGGCGTCGCCCTGGGCGGCCAGGCCGGGACCTCGTCTCGGATCGAGAACTACCTCGGCTTCCCGGCCGGCATCTCGGGCGCCGAGCTCGCCGAGCGCGCTGAGGTCCAGGCCGAGAAGTTCGGCGCGCGGATGCTCGTGCCGGCCGAGGCGACCGCGATCGCGGTCCGCGACGGCGGCTACGACGTGACGTACGGCGACGAGGGCGAGACGATCCGCGCGACGAGCGTCGTCGTCTCCTGCGGCGTCCGCTACCGCAAGCTGCCGCTCGCGCGCCTGGAGGAGCTCGAGGGCGTGAGCGTCTACTACGCCGCGACGCTCATGGAGGCGCAGATCTGCGCCGGCGATCCCGTCGTCGTCGTCGGCGGCGGCAACTCCGCGGGGCAGGCGACGTTGTTCCTGTCCGAGTACGTCCCGACGGTCCACCTCGTCGTGCGCGAGCCGACGCTCGACCACGGCATGTCGCGCTACCTCACCGACCGCATCGAGCGCACGCCGAACGTCGAGGTGCACACGAGCACCGAGGTTCGCGAGCTCGTCGGCGAGCGCGCGCTGGAAGCGGTCGTCGTCGAGAACAACCAGACAGGCGAACGCGACACGCTCGAGGCGCACGCCATGTTCGTCTTCATCGGCGCCGAGCCGCACACCGACTGGCTCGGCGACCTCGTCGAGCTCGACTCCGGCGGCTACGTCAAGACCGGTCGCGACGTCAGCGGCTCCGCCGGCTGCGACGACGCCGGCGACCGCGCGGCGCACCAGCCGCTCCTGCTCGAGACCAGCCAGCCGGGGATCTTCGCCGCGGGCGACGTGCGCAGCGGCTCGATCAAGCGCGTCGCGGCCGCCGTCGGCGAGGGCTCGATGGCGGTCCGGCTCGTCCACGAGCACCTGGCAGGCCGCCACCACCCCGACCCTGCGTCGCAGGCGCCCGCCGTGGCGGCGACGAGCTGAGGTTCCCAGGCCGTTGCGCCGTCGGCGCGCGACGCCTACGTCACACGAACGTCTCGTCGACGAAGCACCAGCGCCAGTCCTCGCCGGGCTCGAACGAACGGACGATCGGGTGGCCGTAGGCGTGCGCGTGACCGCGTGCGTGGCGGCCTGGGGAGGAGTCGCAGCAGCCGACGTGGCCGCAGCTGAGACACAGCCGCAGATGCACCCAGCGAAGTCCCGTACGAAGGCACTCCTCGCAGCCCTCCGGGGTCCGCGGCGCCACCGGCCGGATCATGCTCAGGTGCTGGCAGGTGACGGGTCGGGAATCGGGGAGGACGCTCATCGCACCCCCTTTAGGTCGCCGCACAAGGGTCGCAAGCGCGCTTGCGGGCGGATCGGCGCGGCCTATGGAAGCGGCTGCACCAAACGCTTGAAGGAGGCTGTCGTGACCACTCTCATGATCGAGCATCACGGGCCTCCTACCGGCCATCGCGAGCTGCGCCGCCGCGGGCGCGCGCGGGCCTCGCTGCAGGCGTGGCGCTTCGTCCATCGCGCCGCGCCGGCGTTCGATGCCTACGCCACGAGCCGGAGCACGCCGCTGCCGCGGGGCTGCGAGCAGCGCGGGGTCACGGCGTTCATGGCCGCCCCCGACGCGGTGGCCGCGAACGAGGCGACATCCGAGCG
>DASWQM010000101.1:0-5977 GCA_036403675.1 Solirubrobacteraceae bacterium | reverse complement strand
CCATGACCTCGCCGGTCGAGCGCATCTCCGGGCTCAGCAGCGCGTCCGAGCCCGCGAAGCGGTCGAACGGCAGCACGGCCTCCTTGACGGAGACGTGCTCGGTCGGCATCGCCTCCGCCGGAAGCCCGAGGTCGTCGATGCGCTCGCCGAGCATGAGCCGGCAGGCCATCTTCGCCAGCGGCACGCCGATCGCCTTGGAGACGAACGGCACCGTCCGCGACGCGCGCGGGTTGGCCTCGATGACGTACAGCCGCCCGTCGAGCGTCACGGCGTACTGGATGTTGATGAGCCCGACGGTGTTCAGGCCGAGCGCGATCCCGCGCGTCTGCTCGCGGATCTCGTCGAGCATCTCGGGCCCGAGCGAGTGCGGCGGCAGGACGCAGGCGCTGTCGCCGGAGTGGATCCCGGCCTCCTCGACGTGCTGCATGATCCCGCCGATCCAGACGCGCTCACCGTCGCAGAGGGCGTCGACGTCGACCTCGATCGCGTTCTCGAGGAAGCGGTCGAGGAAGATCTCCCGCTGGCGGCCGTTGCCGGTCCGGCGCAGGTAGTCCGCGAGGTCGTCGCGCGAATAGACGATCTCCATCGCCCGGCCGCCCAGGACGTAGCTCGGGCGCACGAGCAGCGGGAACCCGACGCGCTCGCTGGCGCCGAGCGCCTCCTGCACGCCGTGCGCGGTGGCGTACGGCGGCGCCTGGTAGCCGAGGCGGTCCAGCAGCGCACCGAAGCGCCCGCGGTCCTCGGCGAGGTCGATCGCGTCGACGCTCGTGCCGAGGATCGGCACGCCGGCCTCCTGCAGGCCGGCGGCGAGCTTCAGCGGCGTCTGGCCGCCGAACTGCACGATGACGCCCTCCGGCTGCTCGACCTCGACGACGCCGAGGACGTCCTCGAGCGTCAGCGGCTCGAAGTACAGCCGGTCGGAGGTGTCGTAGTCCGTCGACACCGTCTCGGGATTGCAGTTGACCATGACGGCGTCGCGGCCGCTCGCGCGGACCGTCATCGCGGCGTGGACGCAGCAGTAGTCGAACTCGATCCCCTGGCCGATCCGGTTGGGCCCGGCGCCGAGGATGACGACGCTCGGCTTGTCGCCGCGGCGGACCTCGTGCGCCGCGCTGCGCTCCCAGCCGGAGTAGAAGTACGGCGTCTCGGCGGCGAACTCGGCGGCGCAGGTATCGACGGCGCGGAAGCTGCGCACGCCGGCGAAGGGCGCATCGGGGTCCAGCGCGAGCGCCTGCAGCTCGCGCAGGAACCAGAGGTCGATGCGCGTGCGGCGGCTGACCTCCTCCGGCTCGGCGCCGGCGGCGAAGGCGGCGATCAGGACGTCGTAGCGGTCGGGCCCCGGCTTCTCGAGGCGATCGAGGAGCTCGTCGAGCGAGCCGCCCACGTCGGGCACGGCGTCGAGCTCGCGGCTGCGCATCGCCTTGGCGAACGCCTGCTGGAACGTGCGCCCGATCGCCATCGCCTCGCCGACGGACTTCATGTGCGTGCTGAGCCGCTCGTCGACGCCGGAGAACTTCTCGAACGCGAAGCGCGGCCACTTCACGACGACGTAGTCGATCGCCGGCTCGAACGAGGCGGGCGTCCGGCGCGTGATGTCGTTGTCGATCTCCTCCAGCGCGTAGCCGACGGCCAGCCGCGCGGCGATCTTCGCGATCGGAAAGCCGGTCGCCTTGGAGGCCAGCGCCGAGGACCGCGAGACGCGCGGGTTCATCTCGATGACCATGATCTCCTCGGTCTCCGGATTGACCGCGAACTGGACGTTCGAGCCGCCGGTCTCCACGCCGACGGCGCGGATGACCGTGAAGGCCTGGTCGCGCAGGCGCTGGTAGAGGCGGTCGGGCAGCGTCTGCTGGGGCGCGACCGTGACGCTGTCGCCCGTGTGCACGCCCATCGGGTCGACGTTCTCGATCGAGCAGACGATGACGCAGTTGTCGTTGCGGTCGCGCATGACCTCGAGCTCGAACTCGCCCCAGCCGAGCACCGACTCGTCGAGCAGGATCTGGCCGATCGGCGACGCCTCGAGGCCGCCGCGGACGATCTCGCGAAACTCCTCCGGCGTGCGCGCGATCCCGCCGCCGCGGCCGCCGAGCGTGTAGGCCGGGCGGACGATGATCGGCAGGCCGATGTCGATGAGCGCGTCCTCGGCGTCGGCGGCCGTCGTCGCGATCGCGCTGCGCGGCATCCGCAGCCCCGCCCGCTCCATCGTGGTGCGGAACTCGTCGCGGTCCTCGGCGCGGCAGATCGCCTCGTACGTGGCGCCGATGAGCTCGACGCCGTGCTCGGCGAGCGTCCCGTTCTCGTGCAGCTCCTTGGCGAGGTTCAGCGCCGTCTGGCCGCCGAGCGTCGGCAGCAGCACGTCGGGCTTCTCGCGCGCGATGACCTGCGCGACCGGCCCCGCCAGCAGCGGCTCGACGTAGGTCGCGTCGGCGAACTCGGGGTCGGTCATGATCGTCGCCGGGTTGGAGTTCACGAGCACGATCTCGTAGCCCTCCTCCTTGAGGACCTTGCAGGCCTGCACGCCGGAGTAGTCGAACTCCGCGGCCTGGCCGATGACGATCGGGCCCGAGCCGAGGATCAGGATCCGCTGGATGTCGTCACGCCGCGGCATCGACGAACCGATCGAAGAGGTACAGCGAGTCGTTGGGCCCGGGGCCGGCCTCGGGGTGGTACTGCACCGTGGACGCCGCGACGTCGAGCAGCGTGAGGCCCTCGACGGTGCCGTCGTAGAGGTTGACGTGCGTGAGCTCGGCGGCGCCGAAGTCCGTGTCCCAGCGGACCGTGTTGCCGGTGTCCAGGCGCGCGCGGCCGTCCGGAGGCGTGACCGCGAAGCCGTGGTTCTGGGACGTGATCTCGATGCGGCCCGTCCGAAGGTCCTTGACGGGGTGGTTGGCGCCGCGGTGGCCGAAGGGCAGCTTGTAGGTCTCCAGCCCGACCGCCTGGCAGAGCAGCTGGTGGCCGAGGCAGATCCCCCACACGGGCCGCTTGCCGACGAGCCCGCGGACGGTCTGCACGATCTGCCCCAGCGCGGCGGGATCGCCCGGCCCGTTGGCCAGGAAGAACAGGTCCGCGTCGCCCGCCAGCAGCTCGTCGGCCGTGACGCTGCAGGGATGCAGCTCGACGGTGGCCCCGCGCGCGACGAGGTTGCGGACGATCGAGGCCTTGATGCCTGTGTCGATCGCGGCGATCCGCGGGCCGCTGCCGGTGCCGTGGACGGTCATGCGCTCGGGCGTCACCACGCGGGCGAGGTCGCGCCCGGCCATCGGCGGCTCGGCGGCGATCTGCTCGCGCGCCTGCGCCTCATCCATGTCGGCGGGGAAGATCCCGCCGCGCATCGAGCCGGCCTCGCGGATGTGGCGGACGAGCGCGCGCGTGTCGACGTCGCTGATCGCCGGGACGCCGCAGTCGGCGAGCCAGTCCAGCCAGCCGCGCTCGGCGCCGGGCGCATCCTCGGTGTTCATCGCGGCGCGCATGATCACCGCGCGCGCCCAGATGCGCTCGGACTCCATCGCGTCGGCCGACACGCCGTAGTTGCCGATGTGCGGATACGTGAACGTGATGATCTGCTGGGCGAAGCTCGGGTCGGTGACCGATTCCTGGTATCCGGACATGCCGGTCGTGAAGACGACCTCGCCGGTGGCTGCGCCGCTCGCGCCGCAGGCGATGCCGTCGAAGCGCGTGCCGTCCTCGAGCAGGACGTAGGCGGTCGCTCTCATGCCGCCGTCAGCATGATCGAGCGCTCGCGGTAGGCCACCGCGCCGGCGGCGACGGTCAGGAGGACCTTGCCCCGCAGCCGGCGGCCGGCGAAGGCGCAGTTGTCCGAGCGGCTCTCGTAGCCGCTCTCACCCACCGTCCACTCGGCGGCAAGGTCGACGAGCACGAGGTTCGCGGGCGCGCCGACGGCGACGGTCGGCACGAGCAGGTCGAGCAGCCCGAGCCCGGCGGTCAGCTTCTCGACGACGAGCGCGAGCGGGAGGATGCCCGGCACGACGAGGTCGGTGTGGACGGCCGCGAACGCCGTCTCGAGGCCGGTCGTGCCCATCGGCGCCTGCTCGAACGGCACGTCCTTCTCGTCGCGGGCGTGCGGCGCGTGGTCGGTGGCGATGCAGTCCACGACCTCCGAGCGCAGTCCCTCGATGAGCGCCTCGCGGTCGGACGCGGCGCGCAGCGGCGGGTTCATCTTGCGCCGCGTGTCGAGTCCGCGCACGTCCTCGTCGGTCATCGTCAGGTGGTGCGGGCTCACCTCGCAGGTCACCTGCACGCCGCGCGCCTTCGCGGCGGCGACGGCGGCGATCGACTCGCGGGCCGACAGGTGCTGGATGTGGATGCGCGCGTCCTCGTACTCGGCGAGCGCACAGTCGCGGGCGATCATCGTCGACTCGCTGACGCTCGGGATGCCGGTGACGCCGAGCAGCGCGCTGACCTCGCCCTCGTGCATCGCGCCGGCGCCCGACAGCGCCGGGTCCTCCTCGTGCAGCGCGAGCACGCCGCCACACAGGCGCTGGTACTGCAGCGCGCGCCGGAAGACGCCGGCGTCGGCCACGGGCCGGCCGTCGTCGGTGAAGGCGGTGGCGCCCAGCGCCCGCAACTCGGCCATGTCGGTCAGCTCGCGACCGCCGAGGCCGCGCGTGATCGCCGCCGTGAAGCCGACCGGGACACGGGCCTCGCGCGCGGCGGCGTCCAGCAGCGCGTTGAGGATCGGCGCCGAGTCGACGACGGGATCGGTGTTCGGCATCGCGACGATCGCGCAGTAGCCCCCGGCGGCGGCGGCGCGGGTTCCGGTCTCGAGGTCCTCCTTGTGCTCCTGGCCCGGCGTGCGCAGGTGCACGTGCGGGTCGACGAAGGCCGGGAAGAGGTGGCGGCCCGCGCCGTCGACGCTCTCGACGCCCTCGGGCGCGGCGAGCGTCCCGGCCGCCGCGATCTCGGCGATCTCTCCTGCGCGCACGAGCACGTCGTGGCGCCCGTCGATCCCGCTGCGGGGGTCGAGCACGTGCGCGCCGCGCACGAGCAGGGCCGCCGGGCGCGACGGCGCGCTGACGAGGCGGGCCGGCGTGTGCTCGCCGGGAATGGACGCGCGGGGCCTCATGCGAGCTGGGGCTGCGTCGGCCGCGGGACCGGGCGCTCGTCGCGCGTGCCCGCCAGCACCTCGTAGAGGACGGCCATGCGCACGACGACGCCGGCCTTGACCTGCATCGTGATGACCGCCTGCGGCGAGTCGACGACCTCGCCCGACAGCTCGACGCCGCGGTTCACGGGCCCGGGGTGCATGAGCACCTGGCGCGGCCCGAGCCGCCGGCCGTTGATCTGGTAGGTCGCGGCGTACTCGCGCAGGCTCGGGACGAACGCCTGGTCCATGCGCTCGTGCTGCATCCGCAGCGCGTAGACGACGTCGGCCTCGCGCAGGTCGTCGAGGTCGTAGCGGACCTCGCAGCCGAGCGCCTCGATCCCGCGCGGGATGAGCGTGGGAGGCCCGCACACCGTCACGTGCGCCCCCATCTTCCGAAAGGCGAGGATGTTCGAGCGCGCGACGCGCGAGTGGGCGATGTCGCCGACGATCCAGATGCTGCGGCCTTCGAGCGAGCCGAGCTTCTGGCGCAGCGTGTGGACGTCGAGCAGCGCCTGCGTCGGGTGCTCGTGCTTGCCGTCGCCGGCGTTGACGATCGCCGCCGTCGTCCAGCCTGCGACGAGTGCGGCGGCGCCCGCGTAGGGCGAGCGGATGACGATCGCGTCGGGCGAGTGAGCGGTGAGCGTGAGCACCGTGTCCTTCAGCGACTCGCCCTTCTCGACGCTCGACCCGCTGGCGGCGAAGTTCACGACGTCGGCGCTGAGCCGCTTGGCGGCGAGCTCGAACGACGAGCGCGTGCGCGTGGAGGCCTCGTAGAAGAGGTTGAGGACCGTCCGGCCGCGGAGCGCCGGGACCTTCTTGATGTCGCGGTCGGAGACCTCGGCGAAGGCGGCGGCGCGGTCGAGGATGCGCTCG
>DASWQM010000100.1:0-11053 GCA_036403675.1 Solirubrobacteraceae bacterium | reverse complement strand
ATGCCGCAGGAGGACCGCTTCCTCACGACGCGCGCGGAGCTCACCGACTCGATGGCGATGACGCTCGGCGGGCGTGCCGCCGAGGAGATCGTCTTCGGCGAGATCACGACCGGTGCGGCGAACGACCTCGAGAAGGTCACGGCGACGGCGAAGAACATGGTCATGCGCTACGGCATGAGCGAGCGCCTCGGCCCGCGCGTGTTCGGCCACGACCACAGCCAGCCGTTCCTCGGCCGCGAGTTCTCCTCCGAGCCCGACTACTCCGACGAGATCGCGCGCGAGATCGACGACGAGATCCGCCGCGTCGTCGAGTCGGCGCACCAGCGCGCCCGCGACATCCTCACCGAGCACCGCGACTCGCTCGACACGATCTCCGAGATCCTCGTCCGCCGCGAGACGATCGAGAAGACCGAGTTCGAGTCGCTGCTGCTGGGCACGCCGGAGTCCGAGGTGTTCCCGGAGGAGGCGCCGCAGCTTCCGCCGCCGCCCACGCCGGCCGAGAAGCCGGGCCAGAAGGCCCCGCGCACGCTGCCCCGTCCCGGCCTCGCCGGCGGCGGCGTCGAGGCGCGCGCGCTCGACCCGCCGGACAAGCCCTCCCTATAGTCCTGAAAAACGGCGGGTTCGGCAGCCCCGTACCGCCGTTTGGGGGGTTCGCTCCCTGGGCCGCCATGGCTGGCGCTTCAGCGGCCTCGCCAAAGGGCGTGCACCGCTTGCCGTGCATGATCCAGCCCTGGATGAAGTCGACGGTCACGGTCAGGTAGGCCCGGCTGCGCGCGCCGCTTCGCCGGAGCGGCGCGCGCACTAGCCTCGGGTGGGTGAGCGCGGAGGTTCCCGAGCCGGTCGTCATGGGGGTCGTGAACGTCACCCCCGACTCGTTCTCCGACGGTGGCGCGTGGCTTGACCCCGACGCCGCCGTGGCCCACGGCCACGACCTCGCCCGCCAGGGCGCCGACATCCTCGACATCGGCGGCGAGTCGACCCGGCCCGGGGCCGAGTCGGTCGCCGCAACGGAGGAGCTGCGGCGCGTCCTCCCCGTGCTCGAAAGGCTCGCCGGGGCCGGCCCGCGGCTGTCGATCGACACGTCGAAGGCGGTGGTCGCGGAGGCCGCGCTGCAGGCGGGCGCGACGATCGTCAACGACGTCACCGCGCTGCGCGGGGACCCGGCGATGGCCGCGCTGCTCGCCGGCCACGACTGCGACGTGTGCCTCATGCACATGCTCGGCGAGCCGCGCACGATGCAGCGTGACCCGCGCTATGACGACGTCGTCGACGACGTCAAGGCGTTCCTCGCCGCGCGCGTCGAGGTCGCGGTCGCGGCCGGGATCGCCGAGCAGCGCATCTGGCTCGATCCTGGGATCGGCTTCGGGAAGACGGTGACGCACAACCTCGAGCTGCTGCGGCGCCTGCACGAGCTCGTCGCGCTCGGCCGCCCGCTCGTGGTCGGGACGTCGCGCAAGTCGTTCCTCGGCAGGATCACCGGGCGCGGGCCGCACGAGCGCGTGCCGGCCACGATCGCGACGAACGTCCTGGCGCTCGCCGCGGGGGCGAGCGTCTTCCGCGTCCATGACGTGGCCGACGTGCGCGATGCCCTGCGCGTGGCGGCTGCTACCTTGCGCGGGCGATGGACCCCGGAGACGACGACGGCGAGGACGGCCTAGGCGACGACAGCTTCGACGACGGCGACGAGGAGGAGGTCCAGACCTCGGTCACGGTGGAGGTCAACGGGCTCTCGCTCTACACGCACCACGGCGTCACCGCCGCCGAGCGCGAGGTCGGGCAGCGGCTCATCATCGACATCCGGCTCGACCTCGGCGACGCGGACGCCACGGTCACCGACCGCGTCGAGGACACCGTCGACTACGGGCGCGTCTGCGAGGTCGCCGCGCTCGTGGCGACGCAGCGCTCGGACAAGACGCTCGAGCGCCTCTGCGCCGCGATCGCCGACCGGCTCCTGCGCGACTTCGGCGCCCAGGCGGTGTACGTCAAGGCCGCCAAGCCCGAGCCTCCGATCCCGCTGCCGGTCGACGACGTCTCGGTCGAGGTCTGGCGGGAGCTCGGCGAGCCCGAGGACTAGCGAGGCTTTCGCAGCTTCGCGAGCCGCGTGCGGTACGGCGCATACTCCGCGTGCGCCACGACGAAGCGCCAGTACGTGACGCGGCGGTAGCTCGGGCAGCAGCCGGCGTCGGTCGGCCGGGCGTACGTCTCGCTCGTGCGCAGCTCGAGCCCCGGCGCGCGCGTGGCGAAGTCGCCGATCGCGAGCGCCCCGGTCGCGAACGACGTCCCCTTCGCGCGCCGGCCGATGGTGTCCCGGCGCGGATAGGAGAACAGCGTCCTGCGGACCGCGACGCACCCGCCGGGGCCGGCCTGGAAGCTCACGATCTTCGCCTGGACGCCGCGTCCGGTGGCGCCCGCGCGCAGCTCGAAGGCGAGCTCGCGCGCGCGGCCGTCGCCGTCGGCATCGACGATGCGGGCGAGGCTCGCGACGTCCATCTCGCGCGACAGCGACAGCGTCGCCGTGCCGGTCGCGCAGCTGTCGCTGACCTCGACGAAGAACGTGCGCAGCACGTCCTTCCCGCACGGCGGCCGCCGCTTGCCCTTCGGCGGGAAGCAGGCCGTCTCGTGCGCCCTCACCGTCTCGTTCACGCCGTCGCCATCGAGATCGGCGGCGACCGGCGTGTCCAGCGGGAGCGGCTTCTGGGCCGCGCCCGCGCTCGCCCACGACCCGGCGCCGAGCGCGGCGGCGACCAGCAGGCACGGGAGCGCGCGCGGCACCGGGCGATCATGCTCGGCGCCGACAGACGCGTCAAACTGCCGCCGATGCGGATCGGCTACCTGGGCCTGGGATCCAACGTCGGCGACCGCCGCGCGCACCTGCAGGCGGGCGTGGACGCCCTCCCTCGCCACGGCGTCGAGGTGCTCACGAGCTCGTCGACGTACGACACCGATCCCGTCGGCGAGGTCCTCGACCAGCCCGAGTTCCTCAACGCCTGCCTGCGGGTGCGGACCGCGCTCGATCCCGAAGCGCTGCTCGATGCGTGCAAGGCCGCCGAGCACGAGCTCGGCCGCGCGCCGGGCGGGCCGCGCCACGGCCCGCGCCCGATCGACGTCGACGTGCTGCTGCTCGCGGACGTCGAGCATGGCTCCGCGCGCCTGCGGCTGCCGCACGAGCAGGTGCTCGCGCGGCGCTTCGTCCTGATCCCGTTGCTCGAGCTCGACTTCGAGCTCACGACGCCGTCGGGGGAGCGGCTCGCCGACGCGCTCGCGGCGCTGCCGGTGACCGAGGGCGTGCGCCGCGCCGGCCCGCCGCTGGCCGTCGATCGCGTAGCGTTCCATCCGTGAGTGCACACGGCAGCGATCGCACCCCGGACGCCGTTGAGGCCGTCCGCCGCCGCAGCTCCGCCGAGCAGGCCCGCACGCTCGTCTCGGCCGTGACGGTCGGCTACCTCGCGACGGTCGGCGAGGAGGGCGATCCGTGGTGCTCGCTTGTCGTCTACGGGCCGACGCGGGAGGGCAATCCCGTGCTGCTCGTCTCGACGCTCGCCGAGCACGCGCGAAACCTCCTTGGCGACCCGCGTGCCAGCATCGCGATCAACGACCCGTCGGCCCCCGGCGATCCGCTCGACCGGCCCCGCATCACGCTCGCCGGGCGCGCCGTGCAGCCGCAGGGCGACGAGGCGGAGGCGGCGCTCGACGCGCACGTCGCGGCCGTCCCCGGCGCCCGGCTCTACGCCGGTTGGGAGGACTTCAAGCTGTGGGTGCTCGAGGTCGAGCGGGTGCGCTGGGTCGGCGGCTTCGCCGAGATGGACTCGGTCAGCCGGGAGGAGTACGTCGCCGCGGAGCCGGACCCGACCGCGCCGGTGTCGGCGGCCCACGTCGCGCGCCTCAACTCAGACCACGCCGACGGGCTGCTCGCTGTCGCGCGCGAGCTGGCCGGCGCACGCGGCGCCGTCACGGCGATCGCGACCGGCATCGACCGCTACGGGCTCGACCTCAGCGTCACGGGCGCCGGTCAGGCCGCCGCCGTCCGGGTGGCGTTCGAGCCGCGGCTGGACGCCGCCGGCGACATCCGCGAGGCGACGCTCGAGCTCGTGCGGCGCGCGTACGCGGCTCAGGCGCGCGCCGGCAGCCAGTCGGGCGGGTAGGCGCCGACCGGCAGGTCACCGGGAAAGTCGGCGAACAGGCGCAGCGCCAGCGCCTCGGACGGCCGGCCGGCGAGCAGCGTCCGAACGTCGCCGATCGTCGCGAGCAGGCGCAGCGAGGACCCGATCTGCAGATCGGCGGCGTTCGGCGCCGGGCCGCCCAGGACGCCGCCGGCGATCCAGCCGTCGATGCGGTCCAGATGGCCGGGGAGCGCACGCAGCTCGGCGCGGACGGTCTCGTCCCCGGCGTCGTGGACCGCGCTCTCGATCCGGATCACCGCGGGCGCCACGGCCCGCACGACCGGCCGCGGGAGCCGCGGCAGCCGCGAGGCCTCCTGAAAGCTCGGGATGGCATCCGGCCGTCGCTTCAGCGCCGACCACACGGCGCGGCGCGCGAGCGGCTGCAGGACCTCGTCACCCCAGCGCTCGGCGTCGAGCACGGCCGCGCGCGCCGCCTCGTCGGCGGGCAGCAGCGGCGGCTCGGGGACGAGCTCGTCGAGGCGGCGCATGATCGCGCGCGAGCCCTGGACCTTCTCGCCGCCTTCGAGCCTCAGCGCGGGCACGGAGCGGCCCGGGAAGCGCAGTCGCGTGATGAGCATCTGCGTCGGGATGAGCATCTCGACCGTCTTGTACGGGATGCCCTTGAGCTCGAGCGCCTTCTTCACCGCCTCGCTCGGATGCGACGAATGGACGACGTAGAGCTTGTGCACCGGCAGAGCATATGGCCGCTTCACCGCAGCAGCAGGCGCTCCCACCGATCGAGGAAGGTGTGGACGTCTGGGCGGCGCTCGGCGCTCGCGGCCGCCCGCCGGAGCGGTGGCGTCCTGGATAGGGGTCGCAGGACGGCCTTCAGTCAGGACGCGTCGGCGTGGCGGCCCGCCCGCGCGCCGGCGCCCCGAGCGCCGCCCGCCGCCACGCCCACGCCATAGAGTCGTATCCATGCTCCTCGCCGTCGACGTCGGCAACACCCAGACGCATTTCGGCACGTTCCGCGACGGCGAGCTCGTCGAGCACTGGCGCTTCGCGACGGTCGCGGAGTCGACCCGCGACGAGCTCGGCGCGGCGCTGCGCGCGCTGCTCGAGCTGCGCGGGATCGGCCTCGCCGACATCAGCGCGTCGATCGTCTCCTCGACCGTGCCGTCGCTCGAGCCCGAGTGGCTCGCGATGGCCGAGCGCTACCTGGGCCACACGATGCTGAGCGTCGGGCCGGGGCTGAAGACGGGGATGGCGCTGCGCTACGACAACCCGCGCGAGATCGGCGCCGACCGGCTCGCGAACGCCGTCGCGATCCGCGAGCGCTTCGGCGGCGGCCCGGCGATCTGCGTCGACTTCGGCACGTCGGTGAACTTCGACGTCGTCGGCCCCGGTGGCGACTTCCTCGGGGGCGTGCTCGTGCCCGGCGTCGAGATCTCGCTCGCCGCGCTCACGGCCCGCGGGGCGAAGCTGCCGGCGATCGACCTCCTGCCGCCGCGCACGGTCATCGGCAAGAGCACCGTCGACGCGATCCGCTCGGGCGTCATCTACGGCTTCGCCGGGGCGATCGACGGCATCCTGCGGCGCCTGCTCGACGAGCTCGGAGACGAGACCGACGTCATCGCGACCGGCGGCCTGGCCGACGCGATCGTGCCCTACACCGAGCACATCGACGAGACCGACGACCTGCTCACGCTCACGGGGCTACGGTTGTTGTATGAGCGCAACGCCTGACGCACGCACGCTCAACGACGCCTGGCAGCTCGCGCACCTGCGGGTCCCCAACCGCGTCGTCCTCGCGCCGCTGGCCGGGATCGGCAACTGGTTCGTGCGCCTGCAGGCCAAGCGCTACGGCGCGGGGATGGCCGTCTCGGAGATGGTCTCGAGCTTCGGCGTGCACTACGGCAACGAGAAGACCTGCACCGAGCTGCTGCGCATCGAGCCCGCCGAGCGCGCCGGCGGGCCGGTCGCGATCCAGCTCTTCGGACAGGAGCCCGACGTCATGCGCTCCGCCGCCGCGACGGTCGCCGCGGCCGGCGCGGACCTCATCGACCTCAACATGGGCTGCCCCGTGCCGAAGGTCTGCAAGACCGGCGCCGGCGCCGCGCTGCTGGACGATCCCGACACCGCCGTCGCGGTCGCGCGCGCGGCCCGCGAGGGCTCGGGCCTGCCGGTCACCGTGAAGCTGCGCTCCGGCCGGCGCGCCGGCGAGATCGACGGCTTCGAGCTCGCGCACCGGCTCGTCAGCGAGGCCGGCGTCGCGGCGATCGGCTTTCACCCGCGCTCCGCGCAGGTCCACCACAAGGGCTCGCCCGACCTCGACCTCGCGCGCCGGCTCGTCGCGTCGCTGCCCGCGCCGGTGATCCTCAGCGGCGGCATGAGCGATCCCGACGCGATCCGCCACGCCTTCGCGTACACCGGCTGCGAGGCGGTCATGCTCGCCCGCGGCGCGCTCGGCAACCCGTGGCTCTTCGCGCGCCTGCTCGGCACGCGCGGCGGCGGGCCGACGAGGGGCGAGGTGCTCGACGAGCTGGACTGGGTGATGGACCGCGCCGTCGAGCATCTCGGCCCGCAACGCGGCGGGCGTTACCTGCGCAAGTTCTATCCGTGGTACGTCGAGCGCCTCGGCGGCTCGAAGGCGCTGCAAGCGGGGCTCCAGGCAACCGACAGCGTCGACGAGGCGCGGGCCGTGATCGCCGCGCTCGAAGAGTTATCTGCGGCTGCTTGACCGCTGCTATCCTCTCGCACCGCCCGCGGCAGGCACGCCCACGAGACGGGTGGTTTTTGCCGGTTTTTCCAACCCCCCGGGAGCCATGCCCAAGGACGTCATCCTCACCTCTGACGGACTCGAGAAGCTCAAGCAGGAGCTCGTTCACCTCCAGGGCGAGAAGCGCCGCGAGGTCGCGCAGCGCATCAAGGAGGCGCGCGAGTTCGGCGACATCTCGGAGAACTCCGAGTACGACGACGCCAAGAACGAGCAGGCGATGCTCGAGGCGCGCATCGCCCAGGTCGAGGAGCGGCTGCGCTCCGCCACCGTCGTCGACGCCAAGGACGTCTCGACCGAGACCGTCCAGGTCGGGTCGATCGTCAACGTCAAGGACGAGCAGACCGGCAAGGCGCAGAAGTTCACGATCGTCGGTTCGCCCGAGGCCAAGCCGCCCGAGCGCCTGTCCTACGAGTCGCCCGTCGGCAAGGCCCTGCTCGGCCACAAGCGCAACGACGTCGTCGACGTCCCGCTCCCCAACGGCAAGACGCTCCAGCTCAAGATCACGAAGATCGACGTCGGGCTCTAGGCCGCGAAGCGGCCGGTTAAGGTCGGCCGGATGAAGACCCTCCACATCAAGGGCGCGGGCCGGATGCCGGCGCCGTGCCAACCCCATCACGGTGGCTGACGAGCTGCTCGCCGCCAGGCGCGCGAAGCTCGACGGGCTACGCGCCGACGGGATCGATCCCTTCCCGCACGAGTTCCCGGGCGTCGAGCCGGTCGCCGACGTGCTCGCTGCGCACGCCGGCCTCGGCGACGGCGAGGAGACCGACGCCCGCCACCGCGTCGCCGGCCGCCTCGCCGCGCGCCGCGGCCAGGGCAAGATGGCGTTCTTGGACCTCGTCGACCGCTCCGGCCGCCTGCAGCTACAGGCCCGCGTCGACGTGCTCGGCGAGGAGGCGCACGAGCGCCTGCTCGGCCTCGACCTCGGCGACATCGTGGGCGTCGACGGCACCGCGATGCGCACCCGTCGCGGCGAGCTGACGCTGAAGGTCGAGGACTTCACGGTCCTCGCCAAGTCGCTGCGCCCGCCGCCGGAGAAGCACCATGGCCTGCAGGACGTCGAGACGCGCTACCGCCGCCGCGAGCTGGACCTCATGTCCAACGACGAGACGCGCGAGCTGTTCATCGCGCGCGCGAGGATCATCACCGCGATCCGCCGCCAGCTCGACGACGCGGGCTTCGTCGAGGTCGAGACCCCGATCCTGCAGCCGCTCTACGGCGGCGCCCTCGCGCGCCCGTTCACGACCCACCACAACGCGCTCGATCGCGACCTCTACCTGCGGATCGCGACCGAGCTCTACCTCAAGCGAACGATCGTCGGCGGGCTGGAGCGCGTCTACGAGATCGGCAAGAACTTCCGCAACGAGGGGCTGTCGCCGAAGCACAACCCCGAGTTCACGGTGCTCGAGTTCTACGAGGCGTACGCCGACTACAACGACGTCGCCAACCGGACGGAGGCGCTCGTGTCGTCCGTCGCGCAGCAGGTCGGCTCGCGCGGGGAGATCGATTTCTCGACGCCGTGGCGACGGATGACGCTCCGCGACGCGATTCTCGAGCACAGCGGCGTCGACTTCCGCGCCCACCCGGACCGCGACAGCCTCGTCGCGGCGATCGGTGAGAGGCTGCCGACGGAGGGACGCACGTGGCCGCAGCTCGTCGACGACCTCCTGAGCACCTACGTCGAGCCCACGCTCCAGCAGCCGACGTTCCTCCTCGACTACCCAGTCGAGCTGTCGCCGCTCGCCAAGCGCCACCGCGGCGAGGAGGGGCTCGTCGAGCGCTGGGAGGCCTTCGCCGGCGGCACCGAGATCGCCAACGCCTTCACCGAGCTCAACGACCCTGACGAGCAGCGGGCGCGCTTCGAGGCGCAGGCGCGCTTCGCCGCCGAGGGCGACGACGAGGCCGCGCCCTACGACCAGGCCTTCGTCGAGGCGCTCGAGCAGGGGATGCCGCCGACCGCCGGCGTCGGGGTCGGCATCGACCGGCTCGTCATGGCGCTCACCGACCGCGCTTCGATCCGCGAAGTGGTGCTCTTCCCCGCGCTACGAGAACCGTGAGTGCGCCACGCAACATTTGGGCAGAGGACGCGTTGGTAGACTGCCCCATCCCCGCCTTTTGTTCCCGACCCTCATCCATTTCGCCCGCGGTGCCGAAAAAAGGATGAACAACGACGACGGGCCGTTTGCTGTCTTGCAGACCTCATCCGGACCACGCATGAACCGAGGCTAGAGGCCCCGCCCCAGCAGGAAGGATCAGCAGCATGTTCGAGCGATTCACAGAGCGAGCCCGTCAGGTGGTCGTTCTCGCGCAGGAAGAAGCGCGGACGCTCAAGCACAACTACATCGGGACCGAGCACATCCTGCTCGGCCTCCTCCGAGAGGAGGAAGGTCTCGCTGCGCGGGTCCTCGAGAGTCTCGACATCACCGTCGAGCGCGTCCGTGCGCAGGTCGTACGCATCGTCGGGTCCGGCGAGGAGGTCACCTCCGGCCAGATCCCGTTCACCCCGCGCGCCAAGAAGGTCTTGGAGCTCGCGCTGCGCGAGGCGTTGAGCCTCGGCCACAACTACATCGGCACGGAGCACATCCTGCTCGGCCTCGTGCGCGAGAACGAGGGGGTTGCCGCGCGCATCCTGTTGGATTTCGACGCGGATTCAGAAAAGATTCGCAACGAGGTCATCCGCATGTTGTCGGGGCCGGGCGGGCGCCGTCAGGGAGCGGGTGCCGGTGCGGGCACCGGCGCGACGGCCGGCTCGTCGGGCGAGGGCAAGAAGTCGTCGAAGCTGCTCGACCAGTTCGGTCGCAACCTCACGAAGCTCGCCGAGGAGGGCAAGCTCGACCCCGTCGTCGGGCGCGCCACCGAGATCGAGCGGATCATGCAGATCCTCTCGCGGCGCACGAAGAACAACCCGGTGCTCGTCGGCGAGCCCGGCGTCGGCAAGACCGCCGTCGTCGAGGGCCTCGCCCAGCGGATCACGACCTCCGACGTCCCCGAGCTGCTGAAGGGCAAGCAGATCTACACGCTCGACCTCGCGGCGCTCGTCGCGGGCTCGAAGTACCGCGGTGAGTTCGAGGAGCGCCTGAAGAAGGTGATGAAGGAGATCACCCAGCGCGGCGACATCATCCTGTTCATCGACGAGCTCCACAACCTCGTCGGCGCGGGTGCGGCCGAGGGCGCGATCGACGCGGCCTCGATCCTCAAGCCGGCGCTCGCCCGCGGCGAGCTGCAGACGATCGGCGCGACGACGCTCGAGGAGTACCGCAAGTACCTCGAGCGCGACAGCGCGCTGGAGCGTCGCTTCCAGCAGATCCGCGTCGAGCAGCCGACGACCGAGGAGACCGTGCAGATCCTCAAGGGCCTGCGCGACCGCTACGAGCAGCACCACAAGGTGCAGATCACCGACGAGGCCCTCGAGGCCGCGGCGGAGCTCGCCGACCGCTACATCTCCGACCGCTTCCTGCCCGACAAGGCGATCGACCTCATCGACGAGGCCGCGTCGCGCATGCGCATCAAGTCGATGACCTCCCCGCCCGTCTACCGGGAGCTCGAGGAGGAGATCGAGACGACGCGGCGCGACAAGGAGGCCGCGATCGAGGCGCAGGAGTTCGAGAAGGCAGCGAACCTCCGCGACGCCGAGCGCCGCCTGACGCAGCGCAAGCGTGAGCTCGAGGAGCAGTGGGAGGCCGGCGAGGCCGAGACCGAGCGTCCGGCGATCGGCGAGGAGGAGATCGCCGACATCGTGTCGATGTGGACCGGCATCCCGGTGTTCAAGCTCACCGAGGCCGAGACGCAGAAGCTCATGCGCATGGAGGACGAGCTGCACAAGCGCGTCATCGGGCAGGAGGCCGCCGTCGAGGTCATCTCGAAGGCGATCCGCCGCTCGCGTGCCGGGCTCAAGGACCCGAAGCGGCCGACCGGCTCCTTCGTGTTCCTCGGGCCGTCCGGCGTCGGCAAGACCGAGCTCGGGCGCACGCTCGCCGAGTTCCTCTTCGGCGACGAGGACGCGATGATCCGCGTCGACATGTCGGAGTACATGGAGAAGCACGCGGTGTCGCGCCTCGTCGGCTCGCCGCCCGGCTACGTCGGCTACGACGAGGGCGGCCAGCTCACCGAGGCGGTGCGCCGCAAGCCGTACTCCGTGCTCCTGCTCGACGAGATCGAGAAGGCCCACCCGGAC
>DASWQM010000099.1:0-26239 GCA_036403675.1 Solirubrobacteraceae bacterium | reverse complement strand
ACTTCATCGTCGCCCACATCCACTATGTGCTCTTCGGCGGGTCGCTCTTCACGATCTTCGCCGGCGTGTACTACTGGTTCCCGAAGATGACCGGCCGGATGTACGACGAGCGCCTGGGCAAGCTGCATTTCTGGACGACGTTCATCTTCTTCAACGCCACGTTCGCGCCGATGCACGTCATCGGGATCCAGGGCATGCCGCGCCGCGTCGCCGACTACCCCGCGCAGTGGGCCGGCTGGAACCTCGCGATCTCGATCATGAGCTTCTTCCTCGGCCTGAGCGCGCTCGTGTTCGCCTACAACATGATCGCCTCGTGGCGGGGCGGCCCGCGTGCGGAGTCCAACCCGTGGCGCTCGCTCACGCTGGAGTGGCAGGTCTCGTCGCCGCCGCCGATCTTCAACTTCGACGCGATCCCGACCGTCGTCGGCGGCCCGTACGAGTACGGCGTCCCGGGCGCGGTGCACGGCGTGCTGAAGGGCGCCGAGGTCCCGACGCCGGCGGGCGCGACCGCGAGTGGAAGCGGCGGCGCCACGCACACGGCCGGCAAGGACGAGGAGTAGGTCGATGAGCAAGCACATCCTCGTCGTGGCCAACCAGACGATCGGCGGCGCGAAGCTGCTCGACCTCGTGCGCGAGCGGGCCAAGGAGCCCGACACGAGCTTCACGCTCGTCGTGCCGATGACGAGCCCGCGCTCGGGCTACGTCATCTACGAGGACGCGGTGCGCGACTCGGCGCAGGTGCGCCTGGACCTCGCGCTGTCCTACCTGCGCAGCGAGGACATCGTCGCCAGCGGCGAGCTCGGCGACGAGGACCCCTACACCGCCACGCTCGACGCGCTGCGCGAGTACGAGCCCGACGAGGTGATCATCTCGACGCTGCCGCAGTCGTCGTCGGGCTGGCTGCGGCGCGACCTCATCGAGCGCATCCAGGACGCCACGACGGCCCCGGTCACGCACGTCATCTCCGACATCGACGCGGAGGGGCTGCCGTTCGAGGTGACGCTCGTCGTGGCCAACGTCACGGCCGGCCGCGGCAAGCTGCGCGGCCGCATGAAGGAGATCGCCGAGGAGGCGCCAGATGACATGCTCTTCATCGTCGTGGTGCCGCTGCAGGCCCACAACGACGGCCGCGCCGCGGCGGTCGCGCGCGCGCGGCTGGGCAACACGCTGGACCGCATGCGCCGCGAGGGCCTGCGCGTCGCCGGGATGCTCGGCGATCCCGATCCCTACACCGCGACGATGAACGCGCTGCAGTTCTTCCACGTGTCGCGGATCGTCATCTCGACGCTCCCGGCGACGAAGTCGGGCTGGATGCGCTCGGACCTCATCGAGCGGGTGCGCAAGGCATCCAACGTCGAGGTCGAGCACGTCGTCGCCGAGGTTCCCGCGGAGTCGACGCGCTGATGGAGGCCGCGGGCATCGGCGCGGGCGTCGCGCTCGATCACCACGACGAGCACCACGGGCCGCCCCCGGCCAACCGCAGCTCGCGGGTCGACCCCGAGCTGCTCGGGATGCTGCTTTTCATCATCTCGGAGATCATGGTCTTCGGGGCCTTCTTCACGGCCTACTTCTTCATCCGCCTGGTCGCCGAGGGCCACCGCTGGTTCCCCTTCGACGGCGCCGAGCTGCCGGTCGCGGTCGCGGGCGTGAACACGGCGATCCTGCTGAGCTCGTCGCTGACGATGCACTGGGCGCAGACGTCGATCAAGAACGGCAACCGCTTCGGCCTGAAGGCCGGGATGCTGCTCACGACGCTGCTCGGCGCGACGTTCCTCTTCATCCAGATCAACGAGTACGTCCACATCGGCTTCGCGCCGCAGGACCACGCCCAGGGGACGATCTTCTACGGGCTCACGGGCCTGCACGGCGCGCACGTCTTCATCGGCCTGACGCTGCTCACGATGGTCACGATCCGGTCGTTCCGCGGGCACTTCAGCCCGGAGCACCACCATGGCGTCGAGGTGCCGGGCATCTACTGGCACTTCGTGGACGTCATGTGGGTGGTCGTCTACACGACGATCTACATCCTCTGAGCGCGCCCGTGCGCCGGCCGTGGGAATCCGAGGACGCCGCGTTCGCGTTCCTGCTGCGCGCGGTTGCGGTGGCGGTCGTCGTGGTGCTCGTGGCGATGGTGCTGCGGGCGATCTTCTGACGCTGGGCGGGCTGGGTATGCGCTACGCGCCATTCGTCGCTCGGCGCGCGCCCCGTGCCCGGGCGGCGGGCGGTCGAGGTGGGTGAAATGCCGCGCCACGCGGCATTTCACCCACCTCGATCCTGGATAGGAGTCGCAGGACGACCACAAGGCAGGACACTGTCCCCTACTTGACGGTGAGCGTGCCTTCCATGCCGCCCTCGCGGTGTCCCGGGACGGTGCAGTAGAACTTGTAGGAGCCGGGCTTGACGTTCACGGTGATCTTCGAGACGCGGCCGTTCTGGACGACCGGGCCCTTGTCGTTGACGCCATTGCCCTCGAGCGCGATGTCGTGCGGGATCGAGGCGGCGTTCTTGGAGTCGATCTCGAGCTTGCCGGCGGGCGCGGACGCCTTCTTCGTGATGTAGGCGAGCTGCCCGTTGGGATCGGCGGGGATCTCGAGCTTGCCGTTCTTGGCGGCGACCGGCTTGCCGGCGCCCGCCGCCTGGACGGCCGTCGCGAGCTTGCCCTCGTCCTTGCCGGGACGCGCGACCACGGAGGCGACGTAGGAGGCGACGTCGAAGGCGGGCTTGCCGGTGACGATCTTCGGCGGCATGTACGCGGGGCTGTCCTTGCGCACCTTCGCCGGGTGGCGGATCTGGTCGAAGACGACGCCGTGGACGGTGTCGCGCCCGAAGCCCTCGGTCAGGGCCTCGCGGAAGGCGTCGTCGAGGTTCGGGCCCTGGCTGCCCTTCGTCCCGGCGCGGTTGAGCACATGGCAGGACCCGCACTTCTGCACGAACGTCTTCTTGCCCGAGATGAGGTCGGCGTGCTTGGGCACGTTGTCGTTCTCGCAGGCGCTCAGCCCGCCGGCCAACGTACCGCAGACGGCGAGGCCGATCAGTCGCTTCTTCAACACTGTTCCGCCCATGAGCGCCGGGACTCTATCCAAGCGACCCGGACGGCGTGCGGGTCGGAGAGCGGCCGCCACGGCGGCCTCGCGACGCGGCGATTGCCGCCTGGACGGCTGGTAGGGTTTCGCGCCGATGTCCACCCAGCGCTACCGGATGCGGGCGCCCGGGACCGGCCGCGAGGTCATCCGCGAGGCCGAGCCCGCGCGCGTCTACGTCGATCGCGAGACCGGCGAGACGCTGTCGGTCATCGGCAAGGTGCTGCCGCTCGCGCCGTCGCAGTCGCGCCTGCCGTGGGCCGTCGAGAACCTCCGCTTCTGCCCCTGGTGCGACCAGCTCGCACAACGCGATCTCAACGACTGCCCGTGGTGCGGGCGTCGCATGGGCCCGATCGCCTGAGCCCATCGCCGACGATGCCCCTGCGCCTGCTCGCGCTGCTGACGATCCTCACCCTCGCCGCCGGGCTCGGCGCCTGCGGCTCCAACGACGAGCCCTCGGCCAACATCCCGCGCACGAGCCCCGACCTCACGATCCCGACCGCGACGAGCGCCGAGCCCCCGTCCAAGGCCTCCACGACGACGTCGACGACGTCCACGACCTCGACCTCGACCGCCGCGGCCCCGCCACCGGCTGCCGCCCCGCCGCCCGCCCCACCACCGCCGCCGGCGGCCCCACAAGGCTCGTCGACGACGGGCGGACAGGCACCGAGTACAGGCGGGGGCGGAGGAGGAGGCCAGTCCACCACGGGCGGTGCACAGCCCGGCGGCGGCGAGTTCCAGAACTTCTGCGCGCAGAACCCGGGCGCCTGCTGACGGCGCGCTGCGCGGCGGCTAGCCCGGCGCCGGCGCCGTCGCGGTCTTTGGCGCGGGCGCCGGTGCCGCCGTCTCCTTCGTCGGCATGGAGACGAACGTCGCGCTGTAGGTCAGGCGCGCGGTCCTGAAGAGGCACGCGAACTTGGCCGTCTGGCGCGAACCGACGAGCGCCGTCTGCGCCGGCCCGGCGACGCAGCTGTCGGCCGGGCGGCTGGCGCGCCAGGAGGTGTCCGACCCGAGCCCGATCTGCAGCGCCGGCGCCCAGGACGGAACCGTCAGTCCGATGTACTGGCCCTTCTTCACCGGCAGCGACCGATCGAGCGGGAACTGGACGATCGTGCCGAAGTAGTCGGTGAGGGTCTGCAGCGGCGCCTTGGCGACCACCTGGCGCGCGAGCTTGTTCGACGGGGAGAGGACCACGAGCGCGGCCTGCGACTCGCCGCCGAGGCGCTCGGTGAAGAACGCGGTCTGCTTCGGGCCGGGCTTGCCGAGCGCGATCGTCCAGGCGACGACGCGGCCGTCGGCGGGGACCTGGTAGAGCGCGCGATCCGGGCCGACCTTGGCCTGATAGCCGGTCGTCCGGCTGACCGCCTGGCAGTTCTCGGGACATCCGCCCCGCACACCTACGGGGAGCGCTCCGATCTCCGTGATCTTCGCGGAAGCAGCGGCGGGCGCCGCGAGCAGCGCAGCGCAGGCCGCGGCAGCAGACCAGATGGACCCTCGATCGCGTGTCATGTGCGCCATTCAACACGAGCACGCGGTTGTTGTTGCGTGCGGCCCAGGAACAAGTTGCGCGTGCAATAGAATGTGTGACATCGCTGCGATCGAGGTCATCGGGCTGGAGCGCGAGTTCAAAGGCGGCCTGAAGGCCGTCGACGGCATCGATCTCGAGGTCGCGCCCGGCGAGGTCTACGGCTTCCTCGGGCCCAACGGGGCCGGCAAGACCACGACCGTGCGCATGCTCGTGACGCTGCTGCGTCCGACGGGCGGCCGGGCGCGCGTCGCGGGCTTCGACGTCGAGCAGCAGGCCGCGCAGGTCCGCCGCCGGATCGGTGTCGCCCTCCAGGAGGCGGCGCTCGACCCGCTCATGACGGGCAGCGAGCTCATCGAGCTGCAGGCCACCTTGCACGGCATCCCGCCGCGCGCCGTCCGCGCGCGCGGCGCCGAGCTCATCGCGCGCGTCGGCCTCAGCGAAGCGGCGAACCGGCGCGTGGGCACCTACTCGGGCGGCATGCGCCGGCGCCTGGACCTCGCGATGGCGCTCATCCACGAGCCCGACGTGCTGTTCCTCGACGAGCCGACGACCGGCCTGGACCCGACCTCGCGCCTGACGCTCTGGGACGAGGTGCGCCGCCTGCGCGACGAGGGCACGACCGTCTTCCTCACGACGCAGTACCTCGAGGAGGCCGACCAGCTCGCCGACCGGATCGGGATCATCGCCGCCGGCAGGCTCGTCGGCGAGGGCACCCCCGCGGCGCTGAAGGCCGAGGTCGGCAAGCCCCACCTCGACCTCGTGCTCGCCAGCGGCTCGGACGTCGGACGCGCCCGCGAGGTCGTGGCGCGCTTCGGCGACCACCGGCCCGCGACCGAGGGATGCCACCTGTCGATCGCGCTCGATCGCGGCCCTGCCGACATCGCGCCGATCCTGCGCGCGCTCGACGACGCCGGCTTCGCCGTCGCCGAGCTCGAGCTCAAGCAGCCGACGCTCGACGACGTGTTCCTCGCGAAGACCGGCGAGCATCTCGAGGGCGCCGAGGAGCCCGAGCCCGCGCCGGAGCTTGCGTGACAGCGCGCCACTGCCCGGCCACGGCTGACGCGAATCGTGAGGGACGGTCGCGATGACAGCGTCCGTGCGGGTGCTCGCACGGAGGGCGCTCGTCAACGCCACGCGCCGGCCGCAGTTCCTCGCGCCGCTCGTCGTCTTCCCGACGCTCATCCTGGCGATCAACGTGGGCGGCCTGCAGCGAACGACGACGCTGCCGGGCTTCCCGCAGGTCCACGGCTTCCTCGACTTCCAGCTCGCGGCGGCGATCACGCAGTCGCTGCTGCTCGGCGGCGTGAGCGCCGGGCTGGCCGCCGCGCTGGACATCGAGGGCGGCTTCTTCGACCGCCTCGTGGCCTCCCCCGCACCGCGCTCGGCGATCGTCCTCGGACGCGTGCTCGCCGCCAGTGTCATCGCGGCGGTCCAGATCACGTACTTCCTCGTCCTCGGCCTCGTGTTCGGCGCCGAGATCCAAGGCGGCGTGCTCGGCGTGCTGTGCGTGCTGGCGATCGGCGTCCTCGCGGGCACCGGCTTCGGGGCGCTCGGCGTGCTGCTCGCGCTGCGCGCGCGCAGCGCGTCGGTCGTGCAGGGCATCTTCCCGATCGCCTTCGTCGTCCTGTTCATCTCCTCGGCATTCTTTCCGGCGAGCCTGCTGTCGTCGCCGGCCGATGCCGTCGCCGCCTACAACCCGCTGTCCTACATCGCTGACGGCATGCGCCAGCCGATCGCCTTCGGCAACGCGCTCGCGCCCGTGCTCGAGGGCCTCGCCGCGGCCGCGGCGGTTGCCGGTGCAGCGATCGGCCTCGCGCTGCTGGCGCTGAACGGACGGCTGCGCGACGCATGACCGCGCAGCTGCAGATGATCGCCGCGCTCGTGCGCCGGGGGCTGAACGAGATCCTGCGCGTCCCGGGCGCCTCGCTGCCGGGCGTGCTGGCGCCGACGATCTTCATCCTCGGGTTCTCGGCGGTCTTCGGCGAGGCGGCGCGGCTGCGCAGCTACGGCGGCGTCGACTTCCTGACGTTCGTCTGCGCCGTGGGGATGCTTCAGGGTGCGGGCTTCACCGGAGCGGCGACCGGCGTCAACCTCGCGCGCGACATCGAGCAGGGCTGGTTCGACCGGCTGCTGCTGTCGCCCACGCCGCGGTCGGTCCTGCTCGCCGGGATCGTCGGTTCGGCGAGCCTGCGCGCGTTGCTGCCGGCGACCTTCCTGCTGACGGTCGCGCTCGCGCTCGGGGTGCATTGGCCCGGCCTGCCGGCGCTCGCGCTCGCCGCCGTGCTCGTCATGGGGCTCGCCGCCGCCGCGGCGTGCTACGCGATCGTCCTTGCGCTGCGCTTCCGAACCCAGCAGGCGGCGCCGCTCATGCAGGTCGGAAGCTTCGTCGCGGTCCTCTTCACGACCGCCTATGCGCCGCGCCCGATGCTGTCGGACTGGCTGGGGACGATCGCGGACGTCAACCCGGTCACGCACGTCCTCGAGGGCGTGCGCCAGGGCTTCGTCGGCGACGTCACGTGGGCGACGACGTGGCCGGCGCTGCTGGCGGTCGCCGGGCTCGTGACGCTGTTCGGCGCGCTCGCGGTCCGCGGGATGAGCCGTCTCGGACGCTAGCTCAGCTACTGCAGGCGGAAATGGCGGACGCGGCCGCCCTCGGGCGCCGTGTCGATGCACGACACGCGCTCGCAGCCCGGGCGCGTGGACTCGGCGGAGAAGCGGATGAAGGCGGGACCCCCGAGCGAGCTCTGCGTGATGCGGATGACGAAGCTGCGCCCGCTTCTGTTCGTCCGCGCCTGCGCCGGAGCAACGCGACGCAGCCGCTGGCCGAGCTGTTGATAGACGCCGGCGCGCAGCTCGTCCGCCGAGCGCGCGGTCACGCAGACGAGGCGGTCGGGCCGCATCGCTTGGGGGTCGGCTGCCGGATCGGTCCAGACGCGCAGGCAGGCCGAGCCGGGGGGACCGGAGGGCGCAAGGAGCGCCCCCGCGGAAACGGTGCCGACGAAGGTCACGATTGCGCGCAGGTGCCCGTCGGACAGGCGATGCAGCGTGACGCGCTGGAGGTCCAGCGGCCCGCTGACGTCGCTGGCCGCGTCGTCGATGGCGACCGGCTTCGTCGTCGTCGCCGCGAGCGCCGCGACGACCGCCAGTGGCAGCGCCGCGACGGCCAGGACACCGGCGTGCAGCAGGCGCCGGCGGTGCCGTTTGCGCTGCTTTCTGGACGAAGGCATCCGGCAAGCATGACGAACTTGCCAGCCGGAATCGACCGCGCAAGCGAGCGCCCGTACCCTGAGCGCATGCCAGGCATCGACAAACCAGACGAGATCGACGTCGTCGCCGAGGACGTCGACGGCAGCGCGCTGCTGTCCATCGTCCAGACCGGGGCGTGGTCAGCCGACGGGTCCGAGCGCGGCCGCCTGAAGCGCAAGCTCGCAACCTATCTGCGCTACGCCCTGGAGGGCCAGATGGTCAGCACCTATCCCAGCCTGCAGGGCCGCCCCATCGTCATCGCGCTGATGTACGAGCAGCCGCCTCCGCAGGCCGTCCTCGACTACTGGCGCCAGCGCGGCAAGGCGACCGCCCGCGACGGCGTGACCCTGACCACGAAGGCGCTGGCCGACACCGTGTGGCGGGCCTAGACGGCTCGTGCTCAGGCCCCGGGCTCGACGTGCCGGCCCTTCACGTCGCGCGGCGTCGGCGCACGGAAATCGGGATCGACGTGCTCGGTGTGGCAGTCGCCGTCGAGCTCGTGCACGTGGATCGTGGGCTCGCCGAACTGGCGGGCGAAGTTGCGCGCCTCCGCGCGGGCATCGGTCTGCGTCGGCGCCTCGGCGATCGGCGTGTTGTCGCCCTCGTAGCGCACGACCCAGTGCTGCCGCGAGATCGGCACGACCTCCAGGTGATGACCGGTCATGCCCGCAGCGGTAGGGCGCGGGCAGTTCAGGTCAAGCGGGCTGTCCCGTGAGCTGGGCGGCCGCCGCCTTGATCTCGTCCGTGTCGCCCGTCGTGGGCACCCAGGGCAGCCGCAGCGGGTCGCCCTCGTAGCGCGGGATGACATGCACGTGGAAGTGGAAGACCGTCTGCCACGCAGCGGCGCCGGAGGAGTTCAGGAGGTTCACGCCGTCGGCGCCGAGGTTGTCGCGGGCCTTCGTCGCCAGTCGCTGCGCCGCGACGGCGACCGCCGCGAGGTCCTCGGGATCGACGGCATACAGGTCGCGTGCGTGCGCGCGGGGGATGACGAGCGCATGGCCGCGCGTCGCCGGGTTGATGTCCATGAATGCGATCGTGCGCTCGTCCTCGGCGACGATCGTCGCGGGCAGCTCCCCGGCCGCGATCTTGCAGAACAGGCAGTCCGGATCGGCCATCGGTCGCGGAAGCCTACGCCCCGTCGCGCAGCCGCGTGGCGAGCGTGAGCGCCTCGTCGGCGGTCCGCACGTCGCCGACGAAGCGCGCCTCGTCGATCGCGGCGAGCAGGCGGCCGACCTCGGGCCCGTCCGTGAGCCGCAGCTCGGCGGCGAGCCGGTCGCCGCGGACGAGCGGCTCCGGGCGTCCGCGCGCCCGCCACGCGAGCGCCTCGGGCAGCACCTCGCGCGCCAGCTCGACGTGGTTGGCGATCGACTCCCCCGCCTTGCGCCCGCGCGTCGCGAGCCGGTCGGCGACCGACAGCAGCGTCACGTCGACCTCGACGGGCTGGGACGTCGTGAGGTAGCGGTACAGCGCGCGGCGCGTGAGCGGCCGCTCGTGGACGAGGAAGCCGAGCCGCAGGTGGTGACGTACGAGCGCGGCGACGTGCGCCTTGAGCTTCTCGCTCGCGCGCAGGCGGGTGAGCACGTTACGCGCGAGCAGCGCGCCGGCGCGGTCGTGCCCGATGAACGTCGGCGTGCCGTCGTCGCGGTGGCCGAGCGTCGCGGGCTTGGCGGCGTCGTGCAGCAGCGCGCCGACGCGCAGCGCGAGGCCGCGGTCGACGTCGTCGGCCAGCGGCTCGGCGAGCAGCGCCCGCAGCGCGCCGGCGTGCTCCTCGCCGAGGATCGCGCCGGGATCGGCCTGCAGGGCCACGGTCTGCTCGAGGACCTCGATCGTGTGACCGTGGACGTCGGCGTGGTGGTAGCGGTTCTGCTCGACGCCGCGCAGCGCGTCCAGCTCGGGGAGGATCGCGGCCGTCAGCCCGAGGTCGTTCATCCGCCGCAGCGAGGCCAGCACGGCGTCCCCGCCGAGCAGGCGCTTGAGCTCGGCGAAGACGCGCTCCTGGGCGACCGCCGCCACGCGCGGCGCGTCCGCGCGGGCGAGCGCCAGCGTCGCCGGCTCGGGCTCGAGTCCCAGCTCGGCGGCGAGGCGCACGAGCCGCAGCACGCGCAGCGGATCGTCGGAGAACGCCGACGGGCGGACCGCGCGCAGGCGGCGGGCGGCGAGGTCGCTCGCGCCGTGGTGGGGGTCGATGCGCGTGCCGCCCGCGAGCGGCTCGGCGATCGCGTTGACGGTGAAGTCGCGCAGCGCGAGATCGGCCTCCAGCGAGCCGCCGCGCAGGGGGCTGAGGTCCGCCTGCCAGGAGCGGTCGCCGGCGAGCACGCGCCAGGCGCCGAACTCGTCGGAGAGCTCGAACAGCGGCCCACGCGCGGCGCGCGCGAGCGACTGCGCCGCGCCGCGGACGTCGGCGTCGAGGACGAGGTCGAGATCAGCCGTCGGACGTTCGAGCAGGCGGTCGCGGACGGCGCCGCCGACGAGCCATGCCGGCCGGCCGGCGAGCGCCGCGCGCGCCGCAGTGAGCGCATCGCTCATCGCGAGCGACCCCCGGCGCCGCCGGGCGAGCTCTGGCGCGCCGTCATGCCGGCTCGCCGTCGCGGTGGTAGGCCCGCGGGACGCGCGCCAGCAGCCCGCAGGTCACCTCGTAGTTGATCGTGCCCAGGCGCTGCGCGACCTCCTCGGCGGTGATGCGCTCGCCGCCCTGCGCGCCGATCAGCACCGCCGCGTCGCCGACGGCGGCGGCTGCGGGCGAGCCGACCTCGATCGTCACGTTGTCCATGCTCACCGTCCCGACGAGCGCCCGGCGGACGCCGCCGAGAAGCACGTCCGCGTTGTTCGTCAGCCCGCGCCGCACACCGTCTCCATACCCGATCGGCACGGTCGCGACGTTGGTCGCCGACGCGGCGACGAAGCGCCGCCCGTAGCCCGCGCTGTCGCCGGCGGCCATCGGCTTGACGGCGGCGACGTAGGAGCGCAGCTCGAGCGCCGGCTCGAGGTCGCGCGCGACCGGGTCCTCCCCGAACGGGTCCAGGCCGTAGATCGCGACCCCGGTGCGCACGAGGTCGAAGTGCGAGGCGGCGTCGCGCAGCGTGGCGGCGCTGTTGGCGGCGTGCACGACGATCTCGGGGTGCGCCGCGCGCAGCGGCCGCGCCCAGGCCTCGAAGCGCGCGAGCTGCTCGCCGAAGAACGCGTCGCCGCGCTCGTCGGCGGTCGCGAAGTGTGTCATCGCGCCGGTCAGGACGACGCCCTCCGTCGCGGCCGCCGCCTCGGCGACGCGCGTCGCCTGCGGCGCGTCGCGGGTGCCCAGCCGCCCCATGCCGCTGTCGAGCTTGACGTGGACGCCACCACCGCCGCGTGCCGCGACCGCCCGGACGAAGTCCTCATCCCATGCGACGACGTCGGCCCGCGCGCCGAGCGCGGCGTCGAGCTCGGGCGGCGACAGCGCGCCCATGACGAGGATCGGCGCGTCGATCCCGGCCGCGCGCAGCGCCGCCGCCTCGCCGGCCGCTGCGACCGCCACGCAGCGCGCGCCGCCGGCGAGCGCCGCACGCGCCGCCGGGACGGCGCCGTGACCGTAGCCGTCGGCCTTGACGACGGCGCAGAGCCCCGTGGCCGGCGCCAGCTCGCGCCGCAGCCGCGCGACGTTGCGCTCGATGGCGGCGAGGTTCACGCGCGCGAGCGCGCGCACCGGCCCGCCGTCGCCGGCCGCCATCACTGCTCGGGCTCGCCGCTCGCAGCTCGCGGCAGCGCGGCGATGACGTCGCTTGCGATGACGCCGTCGGCGCCGTGCTCGTGGGCGGCGACGCGGCCGGCCGCGGCGTGGCGGCGCACGCCGGCGCAGGCGGCGGCGAACGGTTCCAGGCGCTTGGCGAGCAGCGCGCCGATCACGCCGCTGAGCACGTCGCCCGTGCCGGCGGTCGCCAGCGCCGGCGAGCTGAGCCCGTTGACGGCGGCGGTGCCGTCCGGCGCGGCGACGATCGTGTCGTCGCCCTTCAGCACGACGACGGCGTTCGCGCGCTGCGCGGCCTCGCGCGCGCTGCGCAGGCGACGGCGCTCGATCTCCGCGCTGGAGCGCTCCAGCAATCGCCCGAGCTCGCCCGCGTGCGGCGTCAGGATGGTCGGAGCGCTGCGCTCCGCCAGCCGATCGAGCGCGCCCGCGTGCGCGTTGAGCCCGTCGGCGTCGAGCAGGAGCGCGACCGGTGCGCGCGCCGCCAGCTCGCGGACGAACTCGAACGCGCCGTCGCTGCGACCCGCGCCGGGGCCGGCGACGAGCGCCCCGGCGCGCTCGGCCGCCGCCAGCGCGGCGTCGACGCCGTCGGCGCGCAGCGCGCCGTCGGCGTCGGGCAGGCCGCGGGTCATGACCTCCAGCAGCCGCATCTCGAAGATCGGCTCCAGCGACGCGGGCACGAGCGTGGTGACGTAGCCGGCGCCGGACCGCATCGCCGCCTCGGAGGCGAGGCAGGGCGCCCCGGTCAGCCCGCGCGAGCCACCGGCGACGACGACGTGACCGGAGGTGAACTTCGTGCCCGCGGCCTCGCGCCGCGGCACGATCGCGTGGACGCGCGCGGTCAGCAGGCCGACGTCGGCCTGCACCGGCGCGTCGGGCGGGATCCCGATGTCGATGACCTCGAGCTTGCCGCTGTGCTGCTTGCCGGGCGCGATCCAGTGCCCGGGCTTGGCAGCCGCGAACGTGCCGGTCGCCGTCGCCCACACCGACACCGCTGCGGCCTCCCCGGTCGAGGCGTCGACGCCGCTGGCGATGTCGGCGGCCACGACGGGGACCTCCAGCGCGGCGATCGCCTCGATCGCGTCCTTCGCCAGGCCGCGCGGCTCGCCGTCGAAGCCGGTGCCGAAGATCGCGTCGACCACGACCGTCGCACCGTCGAGCCCAGCGAGCGAGAACGGCTCGTGGTGGCCCTCGAGCCGGCGCAGGTTCTCGGCGGCGTCGCCGCGGTACTCCATCGGCTCGGCGAGCCGCAGCACCCGTACGGTGCGCCCGAGCTCGTACAGCAGCCGCGCCGCGACGAAGCCGTCACCGCCGTTGTTGCCCTTCCCGCAGACGATCGCGACCGGCCCGCGCGGCACGGTCCGATCGGCGAGCAGGGCGATCCCCGCCCCGGCGCGCTCCATGAGGTCGAGCGACGGGATCCGGCGCTCCTCGATCGCCCAGCGGTCCATGGCGCGCATCTGCTCGGCGCCGGGCAGCGGCTGCAGCCAGTCCGGCAGGGTCATCGCGAGCGCATCCGCCGCGGGTCCACGGTCAAACCGGTCGAGCAACGACGCGCTGTCACCGGACGAGGGCGACGGCGCCCGCGGTCGCCTTGGAGTGCGTCAGCGACACGTCGACCTGCACGCCGAGTGCCGCCAGCGCGCCGTGCAGCGCGATCGCGGTCTGCGCGCCCTCGCCGACGACCTCGATGTCGCGCGGGTTCCAGGCCTCCAGCCGCAGCGCCTTCGCGACCGCCTCCTTCGCGCAGAAGCGCGCCGCCAGGTGTTGGCCCGGCCGCGCCCGTCGCGCCGCGTAGGCGCGCTCGCCGTCGGTGAAGAGGCGCAGCGCGAGTCCCGGCCGGCGCTCGAGCGCCTGCTCCATCCGCTCGATCTCCAGCAGGTCGATCCCGACGGGCACCCCAGGGATCGTAGTCCCGCCGCTACGGACGACCCGGACCTCGCCGCCGTCACGCTGCCGGAGAGTCCGCCTCCGCGCCTGATCTCCTGTGCGGCTCGGTAAATTCCTCGATCTGCCTGACGGCGTGTTCGACGACGTCGTCGATCCGCGACTGCGCCTCGAGAGCGAACGTCTGGCCCGCACCGCCGGGAACCGCATCCTTCAGCGCGGCGAAGGCGGCACTCTCGAGGAGGCTGATCTGTCGGTCGCAGCCCGTGATGATCGACTGGATCTGGATGACGTCCGCGAGCTGCTGCCCGACGTTCTGAGGCACGTGCCGTGTCACGCCGAGAAGGGCGGTGGCGAACGACCCCGCGCCTGCCGCGCCGGTCAACAGCGCATCTCCGTGGATCATGGCGTTGATGACCGTCACCACGAGCAGGCCCAGGCCGACGAGGAACAGCGTCCGGCCGAGCCACAGCTGAAGCGTGAAGGCGCGCCGCGCGTTTGTCAGCTTCTCCTCGAAGGCGAAGATGAGGCCTCGTGCGGAGACCGCCACCTCGCCTTCGCGCCGGATCCGGTTGACGGTCTCCAGCGTGCGGCCGGCCTCGTCCAAGAAGCGTGCGTGAGCCGTGTACGCCGCCATCGCGGCGAACAGCCCGAGCAGCACGAAGAGGACGAACGGCGTCGTCCGGGCGAACACCTCGGCGAGGCTGTAATCCCTGCCCGCGAGCGGCGCGACGAGCTCATGGGCGTGCGCCCAGGTGTACGCAAGCGCGGAGGCGGCAGCAGCGAGCCCGACGATCCCGAGGCCGACGCGGACGCCGAGATTCACGACCATGCTCTTCCGCAGCCCCGCCATCATGTAGTCGGCGATCTCATCGTGGGAGTTCGACGAGCCACCGGCGGCTCGGGGCCCTCCGCCGTTGAGCCGGGCCGGATCCTGGCCATTGGTGCCGATCTTCACGGTCCTGCGCAGCTCGTTGCCGCCCATGCCTTCTAGAGCGTCACGAGTGCGGACGTAATACATCGCGATCTACGGACGACCCGTCTCGACGACCGCCACGAGCCGTCCGCAGACCCGCTCGGTCTCCTCCGCGGTGGGCGCCTCGACCATGACGCGCACGAGCTGCTCGGTTCCCGACGGCCGCACGAGCACGCGCCCGCGGCCCTCCAGCGCCGCGGCCTCGCGGGCGGTGGCGGCAGTCAGCGCGGGGCTCGCCATCGCGGCGTCGCGATCGGCCACCCGGACGTTGACGAGCTGTTGCGGGAGCTTGTCCATCGCGTCGCGCTCGGCGAGATCGCGGCCGGCGAGCGCCTCGAGCGCCAGCAGCGCGCTCGCGATGCCGTCACCCGACGGGATGAAGCCCATGTCGATGATGTGCCCCGACTGCTCGCCGCCGAGGCCCCAGCGTCGCTCGCGCAGCTCCTCGAGCACGTAGCGGTCGCCGACCTGCGTCGTGACGACCGCGACGCCGGCGTCGCGCATCGCGGCGTGGAAGCCGAAGTTCGTCATGACGGTGACGACGACGCCGCCGCCGGGCAGGCGGTCCTGGGCGCGCAGGTGCAGCGCCGCGAGCGCGATGAGCTCGTCGCCGTCGACGAGCCGTCCGTGGCGATCGACGGCCAGCACGCGGTCGCCGTCGCCGTCGAAGGCGAAGCCGGCGTCATGACCGCCGTCCCGCACCGCGGCGACGAGGCGCTCGGGGTGCGTCGACCCGCAGCCGGCGTTGATGTTGCGCCCGTCGGGCGCGTCGGCGAGCAGCGTGACCGCGGCGCCTAGGCGCCGGAAGATCTCGGGCGCCGCGCGGTACGTCGCGCCGTTGGCGCAGTCCAGGGCGATCCGCAGGCCGCCGAGGTCGAGTCCCGCGAAGCGCTCCTGCAGCGCGCGCAGGTAGTCCTCGCGCGTGCCGTGCAACTCGCGGATGCGGCCGATCGCGGCCGGATCGCCACCCTCGGCCGCATCCAGCCGCTCCTCGATGGCGAGCTCCGTCGCGTCGGAGAGCTTGAACGAGTCGGCCCCGAAGAACTTGATGCCGTTGTCGGCGTAGTGGTTGTGCGACGCCGAGATGACCGCCGCGAGGTCGAGGCCGTAGCGCGCGACGAGCAGCGGTGCCGCCGGCGTCGGCAGGACCCCGCCGAGCAGCACGTCGCCGCCGGCGGACGCGATCCCGGCCGCGAGCGCCGACTCGAGCATCTCGCCCGATTCGCGCGTGTCGCGGATGACCAGCACGCGCGGCTGCTCGCCGCCGACCTCGCGCGTCGCCGCGGCCCCGAGGCGCATCGCCAGCTCGGCGGTCAGCAGCTCGCCGGCCACGCCCCGAACGCCGTCGGTGCCGAAGAGCGTGCGTGTCGCAGCCCCGCCGGTCGTCACGACCGACGCGCTAGCGCTTGGAGAACTGCGGCCGCTTGCGGGCCTTCTTCAGACCGGCCTTCTTGCGCTCCTTGGCGCGCGAGTCGCGCGTGAGGAAGCCGCGGCGCTTGAGCTCGCCGCGGAGGTTCGGATCGGCCTCGAGCAGCGCGCGCGAGATGCCGTGGCGCAGCGCGCCGGCCTGGGCGCTCACGCCCCCGCCGTGCATGCGCGCCACGACGTCCATCCGATCGTCATAGCCGACGGCCTCCAGCGGCTGGCGGATGTTGCGCCCGAGCGCGGGACGCGGGAAGTACGTGTCGAGCGTCCTGCCGTTGATCGTGTACGCGCCGGTGCCGGGGCGCAGGATGACGCGGGCGACGGCCGTCTTGCGCTTGCCGGTCGCGCGGTAGCGGGCGCCTGCGGCGAGGTCGATGACGGCTGCGACGGGCTGCTCGTCGGCGCGGTCCTGCTCGGCCTCGGTCTCGGCGTCAGCTTCCTCGTCGGTCTCCGCGAGCGGGTCGGCACCCTCGAGGACGATGTCGACCTCGAGGTCGGCGCCGGGGATCGCGGGCTTCTCGCGCGGGGCGACGGGCTCGTCGTCCTCGTCGTCTTCGGGCTCGTCGACCGCGTCGGCGAGCGCCGCGGGCTCCTCGGGCTCGGGGGTCGGAGCGGGCTGCTCCTGCTCGCCGGCCGGCGTCTCCTCGGGCGGCTCGGGACTCTCGTCGATCACGAGGGGTGGATCTCCATCGGTTGCGGTTTCTGGGCCTCGTGCGGATGCTCCGGCCCGGCGTAGATCTTGAGCTTCGTGAGCTGCTTGCGGGCGAGCCGGTTGCGCGGCAGCATCCCCTTGACGGCGAGCCGCAGGACCTCCTCGGGCCGGCGGTCGAGCATCTCGTCGAGGGTGCGCGTCTTCAGGCCGCCCGGGTAGCCCGAGTGGCGGTAGTACTTCTTGTCGGCGCGCTTGTTGCCGGTCACCGAGATCTTCTCGGCGTTGACGACGACGACGAAGTCGCCGGTGTCCACGTGCGGCGTGTAGGTCGGCTTGCGCTTGCCGCGCAGGGCGTCCGCGATCTGCGTCGCGAGGCGGCCGAGCGTCTGCCCGGTCGCGTCGACGACGAGCCAGTTGCGCTCGCGGTCGTTGGCGTTTGCGACGTAGGTCTTCATGGCGTGAAAAAGGCCACGCGTTGCGGCGCGCGGCGACGACGAAGCATACGCGAGTCGCGCAGGCACGCGAAAATGGCGGTCAGGCAGGCAGGTCGCAGCGCGTGGCGCCGCCGGTGAAACCCGCCACGAGGGCGCGGGTGTTGGCGCGTAGCGAGCCGAGGTACGTCGCGCCCGGCGACCCCGCCGGCCCGAGCGAGTCGGCGTACAGCGGCGGGCCGACTCGCGCACCGGCGTCGCGCGCGATCGCGCGCTCGAGCTTGGCGCTCGTGGAGCTCTCGGGAAAGATCGTCGTGACGCCCGCGCGGCGGATCGTTCGCACGAGGCGGGCGACCTCGCCCGCCGATGCCTGCGCCTGGGTCGACAACGCCGGGATGACGGTGCCGATGACCTCGATGCCGTAGCGGTCGGCGTAGTAGCCGAGCGCGTCGTGGTCGGTGACGAGCCTCCGCTTGGAGGCGGGGATCCGGCCCATGCAGGCCGCGATCGCATCATCCAGGCGGTGCAACCGGCGAAGGTAGGCAGCGGCATTCGCGGAGTAGGCGGCGCGCCCGCCGGGGTCGGCGGCGATCAGCGCGTCGCGGATCCGGCCCACGCCGATCTCGGCGTTGCGCGGGTCCTGCCACCAGTGCGGATCGATCGCACCCTCGCCGCGGCGCGCGTGGACCGCCTTGATGAGCTCGACGGTCCTGGCGTCCGACCCCGCGTTGCGCAGGACTCCGGCGAGCCAGTCGTCGAGATCGCCGCCGGAGCGAACGACAAGCTTTGCCCCGGCGACCGCGCGGACGTCGCTCGGCCGCGGCTCGTACGCGTGTGGATCGGAGTTCGGCGTGAGGATCTGCCGGACGTCGGCGCGGCGGCCCGCGACGGCGCGCGCGAAGTCGGCGACCTGCGTCGTCGTCGCGACCACGACCGGGCCGCCACCGGCACCGGCGGCCGACCCGCCGCCCCCGCCGCACGCAGCGAGGAGCGTGGCAGCGAGAGCGACGGCGAGGGCCGCGATCGACCGGCGCGGATGCGGCATCGCCGGAGCCTACCAGAGAATGATTCTCGTTTGCGGGTACTAGCCCGGTGAGGGCCCGACGAGGCTGGCGGCGATCACGCCCGCGACCATCAGCCCGCGCGTCGCGAGGCGCCGCCGGCGCGGGGTCAGCCAGCGCGGCGCCCACGCGACGAGCCACGCGCGCAGGCCGGTCGCGCTGGCGCCCGCCGCCATCGCACCCGCCATGCACTGCATGCACATGAGGGCAGCGTAGCCGTCCGCGTCAGTGGCGATGACCGGCGTGCTCGTCCGCCGGCAGCGCGGCCGCCGGAAGCCGGACCGCGAGCCAGGCCGCGGTGGCCGAGGTGATCGGCACGGCCAGGATGAGGCCGATCGAGCCGACGAGCGCGGCCACGATCTCGGTGGCGACATCCTGGCGATTGATCGCGGCGCCGAACGTCAGGCCCTGCGACGAGAAGATGAGCAGCAGCGGCAGCGAGGCGCCGGCATAGGCGAAGGCGAGCGTGTTGACCGCCGCCCCGAGGTGGTCGCGCCCGACGCTCACCGCCCCCCGATACAGCTCGCCGAAGCGCTGCACCGGGTTCGCGCGCTGCAGCGCGAGGACCGTCGATGCCTGCCCGACGGTGACATCGTTGAGCACGCCGAGCGCGCCGATGAGGATCCCCGCGAGCACGAGGCCCTGCAGCGACACGAGGTTGCCGCCACCGAGGCTGTGCACGATTGACGCGTCCTCCGACGTGCCGCCGAGCAGGTGCGCGGCCTTCACGAAGATCACCGCCAGCACGGCGGTGACGGCGAGGCTCGCGGCGGTGCCGAGGAGGGCGGCGAGGCTCTTCGCCCCGACGCCGTAGACGAGCACGATCGTGACGAACATCGCGGCGAACGAGCCGACCAGCCCGACCGCCAGCGGCGGCGACCCGTTGAGGATCGCCGGCACGACGAACGCCGTGATCAGCACGAGCCCGGCGACGAGCCCGACGAGCGACAGCGCGCCGACGCGGCGGCCGAGCAGGACGACGACGGCGACGAACGCGAGCGCGAGCCACAGCAGCGAGCCCCGCCGCTCGAAGTCGACGAAGCCGTACGGCGCCTGCGCCGGGTCGGCGCCCGCCGGCTCCTGTGACGGCGGTGCGGTGCCGAACGCCGCCGTGTTCGGGGCGACGCGGATCTCGTCCCCCGGCGACAGCCGCGGCGCGGCCTCGTCGCCGGGCATGACGAGATAGCTCGATCGTCCCGCATCCAGGCCGCCGGTCAGCCGGAAGTCGACGCGCGCGCAGCCCGGGAGCGTCTCGACCGGGCACGTCCTGCCCGTCACCGCCGTCACGGTCGCCGGCTGGATCCCGATCGCGACGATGTCAGGCGAGCGCACTTGCCCGCGGACGCCGCCCGGCCAGAGGATCGCCATGCCGATGATCGTCACCAGCGCAAGCGCGCCGAGACCTGCGGCCAGGACGCGACCCGCCGGGCTGCGCAGGAGTGCGCGCTGAGCCTCGATCTCCCCGGCAATCCGGCCCGGCACCATGCGCGGACCCTACGCCGGATCGTCACCGGCGCGCGCCGCGCGCCGGAGGCTCAGTGCTCGTTCGCCGCGGCCGCGTTCTCGACCGCGTGGGGCGCGTCCGCGCGCGAGTCCATCTCGTCGCCGGCGACCGCGACCGTGGCCTTGGCCGTCACGAGGTGGTAGAGGATGAGGACCTGCACGATCGCAAGCGACTCCGAGCGGTGCACGTCGTCGCCGACGGTGAACTCGCCCAGCCGCTCGGTGCGCAGGTGGCTGGCGAACTGCATCTTGTCCCAGATCGCCTCCTCGATCGCGGAGCCGCGGTCGCGATCGACGTTGCCGGGGATGTAGAGGCAGCGCGTGTCGCCGCGCTCCACGAGCGTGATGCCGTCCGTCTGCTCGTCGATGACCGACAGGTCGGGGTGCGGAAGCCCCTCGCGCAGCGTGAGCACGGCGTCGAGGTGCTCGTCGTCTCCGTTGTCCGAGCCTGGCTGGAAGGAGACGACGAGGTCGGCCTTGTGCTCCTGCGGGCGGATGAACGCGGCGGAGTCGGGCTCGCGCTTCTCGAGCTCCTCGAGCACCTGCTCCTCGGTGTAGCCGCGCTTCGTCGAGTCGCGCTTGAGCTTCCACTCGCGGCGCAGGTCCTCCGGGGGCGCGAGGTAGACGCGCACGTCGTAGGCGGAGCTCAGCTCGTCGGTGTGGTAGCCGAGCAGGCCCTCGATGATGACGAAGCGGTTGGGCTGCACGTACTCCGGGCGGCCGAACGTCCCGTCGTGGTGCTGGTAGACCGGCTTGAGGATCGGCTCGCCGCTGCGCAGATGGTGGACGTGCTGCGAGATGATGTCGACGAAGTTGCAATCCGGGTGCAGCGGCGTGATGCTGCGCTCGGCCCGCTCGGAGCGGTCGTACTTGTGGTAGTCGTCGGTCCCGATGTGGGTCACGGCGTCCTTGCCGAGGATCGCTACGAGGCCCTTCGTGATCGTCGTCTTCCCGCTCGCTGAGTCACCGACGACGCCGAGAATGATGGGGCGTGCCATGTCTGCTCCCTTCCTACCCGTCGTCGAGGAGTCTCGCAAGATACCGGCCTCCGACCGATGCCGACATCTGGCTCAGTGGACGCGCAGCCGGGGACCAAGCGGGCGCGCGACGAACGCCAGCGCGACCACGAGCAGGACGGTCCCCAGGAGCGCCGGGAGCAGGCCGGGGGGGCCGAACTGGCGCGTGATTCCGGCCTGCCAGAGCGCGAGGTAGCGGCGGTAGTCGTCGTTGCGCGCCGCCGTGCTCCGGGCCGCGCGGACAGACCGGCGCGTGAGCTCCGGCAGCCGCTCGTACTGGCGCACGATCTGCGGCCCATCGCTCCCCGGGCGGTCGAGCAGCTGTAGGCCGGCGGGCCCGAGCACCGCGGGCAGCGACAGGACGAAGCCGGCGGCGAAGAGCAGCGCGGCGACCCGCAGGCGGGTGGCATTCGTGCCGATCCACGGCGCGACGAGCGCGAGCGCCACGACGACGCCGGGGATGACGAGCCGCGGGCCCCAGCTCCAGCCGCCCTGCCACGAGTGCCAGGTCGCGGCGAGCGCCCAGGTCGCCGCGAAGAGCGCCAGCACGAGCGCGACGATCGCGCGCCGGCGCCGCCAGAGCTCCACGACCGCGAACGGCACGAGGACGATCGCCGGCGCGAACAACAGCACCGACTTCTCGGGGGAGAGCAGCAGCCCCGCCGTCCCCTCCAGCGGCGGCGTCGTGAAGCCCGGATCGACCGGCGGCCGGTAGCCGAACTGGAGCGCGTCGGCGAAGCGGACGACGTTGTAGGCGACGGTGACGGCCGCGGCGAGGGCGACTGGCGGCAGCGCCCGCGCCGCGCCGCGCAGCCCGCCCGGCCGCAGCGCCAGGTACGCGAGCAGCAGCGGCGCGAAGACCGCCGACTGCGGACGCGCGAGCACGGCGAACGCGAGCGCCGCGCCGGCCTGCAGCTCACGCCCGGCGTGGGCGCGCTCGACCATGACGACGAGCCCCAGCGCGACGAGCGGCTCGGTGAAGAAGTCGCGGCCGTAGGGCAGCACGTACGTGCCGAGGACGGTGCCGGCGGCGACGAGCGCCGCCGCCGGACGCGGCGCGCCAAGCCGCCGGCCGAGCGCGTAGAGCGCGGCGACGAGGGCGCCGCCGACGAGCGGCATGAGCGATGCCGCCGCGGCCGCCTCGAGCTTGCCGACGCTGCCGGTGATCGCGCCGATCGGCTGGACGAGCGCGACCGGGACCGTCGCCAGGAGCGGCAGCAGCAGGCCGTACTTCGAGTAGTACAGCCCGTCGTGGCCGGGCACGCCGAGCCTCGGCGGCACGGCCAGCGTGCCGTTGTGGACGAGCGAGTGGGCGACGGCGAGCATCGAGCTGCCGTCGAGCACCGTCACCTGTGCCTGCCCGACGAGCAGCAGGAACAGGGCGACTGCGACGCCGAGCCTCACCGCGAGGTTGCGGTCCTCCCGCGCCGGAGCCATCGCGGGCAATGTAGTCAAAGGCGCCGCCGTTCGAGCCGTGCAGTTGAATGCGGCGATCGGCGTCTCCTTCCTCATCCCCGCCTACAACGAGGCGGCCACGATCGGCGAGGTGCTCGAGCGCATCGAGGCGCTCGACATCGACAGCCAGATCGTCGTCGTCGACGACGGCTCGAGCGACGCGACGGCGTCGATCGTCGAGGCGTTCGCGGCCGGCCGGCCGCACGTCGAGCTGCTGCGCCAGCCCAACCGCGGCAAGGGCGCGGCCGTGCGGCACGCGGCGACGCGGATCACGCAGGACATCGCGGTCATCCAGGACGCCGACATGGAGTACGACCCCGCGGACGTGCTCAGGCTCATCGGCCCGATCGAGCGGGGGGTCGCCGACGTCGTCTACGGCTCGCGGCTCAGCGGCGGAGCGCCCCAGCGCGCGTACCTCTTCTGGCACCTCGTCGGCAACCGCTTCTTGTCGCTGCTGACGGGCATCCTGTTCAACACGACCCTGAGCGACATGGAGACCGGCTACAAGGCGTTTCGCTCCGACGTGCTGCGCTCGCTGCGCCTCGAGCAGGACGACTTCGCGATCGAGCCCGAGATCACCGGCGAGGTGTGCCGCCGCGGTCTGCGCATCTACGAGATGCCGATCGCCTACTACGGACGCACGTACGCCGAGGGGAAGAACATCACATGGCGGGACGGCCTGAAGGCGATCCGGGTGCTCCTCCAGGTCCGGCTGCGACGGGGGTGACGTCCCGGCGCGGCGTGCGGCCGCTGCTCGTGGCGGCCGGCTTCGCGGTGACCGCCGGCGGCACGTACCTCGCGGTGAGCGGCGTCTCGCTCGACGACGCGCGCGACGCGCTCGCCGCCAGCGACCTGCGCTGGCTCGCGCCGACCAGCGTCGTGTTCGCGGTCGCCCTGTGGCTGCGCATCGTGCGCTGGTGGGTGCTCTTCGACCCGTCGTCGCGGCCGCCGCTGCGCGCGGTCGGCCACGCGGCGTTCGTCGGCTACTTCTTCAACAACATCCTGCCGGCGCGCGCCGGCGAGGCCGCCCGCGTCATCGCGCTCTACAGCACCGCGCGCACGCCGCGCGCGGAGGCGATCGGGACGGTCGTCATCGAGCGCGTGTTCGACCTCCTCGCGCTGCTCGTCCTGCTGTTCGCCTGCTTTCCGCTGCTGCCGGAGATCTCGTGGCTGAAGGCGGCCGCGCTGCTGGGGATCGTCATCGTGGCGGCGCTCGTCGTGCTCGTGGTCCTGCTCGTGCGCTACGACGAGCGCGCGGTGCGGTGGCTGCTGTCGCCGCTGCGGCGCCTGCCCGGCGCCGGCGTGCCGGAGCGCGTCGAGGTCGCGGTCAGCAACGCCACGCGCGGCCTGGTCGCGTTGCGTGAGCCGCGCGTCGCGCTGCGCGCCATGGCGCTCACGCTCGCGTCGTGGGTCGTGCTGGGCTGCTCGTTCTGGATCCTCACGAACGCGTTCGACCTCCACCTGCCGGTCGTCGCGGGGATGCTCGTCGTGGTCGCGATCAACCTCTCGCTCGTGCTGCCATCGTCGCCCGCGGCGCTCGGCGTCTTCGAGGCGGCGACGGTCGTCGCGCTGCGGGCATTCGACGTCCCGCAGGCCGCGGCGCTCTCCTACGCGCTCGTCCTGCACCTCCTCAACCTCGTGCCGTTCCTCGTCATCGGCGCCGCGCTGCTCGGGCCGGGCGTGCTGCGGCGCCGCGCTCGCGAGGGCTGAGCGATCTCGTCGCAGCGTTCGCTCATGCGCCATCATCGTGGGATGGCAGAACCGGCCGACGCCAATCGCAGCACCCCGCCACCGAGCCTCGCCGAGGTCATCGGGGGCCCGCTCGGCGTGGCCGAGACGTCACTGCCGGCGGTCGCGTTCGTCATCGCCTACACCGCCTCCGGCTCGGACACGAACACGGCCGCCGCCGTCGCCGTCGGCCTCGCGGTCCTGCTGGCGGCCGCGCGCCTCGTGCGGCGCGAGTCGCCGCAACACGCGCTCTCGGGCCTCATCGGGGTCGGCTTCGCGGCGTTCATTGCGACGCGCAGCGGCAAGGCCGAGAACTTCTTCTTGCCGGGCCTGCTCGCCAACGCGCTCTACGCCTCGGCGTTCCTCGTCTCGCTCGCCGTGCGCCGGCCGCTCGTCGGGATCATCGTGACGAAGCTCGACGGCGAGGACGCCGGCTGGCGCAACGATCCGCGGCGGATGCGCGCGTTCGTGCGGGCCACGTGGCTGTGGGCCGGCATCTTCGTGCTGCGCCTCGTCGTCCAGCTTCCGCTCTATCTCGCCGGTGCAGTCGTCGCGCTCGGGATCGCGAGGACGGCGCTGAGCCTGCCGATGTTCGGCCTCGGGCTGTGGCTGACGTGGCTGCTCGTCCGCCGCCACCGCGTGCCGGCGCCGGCGCCGACCTGACGCCGCCGCGGCGGGCGGGGTACCGTCCGGTCCCACGCGACCTAGAAAGGGGAATGATGGCGGCCTTGAGCAGCGCGACGACGGTCTGGGAGGGCGGCGGCCTGGCGGACGGGTCTGGGGTCACGACGCCGCAGAGCGGCGCCTACCAGCCGACCGAGGTGAGTTGGGCGTCGCGGACCAAGCGGGCCGCCGGCAAGACGAGCCCCGAGGAGCTGCTCGCGGCGGCGCACGCCTCCTGCTACGCGATGGCGCTCTCGCACGAGCTCGACGAGGCGGGCACCCCGCCCGAGCGGCTCGAGGCGACCGCGACCGTCGAGTTCGTCCCCGGCGAGGGAGTGACGTCCTCGCACATCGTCGTGAGCGGGCAGGTGCCGGGCGTCGACGGCGACGCGTTCGCGGCGGCGGCGCGGGCGGCCGGCGAGAACTGCCCGATCTCCGCGGCGCTGAAGGGCAACGTCGCGATCACCGTGGAGGCGACGCTCGAAGGCTGACGCCGCGCGACCGACCTGGGCTATCGGCTAGACCCACGCCGCGTGCGCCGCGCCGACGCGAGTCTGGATCGTTCGCCGGCGTTGCTCGACCGCCATGAACGAAAAACGACTGAGCTTCGGTGCCGTGACGGCTAGCGACTCGCCATCGCGGGGATCAACGGCTTGCGCAACCGGGCTCGAGATCCAGCCATGAACACCAAGACCACCGCAACCGCCGCCGACATCCAGGCCCAGCTGCGCATGCTGTACGTCGAACGCGCCCTCGCCGAGCTGGAGGGCCTCGCCTCCGACCCGAGCTACATGGAGGATCTCCTCGACGAGATCCACGAGCACCGCAGCGCGTACGTCGGCACGGTCGTCACCGAGATCGCGACGCTGCGCGCGGAGCTTGGCGCGCCGCTGCTGGGCTGAGGTCTCGGCGGCGCGGCCTCCAGACGCACGTCGAGCGCTCGTCGCGCGTCACTCCCATTCGATCGTCCCCGGCGGCTTGGAGGTGATGTCGAGGACGACGCGGTTGACGTCGCGCAGCTCGTTGATCATCCGCGAGGCGATCTGCTCGAGCAGGTCGTAGGGCAGCCTGGCCCAGTCGGCCGTCATCGCGTCGTCGGACGTCACGGCGCGGATGACCACGACGCTGCCGTACGTGCGCTCGTCGCCCTGGACCCCGACCGTGCGGATGTCGGGGAGCACGCAGAAGGACTGCCACAGGTCGCGGTAGAGGCCGGCCTTGCGGATCTCGTCCTGGAGGATGAAGTCGCACTCGCGCAGGAGGTCCAGGCGCTCCTTCGTCGCCTCGCCGCCGATGACGCGGATCGCGAGACCGGGCCCCGGGAACGGCTGGCGCCAGACGAGGCGCTCGGGCAGCCCGAGCTCCGCGCCCACGGCGCGGACCTCGTCCTTGAAGAGCGCGCGCAGCGGCTCGACGAGCTCGAACCGCAGGTCGTCCGGCAGGCCGCCGACGTTGTGATGGGACTTGATCGTGGCGGCGCCGGTCCCGCCGCCGGACTCGATGACGTCCGAGTACAGCGTCCCCTGGACGAGGTAGCGCGCGTCGCCCAGCTTCGCTGCCTCCTCCTCGAAGACACGGATGAACTCCGCGCCGATCGCCTTGCGCTTGGTCTCGGGGTCGGTGACGCCGGCGAGCCTTTCCAGGAAGCGCTGCTCGGCGTCGACGGCGACGAGCGGGACCTTGAAGTGGTCGCGGAACGCGGCGATGACCTGCTCGCCCTCGTTCTTGCGCATGAGCCCGTGGTCGACGAAGACGCACGTGAGCTGGTCGCCGATCGCCTTGTGCACGAGCAGCGCGGCGACCGACGAGTCGACTCCGCCCGAGAGGCCACAGATGACCTTGCCCGCGCCCACCTGCACGCGGATGCGCG
>DASWQM010000098.1:0-6231 GCA_036403675.1 Solirubrobacteraceae bacterium | reverse complement strand
AGGTCGACGGCGCCGCCGGCACGCGCCGCTACGAGCTCGACGAGCGCGGTCGCATCGTGTCCGTGATCGACGCCGACGGGGTCGTCGAGCTCGTGAACACGTATGACGACGACGGGCGTGTGCTGGAGCAGCTGTCGCCCTTCGGGCGGCGCACATACCTCAGCTACCTGCCCGGCCGCGTGACCGTCACGTCCGATGAGGACCCCGACGGCCCGATCAACACGTACATCCACGACGCCGTCGGCCGCCTGCTGGCGATGGTCGACGGCGACGACCGGCAGATGTCGATGGTCTACGACGAGTGGGGCAACCTCGTCTCGGTGACGGAGCGAAACGGCGCGGTGACCGTGCAGGAGTACGACGAGCGGGACCGCCCGGTGCGCCGCGTGCTGCCGACGGGGACGATGTTCACGTTCGCGTACGACGCAGCCGACCGCGTGGTCGAGGTGGCCGCGAGCACGGGCGCCGTCACGCGCTACAGCTACGAGGGCGACGAGCTCGCGCCGGTGGAGATCGTCGATCCGGAGGGCGGCCTCACGCAGCAGACCGTGCGCGGTGGGCTGGTTCGCCGGATGGTCGACGCCGACGGTGTGACCATCGACCTGGAGTACGACGCCGACGGAAACGTCGTCGCCGCGATCGACGGTGCCGCGAACGTCGCGCGGCTCGAGCGTGACGCCGCCGGACGCGTGATCGCCGTGGTCTCGCCGCTCGGCCGCCGGACGGCGGTGTTCTATGACCCGCGCGGGCGGATCGCCGAGCGCCATGACCCGGCCGGCCACGTCTGGCGTTACGAGCACACCGCCGCCGGGCGGCTCGCGAGCGTCACCGATCCGACCGGCGCGCGCGAGGAGACCCGCTATGGCGAGCATGGCCTTGCGGCGGCGACAATCGACGCGCTCGGGCATGTGACGTCGTGCGAGTACGACCGCTTCAGCAACCTCGTCGGCGTCGTCGAGCCCGACGGCGCCCGCTGGACCTATGAGTACGACACGGTCATGCGCCTGGCGGCGACCATCGACCCGACCGGCGCGCGCTGGGCGCGCGAGTACGACGCCAACGGGATGCTCGTCGCCACCGTCGACCCGCGAGGTGTGCGCATGTCGGCGTCGACGGACACGTTCGGGTCGCGTGATCGGGATCGAAGTATGACCGTGATATCCGTGAGGCGGCGGGGTCAACATCCCGGACGGAGCGCAACTGCGACGGCCCGGGTCGCCCCAGGCGAAGACTCGGGCTCGTGCTCGAGGGCCTCTTCACGCCGATGCACCTCATCATCATCCTGGCGATCGCGCTGATCGTCCTCGGGCCCAAGCGTCTGCCCGAGACTGGCCGGTCGCTCGGAGCGGGCGCTCCGCGGCTTCAAGGACTCGCTGGCGGACGCGCATGACCCCCCTCGCGACGAGGCGATCGAGCCACCCAAGGACGAGCGACGCAGCGCTGACTGACCCGAGCTACGCCCGCCGCGTCGCGAGCGCCAGCTCGACGAGGTAGCGCAGCGTCACGACGCCGTCGCCGGCGAGCGCGCGCACCTCGGCGAGCAGCGCGTGGCGCTCGTCCTCGGGCATCGAGGCGACGAAGCTGACCGAGCCGAAGCGGTCGGTGAGCCCGTCGGCGTCGAGGACCTGCTCGTTGGCGAACTCCAGCTCGCGGACCGGGCCGAAGTGGGCGCTCTCCGCGAGCGCCGCGCGCCAGCTGTCGCTGCGGTGCGCGGGAACGCGGCCGCGATGCGGGCCGAGCACCGCCTCGATGCGCCGCTGGACGTCGTCGTCCATCCGCCGGCGGTTCCAGACGAGCGCGAGCACGCCGCCGGCGCGCAGCACACGGTGGATCTCCGCCAGCGCGCGCGGACCGTCGAACCAGTGAAACGCCTGGGCGACCGTCACGCCGTCGAAGCTCGCGCTTGGCAGGCCGGTGGCCTCGGCGGTCCCGGCGACCGCGCGCGCCGGCGGCGCGATCGCCGCGCGCATCTCGGCCACCGGCTCGACCGCGACGACGGCGCAGCCCCGCGCGACGAGCGCGCGCGTGAGCTTGCCGGTCCCGGCCGCGAGGTCGGCGACGTCGCGGCCCGGCAGCGCCGCGAGGAGCGCGTCGACGGCATCGTCCGGGTACCCGGGCCGACCGCGCTCGTAGGCGGCGGCCGAGCGGGCGAAGCCCGTCGCTGCGGCCGGATGAATCGCGCGGCGCGAGCTCAGACCGGGATCACCCCGTGCCGCTTCCAGGGCCGCTGCACGCGCTTGTCCGCGGCCATCTCGAGCGCGCGGATGATCGTCGGGCGCGTCTCGCGCGGGTCGATGACGTCGTCGATCATCGCGTTGCGGGCGGCGACGTAGACGTCGATCAGCTCGCGGAAGGCGGTGATGAGCTCCGCCTTCTTCGCCGCCGGGTCGTCGGCCTCCTCGACCGCCCGCCGGAAGACGATCTCGACGGCGCCCTCCGCGCCCATGACGGAGATCTCCGCGGTCGGCCATGCGACGATGAGGTCGGGCTCGTAGGCGCGGCCGTTCATGACGTAGTAGCCCGCGCCGTAGGCCTTGCGCAGCACGACGGTGACCTTCGGCACGGTCGCCGCCGCGACGGCGTGCAGCAGCTTCGCGCCGTGACGGATGATGCCGGCTGCCTCGACCTTCGTCCCGACCATGAAGCCCGGCACGTCGACGAGGAAGACGAGCGGGATCGCGAAGGCGTCGCAGAGCGTGACGAAGCGCGCGGCCTTGTCGGCGGAGTCGTTGTCGAGGATGCCGCCCAGCCGGCGCGGCTGGCTGGCGACGATCCCGACGGGGCGGCCGCCCATGCGCGCCAGGCACGTGATGATGGAGCGCGCGAACTGCGGCTTGAGGTCGAGCCACTCGGCGTCGTCGACGATCCGCCGGATGACCTCGTACATGTCGTAGGGCTGGCGGTTGGAGGCCGGCAGCACGTCGAGCAGCGCCTCGTCCATGCGCTCGACCGGGTCGCTCGCCGCCCGGACCGGCGGCGCCTGCTCGCAGTGCGAGGGGAAGTAGCTCAGGTACTGCTTGATGCGCGCGATGCACTCCTCGTCGTCGGCGACCTCGAGATCGCCGACGCCCGACAGCCGGCAGTGCACCCGCGACCCGCCGAGCTGCTCCTGCGTGACGTGCTCACCGACGGCCGCACGGACGAGGTGTGGGCCGGCGAGCGCCATCGACCCGCGCCCTCGCACCATCGGGACGAAGTCCGCGAGGCCGGGGATGTAGGCCGTCCCCGCGGCGCACGGTCCCATCAACGCCGCCACCTGCGGGATGACGCCGCTCGCGACGACCTCCTCACGAAACAGGTCGCCCGTCCCGGCGAAGAGCGACCCGACCGCCTCCTGCACGCGCGCGCCGGCACTGTCGAGCAGCCAGACGAACGGCATGCGCTTCGTCAGCGCGAGCTCGCGCAGCCGCGCGACCTTCAGCTCGCCGGTCGCGCCCATCGAGCCGGCCATGACGGTGAAGTCGTAGGCGGCGACGGCGGCGAAGCGCCCGTCGACACGCCCGTAGCCCGTGATGACGCCGTCGGCCGGCGCGTCCTTGCCCTCCAGGCCGCGCACCGCGTGGTGGATCCCGCCGTGGATGCCGAGCTCGGTGAACGTGCCCGTGTCCACGAGCAGGTCGATCCGCTCGCGCGCGGTGAGCTTGCCCGCGGCGTGCTGGCGATCGATCTTCTCCTGCCCGCCGCCGAGGCGCGCCGCCGCACGCCGCTCGCGCAGGTCGTCGGCGAGCGGGCGCAGGATCGACGCGGGGGCGCGCTCGTCGCTCATCCCAGCAGCGGGGCGATCGCGGCGGTGGCGACCTCGCCGAATCCCGGCGCGGCGGCGGTGATCTCGGCGCCCACGAGCCCGGAGACGGCGGTCGCCTGCTCGAGGAACGCGCGCAGCGCGGGCGGCGACAGCCCGCCCGGTGCCGGGAAGCTCGCCGGGAACGCGCTCGGATCCAGCACGTCGAGGTCGACGTGGACGAAGAGCTGCAGGCCCTCGAGCTGCGCGGGGTCTTCGACGCGATGCACGCCGCTGAGGTCGAGCGCGACGCGCTCGCCGCCGTCGAGGTCGCGCACGCCGTGCATGATCACGTGCGCCGGCTCGGGACCGACGCCGAAGCCGGTGTCCCACAGCCCGCAGGCGCCGGCGAGGCACATGCCGCCGAGATAACCCGAGCCGGACGTCTCGGGCGTGTTGAAGTCGCCGTGCGCGTCGAGCCAGAGCACACGCGCGTCCGGGTGGTGGCGGGCGACGACCGGCAGCGTCGCGACCGCGACCGAGCACTCGCCGGCGAGCAGGATCGGAACGCGTCCGGCGTCGAGCGCGTCGTCGACCTGGCCGCCTGCCTCGAGCAGGCAGCCGAACGCGTCGCGCAGGTCCTCCTCCCACGTCCCCGCCCGCGGATCGCCCGGTGCGCCGACGATCCGCGCGTCGAGCAGGCCGGCGAGCTCACGGGTGCCCGCCGCGGCCTCGGGGCCGCGGTCGGACGTGCGGCACAGCAGCGCGACTACCTGCCGCTCCACCGCGGCTCGCGGCGCTCCATGAAGGCTGCCACGCCCTCGTGCGCGTCGTCCGTCGAGAGGGCGATCGTCAGCTGCGCGCGCTGGTGCTCGAGCGCCTCGTGAAAGCCCATGTCCTGCTGGGCGTAGAGCGAGTCCTTGCCGAGCTTGACGATCAGCGGCGACTTCGCGGCCAGGGCCTGCGCCCACCCGGCGACCGCCGCGTCGAAGGCGTCGGCCGCGACGACGCGGTTGACGAGCCCGATGCGCTGCGCCTCGCGCGCGTCGATGCGCTCGCCGAGGAGCAGCAGCTCGGTCATCTTCTTGCGCCCGACGTTGCGCGCGATGAGCGCCGCGATCATGAACGGGAACAGGCCGACGTTGATCTCCGGCGTGCCGAACGTCGCGCGCTCGCCGGCGATGACGAGATCGCAGGCGAGCGCAAGCCCGAGCGCACCCGCTAGGACATGACCGCGGGCGGCGCAGAGGACCGGCTTGCCGAGCCGGCCGATGAGCTCGAACAGGCGCGGGAAGCGCTCGTTGGCGGCGTGGCGCTCGACGAGCGGCACCTGCGCCGCGAAGCCCGCGAGGTCGCCGCCGCTCGAGAAGACCGTCTCGTGGGTCGAGGCCAGGACGACGCAATGCACCTGCGCATCGTCGCGCGCCGCCGCGAACGCCGCGAGCAGCTCGTCGAGCAGTGGATCGGACAGGGCGTTGCGTGTCGCGGGGTCGTCGAGCGCGATCGTCGCGACGCCGTCGGCGACCTCGTAGCGCAGCAGGGCGTACGGCACGCGCGCAATCTACCGCGTAGCACCGGAACGTAGAAAGTAAGACGTTCCACTGTTCACTTTGCCCGCTGCGCGGTAGCGTGGGGCCATGGCTGCCGTCGACGAGGTGATCAGGCCCGACCACGGCGCCCGCCGCGGGCACTTCATCTTCGGCGACGAGCATCACGCGCTGCGCGAGACGATCCGCGCGTTCGCGACGAAGGAGCTCGCGCCGCATGCGGACGAGTGGGAGGAGACGACCTTCCCGGACTCGGTCTTCCGCCGCATGGGCGAGCTGGGGCTGCTCGGCCTCGACAAGCCCGAGCGCTACGGCGGCCAGGGCGGCGACTACGTCACGAGCCTCGTCCTCGCCGAGGAGCTCGTCCATTCGCGCTCCGGCGGCCTCGCGATGGGCGTCGCGGTCCACACCGACATGGCGATGCCGCCGATCCTCGCCTTCGGGACCGAGCAGCACAAGCAGGAGTGGGTCGTCCCCGCGATCGCCGGCACGAAGATCCTCTGCCTCGGCATCACCGAGCCCGACGCCGGCTCCGACGTCGCGGCGATCACCACGCGCGCCGTGCGCAGCGACGCCGGCGACGAGTACGTCATCAACGGCTCCAAGACGTACATCACAAACGGCCACCGGGCCGACGCGATCGTCCTCCTCGCCAAGACCGACCCGGCGGCCGGCCACGACGGCTTGACGCTGTTCGTCGTGCCGATGGACCTCCCCGGCGTCGTGCGCGAGCAGCGCCTCCAGAAGCTCGGCATGCGCGCGAGCGACACCGCGCTGCTCGCCTTCCAGGACGTCCGCGTCCCGGCGAGCGCGGTGCTCGGGGAGGTCGGCAAGGGCTTCTACCACGTCATGTGGGAGCTCCAGGGCGAGCGCCTCATCGCCGCCGCCGGCATCGTCGCCGCCGCCCAGCACTGCTTCGACCGCACGCTGCGCTACGCGCTGGAGCGGCGCGCGTTCGGCCGC
>DASWQM010000097.1:0-5724 GCA_036403675.1 Solirubrobacteraceae bacterium | reverse complement strand
CAGCACCGAGCCGAGCGTCCTGTCGGCGGTCGCGACGTCGAGCTGCTCGACGCCGAGCAGGTTGAGGGCCGAGACCCAGTCGATCGCCTCGGCGATGCCCGGCGGCTTCTGGACGTCGCTGTCGCGCATGCGCGAGACGGCATCGGCGACCTGGACGGCGAGCGTCGCGGAGGCGCCCTACACGCGCCGGCGGACGATCTCGACCTCGCGCTGCGGGCTCGGGTAGTCGATCCACTGGTACAGGCAGCGGCGCTTCACCGCGTCGTGGAGGTCGCGGGTGCGGTTCGACGTCAGGATGACGATCGGCGGATGCGTCGCGGTGATCGTCCCGATCTCCGGGATCGTCACGGTCGCCTCGGCCAGCAGCTCGAGCAGGAACGCCTCGAAGTCGTCGTCGGCGCGGTCGAGCTCGTCGATGAGCAGGACGGCCGGCCGCGGGCCCGGGTGCTCGAGCGCCTGCAGCAGCGGACGGCGGATGAGGTAGTCGGGGCCGAAGAGCTCCTCCTCGCCGAGGTCGGTGCCGCGCGAGTCGGCGAGCCTGATGCTCAGCAGCTGGCGCGGATAGTTCCACTCGTAGAGCGCCTCGGAGGCGTCGATGCCCTCGTAGCACTGCAGGCGGATGAGCGGCGTCTCGAGCACGTCGGCGAGCGCCTTGGCGGCCTCGGTCTTGCCGACGCCGGCCTCGCCCTCCAGCAGCAGCGGCTGGGGCAGTCGAACGGCGAGGAACATCGACGTGGCGAGCGCCTCGTCGGCGAGGTAGTCCTGCTTGCCGAGCAGGACCCCCATGTCGGAGACGCTCGGGATCAGGCGGCGCAGCTCGTCCTCGAGCTCGTCGCTGCGCTTCAGACGGCTCATCCACTCACCTCCAGGCCCGCCGCGGCTAGCACGGCCTCGTAGTCCTCCGGCGTGTCGACGTCGAGCGGGATCGGGCCGCGGACCGGCACCTCGACGACCTCGCCGGCGCGCTCGTCGAGCAGCCGCCAGACGCCCTTGTCGCCGTGCAGGTCGGCGAGCTGGGCAAAGACACTGCGATCGAAGGCCAGCGGATGCCCGCGGCCGTCGTCATAGCGGCAGACGGCCAGCGGTGCGTCGCCCCTGCCGTCCAGCAGGGCCTGAACGGTCGCCGGCGTCACACCGGGTTGATCTCCGAGCATCAAGACGAGCACCTCGCTGCGTGGGTCGACCACGCTCAGCGCGGCCGCGATCGACGATGAGCAGCCCGATCCGTAGGCGTAGTTGACGACGACCTCGGCACCCGTGAGGTCGACGCGCTCGCGCACCGCGTCGGCGGCACCGCCGATCGGCACGACGAGTTGGTCGAACTTGCAGGCTCGGGCGGTGCCGAGCGTGTGGTCGAGCAGCGTTCCGTCCCCGAACGGCAGCAGCTGCTTGGGCCGGCCGAGGCGGCTGGAGCCGCCGGCACCCAGGACGAGCCCGGTAACGAACGCGTCAGCCCGCGGCGACGGCATCCATGTGCTCCTGCTGGAACTTCGTCTTGCAGCCTTCGCAGCAGAAGTAGACCGTCTCTCCGTCGTGCTCGACGTGCGGCGTGCTGGCCTCGGCCATGACCGTCATCCCGCAGATGGGGTCGACGGCGAACTGCGGCGGGGACTCCGTCTTCGGCGCCTTCAGCGGCGGGTCGTAGTCGCCGCTGCGGCGCGTCTGGATGATCCGCGCGAGGATCGACACGGCGATCTCGGCGGGCGTGCGAGCATCGATCGCCAGCCCGGCCGGGCACTCGAGCCGCTCGAGCCGCTCGTCCGAGACGCCGTCGGCGCGCAGCTCCTCGACGAGCCCGGCGCCACGCCGCGGGCTGGCGACAAGGCCGACGTACGGCAGCTCGGCCTCGAGGCCGCGCCGCAGCGCGTCGAGCTCGCCCTTGCCATGCGCGGCGACGACGATCCCGAGATCGCCCTCGCGCAGGTCCGGCGGTGCGTCGTATGCGGCCACGACATCCAAGCCTAGCTCCGGGCCGGAGCGCTCGAGCGCGGCCGCGATCGGGGTGGAGCCGACGATGTGGACACGCGGCGCAGGCAGCACAGGCTCGAGAAACACCTCGATGGCGCCGCCCGACAGGCATGTGTTCTGCACCGTCACGGCGCCGTCCTCTTTGATCTCTTGCTGCTCACCCTCGAAGTCGGCTCCGTCAGTCGGCAGGATCCGCAGAAGCAGCGGCTCCGCGCTCTTCATCGCCTTCAACGAATACTGACGCACGCTGTGCTCCGCGCAGGCGCCGCCCACGAATCCGTCGATCGTGCCGTCACTGAGAATCAGCGCGACGTTTCCCGCCCGCGCGCTCGTCGGGCGCTGGGCCCGAACGACGGTCGCGGTCACGAAGGCCGCGCCCTGCGCGGCGAGCTCCTCGGCTCGCCGCGCTAGCGCGTCGCTTCTCACTGCGGAGGCTGTGCGTTCCCGTTCATCGCCGCCCACACGCGCGCGGGGTTGCACGGCATGTCCATGTGCTTGATCCCCTTCGCCTTGTACAGGCCGTCGATGACGGCGTTCGTCACGCACGGCGGCCCACCGTTGCAGGCCGACTCGCCGACGCCCTTGGCGCCGATCGGGTGGTGCGGGCACGGCGTGACCGTCTCACCGAGCTCCCACTCCGGGCACTCCAGCGCGGTCGGGAGCAGGTAGTCCATGTACGACGAGTTCAGGCAGGTGCCCTGCTCGTCGAACGACAGGATCTCCATGAGCGCGATGCCGACGCCCTCCGCGAGACCGCCGTGGATCTGGCCCTCGACGATCATCGGGTTGATCCGCACGCCGCAGTCGTCGACCGCGATGAAGCGCCGCATGTGGACCTTCCCGGTACCCGGGTCGATGTCGACGACGGAGATGTACGCCCCGCACGGGTAGGTGAGGTTCGGCGGATCGTAGACCGCGTTGGCGTCCAGGCCGCCCTCGAGGCCCTCCGGCAGCGGGTTGGGGCCGTACGCGTACTCGGCGATCGACTCGATCGACGCGCCGCGCTCCGGGTCGCCCTTGACGTACCAGCGGCCCTTCTCCCACGCGAGGTCCTCCGGCCGCGTCTCGAGCATGACCGCCGCGAACGCCCGCGCCTTGTCGCGCACCTTGCGTGCGACGACCGCCGTCGCGCCACCGGAGACCGGCGTCGAGCGGCTGCCGTACGTCCCGAGGCCGTAGGGCGTCTTGTCGGTGTCGCCGTGGCGGACGACGATGTCGTTCGGCGAGATGCCGAGCTCCTCGGCGACGATCTGCGCGAACGTCGTCTCGTGGCCCTGCCCCTGCGTCTGCGCACTGAGGCTGACCACGGCCTTGCCCGACGGATGCACGCGCAGCTCGGCGCCGTCGTTCATCGCCAGGCCGAGGATGTCCATGTGCCGCCGCGGACCGGCCCCGACGCCCTCGGTGAAGAAGGTCACGCCGATGCCCATGATCTCGCCGTTGGCGATCTTCTCCTGCTGCTCGCGCCGCAGACCCTCGTAGTCCGCCATCTCCATGGCGAGCTTCATCGTCTTCTCGTAGTCGCCGGAGTCGTACGTCCAGCCGGTCTGGGTCTCGTACGGGAACTGCTCGGGCCTGATGAAGCTGCGCATCCGCAACTCGATCGGGTCGGCGTTCATCTCCTGCGCGAGCGCGTCGACCATCCGCTCCACGCAGTAGATCGCCTCGGTGATCCGGAACGAGCACCGGTACGCCACGCCGCCCGGGGCCTTGTTCGTGTACACGGCCTTGACCGTGCAGTGCGCGCCGTCGAGGTCGTAGGACCCCGTGACGATGTGGAAGAACCCGGCCGGGAACTTCGTCGGCTGCGCCGTCGAGTCAAACGCGCCGTGATCGGCGATCACGTTCACGCGCAGGCCCGTGATGCGACCGCCCTTGGAGCACATCTCGGCGTGCATGTTGTAGTCGCGGGCGAACCCTGTCGTGACGAGGTTCTCCGAGCGGTCCTCGATCCACTTGACCGGCGCGCCGGCCACGATCGAGCCGGCGATCGCGCACACATACCCGGGATAGACCGGCACCTTGTTGCCGAACCCACCGCCGATGTCGTTGCACAGGATGCGGATGTTCTGCTCCGGCAGGCCCGCCACCTGCGCGTACACCGTGCGGTGCGCGTGCGGCGCCTGGTTGCCGTTGTAGATGTTCAGCTGACCCGTCTGCGGATTCATGTCGGCGACCATCCCGCACGTCTCCATCGGCGACGGATGACAGCGCGGGTAGAGCAGCTCGCGGACGGCGACCGTGTCGGCCTCGCCGAACACCCGGTCGCAGTTGGCCCTGTCGCCGGCCTCCCACTCGGGCGACGCGAGGTTGTCGGTCTGACCGACCTTGTCGTCGCGGATGAGCGGCGCGTCGGGATCCAGCGCCTTGCGAGCGTTGACGATCGCCGGCAGCACCTCGTACTCGACGTCGATGAGCTGCAGCGCGTCCTGCGCGGCATACGCGTCGGTCGCGATGACGAAGGCGACCTCCTGCAGGTGGAAGCGAACCTTGTCGCCAGCGAGCACGGCCTGCGTGTCGTAGGAGATCGTCGGCATCCACGCGAGTCCGAGCGTCTCGAGGTCCTTCGCGATGACGACCGCGGCGACCTTCGGATGCGCCAGCGCCGCCGAAGTGTCGATCGAGACGATCTTCGCGTGCGCGTACGGGCTGCGCAGCAGCGCCCCGTGCAGCATGCCCGGCAGCCGCACGTCGTCGAGGTAGTTGCCCAGACCGCGGATGAAGCGCGCATCCTCCTTGCGCTTCATGTCACCGTGGCCGATCGGGGCGTCCTTCACCTGCCCGAACGCCTCCCCGTTGGCGTGCTTCAGCCAGTCGGGATGCTTTCCGGGCCAAGTCTCAACAGTTGCCATGCTCAGCTCCTCCCCGCTGCCTGGGCCTCGTGCGCGGCCGCCCAGCGGATCGCCTTGATGATGTTGTTGTAGCCCGTGCAGCGGCACAGGCCACCGGAGATCGCCTCGCGGATCTCATGGTCTGTCATCTGAGTCGGGTTGGGATGCTTGTCGATGAGCGCCCGGCCCGTGACCATCATCCCCGGCGTGCAGAAGCCGCATTGGAGGCCATGCTCCTCGTAGAAGCCCTGCTGGATCGGATCGAGCGTCCCATCGGCCTTCGCCAGGCCCTCGACCGTCGTGACCTCGTGGCCTTCGGCCTGCGCCGCGAGCGTCGTGCACGATTTGATCGGCAGGCCGTCCATGAGTACGACGCAGATGCCGCAGTTGGACGTGTCGCAGCCCCAGTGGGTGCCGTGCAGCTCGGCGTACTCGCGGATGTAGTGCACGAGCAGCAGGCGCGGCTCGATGTCGTGCGAGTACTCCTTGCCGTTGATCGAGATCGTAACTTGCATTCGGATACCTCCTAGCGCAGTGCCGTCGCGGCGGCGCGGCTGAGGGCGCGTGTCGTGAGTACGCCCGCAACGTGGCGCTTGTAGTCGGCCGGGCCGCGGCCGTCGCTGCTCGGCGAGCAGTCGGCGGAGGCCATCTTGCCCGCCTGGGCGAAGAGCTCCTCGGACGGCGCCTGACCGACGAGCGCCTTCTCCGCGCGCTCGACCTGGATCGTGGTCGGCCCGACAGCGCTGCAGGCCACGCCCGCCTCCTTGATGACGCCGCCCTCGATGTTGAGCACCGCAGATGCAGCGACGATCGCGAAGTCGCCGGCACGGCGCTCGACCTTCTCGTGAGCGCTGCCGTGACCGGGCTTGATCGGGAAGCGCACCTCGGTCAGCATCTCCGTGTCGCCGACGGCGGTCATGTAGGG
>DASWQM010000096.1:0-5334 GCA_036403675.1 Solirubrobacteraceae bacterium | reverse complement strand
CGTCGGTGATGTGCGGGATGACCTGGACCGTGTTGCCCAGATAGTCGCCGCGGCGCTCGCGCCGGATGACCGAGTCGTAGATGGCGCCCGTGGTGACGTTGGACCCGCGCGTGGTGTTGACGTCGGTGAACCGCTCGTAGTGGCCCAGGTCGAGGTCCGTCTCGGCGCCGTCCTCGGTGACGAACACCTCGCCGTGCTGGAACGGCGACATCGTGCCCGGGTCGACGTTGATGTACGGGTCGAACTTCTGGATCGCGACGGTCAGGCCGCGCGAGACGAGGAGACGACCGATGGAGGCGGCAGCGATCCCCTTGCCGAGCGAGGAGACGACGCCGCCGGTGATGAAGATGAAGCGCGTCCTGGTGGCGTTCGCGGTCACTAAGGCCTCCCGATGGAGTCTAGGTGCCGCAACCCCGGAACCTTCTCGACGACTGCGGAAATGGACCGAAACTCGCCGAAGATGTTCACGGCAAGCAGCACGGCGAGCGCGACGAGCTGCCCGTTCGTGTCCAGCGTGAGCACCATCCACAGCCCTGCGAGCGCCCCGATGACGTTCGATCCGGTGTCGCCGAGCATCGCCCGCTCGCGCAGGTCGTAGAAGCCGACGACGAGCACGGGCCCCCCGAAGATGCCCAGCGCGGCCAGCGCCTCGGTGTTCTGCGTCGAGAGCGTCAGCCCGAGCCCGAGCAGGACGAAGGCCTTCACGGACCGCCCCGGACGCAGGTCGATGAGGTTGAAGACGTTCGTCGCGAGCACGAGCACCGCGGCGGCGAGCAGGAACTCGCCGTCGGACCCCGGCAGCGAGGACGCGACGAGCAGCGCGAGCCCGAGCGTGCCGGCCGCCTTCAGCGCGCCGGTCGAGAAGACGCCTCGCAGGACGTCGCCGCCGTGGCCGCGCCAGCCGCGCCCGTCGCCCGCGAGCGTGTCGTCGATGAAGCCCAGCAGCGCGACGCCGGGGACGAAGAGCAGGACGAGCCCGAAGTTGTCGGGGTAGACGTCCTGGTTGCCCAGCCGCGCGAGCAGCGCGAGCAGGACGAGCGCGAGCAGGCCGGCGGGGACGATGACGAGGCCGAGTGGGACCGGCAGCGGGACCCCGCGGTAGTTCGGACGCACGACGCCGGCCTCGTTCAGGCGCGCGAGCACGGGCGGCGTGAGGACGAGCGCCGCGAGCAGCGAGAGGACGAACGGCAGGGCGTGCACGGCGCTGGAAACTAGCGAGGTGGCCGGACGACCGGGATGGTCACGGACGCGGGACGCGCCCCACGACCGGCGGCAGCAGGGCCTGGGCGCTCGGGCGGCGGCCGAACGCGCCGTCGGAGCCGCCCAGCACGAAGACGAGCGCCGCGCGCCCGGCAGCCTCGTCGACGTTGTCGACGCTCGACATGTCGCGGTCGCGGTACCACCCGACATAGGACGGGTCGCTCGTGCGCTGCTCGATGCCGACGACGTTCACGCCGCTCGCGACGAGGCCGCGCGCGATGCCGTCCTGCAGCTGGTCGAGGCGGTCGGCGGCCTGCTTGTCGCCCGGCGGCGTCTGCGTCGAGCGCACGACGACGACCCCGTCGAGGCCGCCGAACGCGCCGCTCTGCGAGCTCATGAGCGCCGTCCGCGCGTTGTCGACGAGGTGACCCCCGGTCACGATCTGGATGCCGATGCGCTTGGCGAAGTCGCCGAGCAGGTCGGGGTTGCCGGCGAGCGCCGCGTAGCGCGAGCCGGCCGCGCGGGTGGCGAGCTGCTCGAGGTCGACGCTGTCTCGCACAACCGCGACGAGCTTGAGATCGGCGCCGGTCGGCTCCAGCGCCTTGTCGACGATCGCCGGCGCGTCCTTGTCGTCGCCGAGCAGGACGAGACCGATCTTGCGCCCGACGAGGTGGTTGCCGGTGAGGATCGGATAGGCGTCGCCGACGAACCGCTGCTCGCCGGCGAGCTGCGCGCGGGCGTCGTCGCGCTGGTTGTTGGCCTTCGCGACGTCGCGGCGCAGCGAGTTGCGCACGTCGTTACGCGCCGAGGACACGAGCTCCTTGTCGCCGATCGCGACGCCGAGCAGGAGGCCGACGACGAGCGCGATGAAGACCGCCGCGAGCGACAGCGCGTGGTAGCGGACGTCGAACATCGACGGCTATTCGAGTCCGAGGATGACCTCGAGCTTGAGCCACAGCAGATCGGCGACGTCACGCAACGCGGGCGTGAGCGCGATGATCGCGGCGAGGCACAGCAGCCCGGCGAGCGCGACGAGCACGAGTGGCAGGACGCCCGGCTGGGGGCGGTAGAGGCGGCTCACGCCCTTGGCGTCGATGAGGATCTCCCCGAGCCGCAGCCGGGTGAGGAAGGTCGAGGCCATCCCGCGGCGGTTCTTGTCGAGGAACTCGACGAGGTTGAACTGCGAGCCCACCGAGACGATGAGCTGCGCGCCCTTCTCGGCGGCGATGAGCATCGCGACGTCCTGGCTCGTGCCCGGCGCGGGGAGGAGCTTGTAGGGCAGGCCGAGCGCCTCGAGGCGGTCGCGCCCGGGCGCGCGGCCGTCGGGGTAGGCGTGGACGACGAGCTCGGCGCCGCAGCGCAGCGCCTCCTCCGTCGCCGAGTCCATGTCCCCGACGATCATGTCGGGCCTGAAGCCCTCCGCGAGGAGCGCGTTGGCGCCGCCGTCGACGGCGAGGATCGCCGGCTTGACGTCGCGGATGTACGGCCGCAGCGCGCGCAGGTCCTGCTGGTGATCGACGCCGCGCACGACGATGAGCGCCTGGCGGTCGCGGAAGTCGGTCTCGAAGCGAGGCAGCTCGATGCGCCCCGACAGCAGCTCGCGCTCCTCGAGCATGTGCTCGATCGTGTTCTGGGCGAACGCCTCGAGCGCGTCGCCGATCTCGCGGCGGCGCTCGTCGGTCGCCGCGCGCACGGCCTCGGGCTCCTGGACGGTTCCGTGCGCGAGCACCATCGCGCCGCGCAGCACGTCGGCCCCCCGCAGCGTGATCTGCTCCCCGTCCCGCAGGGCTTCAAAAAGCTGGTCATCGGGCAGATCGACGAGGTGGACACCAGCCTGGACGAGCAGGAGCGGACCCATGTTCGGGTAGGCGCCCGTCGACGACGGACTGCAGTTGAGGACCGCGCGGACGCCGGCCACGATGAGGTCCTCGGCGGACACGCGGTCGAGGTCGCGGTGGTCGAGAACCGCGATCGCGCCGGGCTGCAGCGTCTTCACCAAGCGCTTGGTGCGACGGCCCAGGCGCACGGGCGCGGTGACCTCCCTGGCGACGGCGACGGCCATCGCGGGAGTCTACGTCGGGTCGTCGACACGATGCGGCGTCTCCCCGGGGGTGGTCGCGACGTAGCAGCCGGGACGGCTGATAGCGTCCCTGCCGTCGTGCTCGTACCGCTTGCAGCGGTCTCGGAGTCGTCGCTCACATCCGTCTGCGGTCGCAACCCCGGATTCTTCTGCCGCGAGGTCCTCGACCGGACGGGGAGCCGCACGCTGGCCGAGATCGCCGACTTCCTGCTCGGCAAGTCGTTGACGATCATCGTGATCATCATCGGCGCCGTCATCGTCAACCGCATCATCGGTGGCGCGGTGAAGCGGACCCTGCGCAGCCTGCACTCCGGGGCCGTGCACGAGGGCCTCGGCGCCGTTCGCCGGCGCACGCCGGGCGCGCTGCTGGAGAACGAGGTCACGAGCCTGCGCGCCGAGCAGCGCATCACGGCGCTGACGAGCGTCCTGCGCAGCGTGGCGAGCTTCGCGATCTTCGCGATCGCTGCCCTGCTCGTCCTCGGCGAGGCCGGGACGAACCTCGGGCCGCTGCTCGCCGGTGCGGGCATCATCGGCATCGCGCTCGGCTTCGGCTCGCAGACGCTCGTCAAGGACTTCCTGTCGGGCCTCTTCATCCTCGTGGAGGACCAGTTCGGCGTCGGCGACATCGTCGACCTCGACGGTCAGACAGTCGGCACCGTCGAGGCCGTCTCGCTGCGCACGACGCGGCTGCGGGCAGTCGACGGGACCGTCTGGCACGTCCCCAACGGCGACATCAGCCGCGTCGGCAACAAGAGCCAGCACTGGTCGCGCGCGCTGCTGGACGTCGACATCGCCTACGACACCGACATCGACCACGCCAAGGCGGTCATCAAGCGCGTCGCCGACGAGCTCTGCGAGGAGCGCGACGACATCCTGGAGGCGCCCGAGGTCTGGGGCGTCCAGAGCCTCGGCCCGCACTCGGTGGTCATCCGGCTCGTCGTCAAGACGCGGCCGAGCGACCAGTACCCCGTCAGCCGGGAGCTGCGCCAGCGCCTGAAGGAGGCCTTCGACGCCGAGGGGATCGAGATCCCCTTCCAGCAGCAGACGGTCTGGAACCGCCGCGATGAGCTGCCCGTGGACGATCGGCGCCGCACCGAGCGATCGCCGAACGTCTAGCCCCGCGCCCCGGCTGGGGGACGCGGAGCTCGCTGGTCCAGGCTCAGCCTGCGTCGTGCTCGGTCGGTTCCCTACCCGGCATCTCGTTCTTCTGGTGGCGGAGCCTCGAGACCTCGTTGTAGACCGCGCCGCGGACCCGGTTGATGCCGCCCAGCGGCCGGTGGTCGGGCAGCGAATGCCACGGCGTGAACGTCAGGCCTTCCGAGAAGCTCTTGCGCTCCCTGCACGTGAAGTCCTGTGCAGGGATGTGGATCGTTGCCACCTTCCGGAACGGCGCCGCGGCTTCCCTCCACGGGATCGTCGGATCCTCGACCGGCATCTTCCGAGGATCGGCCCGGAGCTGCACCATGAGATCGAATGACGCCCCGCCGGACCGCGCGAGCTGTCGTGCCATGGCCTGCTCCAGGTAGTTGGCGCTCTTGGACGCGGGCTTGCTGCGCTGCCGCCTTCCGTGCGGCTTCAGCGTGTACTTCACCGCGTGCGGGCCGAGCGCGTACGGCGTCTGGCTCCAGTAGCGGGTCTGGAGCGGGTTGGCGACCTTCCTTCGGATCGCGCGCACGAGGTTCACGAACTCGCGGACATGCCACTTCCACGGGTACGTACCGATGAAGAACTTCCACGTCTTGTCCTCGAACAGCCGCGGCAGCAGCACGGCGTAGTCGGCCGCGTTGCGACAGACGAACTCCGAGCTGTTCGCCAAGAGGAAGTCCTGGGTCGTCTCATGGCGTTCGGACGGCAGGATCTTCTGGCCCGCGACACCCATGACCTTGATGGCCACGCCGTGGGTGATGTTGCGCTTCGAGTCCGGACCGGGGCGCGGAGGCCTCGCAGAAGGGCGGCCGCTTCGTGCGCACCTGCAACGCCTTCGGGATCCCGCTGGTGGTTCTCGTCGACACGCCGGGGTTCCTGCCGGGGTCACAGCAGGAGGCCATCGGCGT
>DASWQM010000095.1:0-26130 GCA_036403675.1 Solirubrobacteraceae bacterium | reverse complement strand
CGGCTCGTGACCGAGGGCGAGTTCTACGGCCGCCGCTTCGCCCACGGCGTCGTCTGCCCCGCGCTGCGGGCAGGCGGCTTCCGCGTCACCGGCGCGACCGAGTGACGCGGCGCGACCGCCGGCTTCCCAGTCGCATGGCGCCGTGCATCGACGGCGACGACGCCGTCGTCACCGATGGTGGCCGCCGTCCTCGTGCCCGTGGGCTTCGCCGACGCCGCTCATGAGGGCGAATCGCGCGTCGTCACCGTGGACCACGGCCTGAGCGGTCAGCGTCTGCTTCGCGCTACGCGTGCCACCGATCGGCCAGCAGGCCGCGATGGGGTTGGGACGTTGAGAGCGCATGGCAGGCCACGGTTGGAGGGGCCTGAGCCTGAGGTCAGCCGCGTCGGTGACGTGACTTGAGGCATGACGGGGCGCAGCGCCCCGTCATGCGTGTCTACGTCCGTGTCCTACGGGGCCGTCGGCACCTGGCCGGCTGCCTCCTGAGCTGCGTGTGCGGCGCTCTCGGCCTTCTCGTGCGCCGGATCGGTGTTCGGGGCGAACTTGCCGTCCCTGCCCGGGAACCTGCCAGAGGCCTCCGCGGCCGCGTGGGCCGGGCTCTCAGCGGCCTCATGCGCCGGATCGGTGTTGGGAACGAACGTGCCCGAGGCCTCCGCGGCCGCGTGGGCCGGGCTCTCAGCGGCCTCGTGCGCCGGATCCGTGTTCGGCCCAGCAGGTGCGCTCGAGGCAGCGCCTGGCGTTGCGGTGGTGCTGGTGGCCGCGCCGGCGTTGCGGATCGTGCCGCTCAGCGCGCCGCCGGCAATCAGCGTGGCGGCGATGGCTGCTCCGGCTGCCTTCTTCTTGACGTCCACGAGTCTCCGTTCTTGTGGGGTTGGGTCGCCAGCTTGCGCGCGGCGCCTGAGATTTGCCCACGGGTTTCCTGAGAATTCGCCCAGGAACGCTGAACTGGCGCGGGAGCAGCCCGTAGTGCGCGACGCCGCGAGCACTACGAACGCGGGCGTCCCGGCTGCCGTTCCCACTCGGACGCCACCGCCGCGGCGGGGGCAAGCCTTGCGTACCGAGCTTCACGACGGCCGGCGGCGAGCCCCTACGCCCACCGTCTGGCTCCCGGCGAGTCGCGAACGGTGGATCGACCCGACGGCGTACCATCGCGAGTCTCCGCCCATGGGCCGTAGTGGCCACCGCCAGGGATTGGAGCTCCTGATGACAACGAAAGCTGCCTTTAACGCCGAAGATTGGTCGGTGGTCACCAATGCCCCGTTCCTCACCGCCATGCTCGTGATCGCTGCCGATCGCGGAGGTACCGTACGCGAATCGCTGGCGATCTCGCGTGCCTACGCCGGCGCGCGCGAGGAGCCCGGCGGGGAGCTGTTGCAGGCGGTGCTCTCAACGCCTCCGGCGATCGACCCCGCGACAGCTCCACGCACCCCCGAAGACCTTCGTAGGGAGGCGCCCGCCACACTGCGACAGGCCGTTGGGATTCTCGAGCGTCACGCCACCGAGGACGAGGTCATCGCCTACAAGCGCTTCGTGTTCTCGCTGGCGGACACAGTGGCTCGCGCCCATCGCGAGGGCGGCTTCCTCGGTCTCGGCGGCACCGAGATCAGCGACCACGAGCAGGAGGCGCTCGACCAGATCGCCGCGATTTTCGACGAGGCGCAGAGCGCCTGACTGGCCGGCGCAGGCGCTACGGCGGCCCACACACCGAACTCACGCGGACACAGGCGCAACCACGCGATCGCGGCGCGCGTTCGACCCCGCGTGAGCGCGATGACCTGGCCGGTCTGTCGGCGGGACACGTCTTCGAGTCGTGGCTCGTCGAAACCGATGCGACGCTCACGACGCATCTTCCGGCGGCGGCCTCCCGGTCCTGGCGTTCCTGCGTCGCGACCTGCAGGCAAGCTGGCGCGTCGCCATCAGCGCCGCGGCGAATCGGCGTTGCGCGTCGGCGCAGCCGTCCTACGGCCGTGCGGAACAGGCAACCGCGGTCGCTGCGGCGGTGCCGCGACGGGGCGTTGAGGCGATCGCACGACGTGAAAAGGGATGCGACATGGGTGACATCGTCGACACGATCAAGGCCAAGATGCTCGACAAGCTCAAGACGCCGGACGACCTGCTGACGTTCAAGCTCGGGTCGGCGCTGACGATGGAGAACAAGGTGCTGGGGATGCTGAACAAGCTCGAGCAGGAGACGCAGCGCAGCGAGCTCAAGGAGCTGTTCTCACACCACGCCGACGAGACCCGCGGGCAGATCGAGAACCTCGAGCAGGCGTTCTCCGCGCTCGGTGCCACGGCCGACGACAAGCCCTGCCTGCCGATCGACGCGATCGACGCGCAGGGCACGGCGACCATCAAGGCGACGCAGGATCGGCTGGTCGACGCCGTCATCCTGTCCGGTGCGGCGGAGACCGAGCACTTCGAGATCGCCGTCTACGAGTCGCTGATCACGCTCGCCGAGTCGATGGGCAAGCAGGACATCGCCGGCCTGATGCGCGAGAACCTGCAGCAGGAGGAGCACACGCTGGACGAGGTCAAGCAGGCGATGCAGAAGATCGCCCCTGTGATGGCCCAGCAGGCCGGATAGGTCCGCGTTGCCGACGTTGCGCTCCGCCACCCGCGGCGAGCACGGTCCCGGACGTCCAGTCGCGACCCTCGCGCGGGTTGCGGCGGACATCGCGCCGGATCCGCGAGACCTCGACGACGCGCGCCGGGTCCTGCTCACCCAGGGCGGCTACTACGTCGCGACGGGGCTGCTGCCGCTCGTCTGGCGGCGCCTGTTCGCGGCGCTGACCGGGCCCAAGCGCGAGTGGTGGCTGGTCGAGACCGTCGGCGGCGTGGTGACGGTCATCGGCGCCGCGGTGATCGCGGCCGCGGCCCGACGCGAGCCGCCGCCCGAGGTGCTTGTCGCGGCGGCCGGGACGGCCGCGGTCCTTGCCACGATCGACGTCGTCTACGTGGCAAAGGGCAGGATCGCGCCGACGTACCTCGTCGACGCGGGCACCGAGCTTGGCCTCATCGCGGCGCTGGCGCTGAGCCGCCGTCGGACCACGGCGCGCAGGGAGCGGGTGCGCCGCCGCTCGTAGAATGCCGCCGACCCGCGGCGCTGGCACACTCGAACGCCATGCGCGTCCGCTGCCGCGAGCCGGCGTGGTCCCCGGCGCCTATCCGCAGCGGAGTCAGCGCGAACGCGGCCCAAGCGATCGCGCCATCTCTGTTGCACCTCTCGTACCCGTGGCCGTGACATCGCGGGGCTCGTCACCCAGACCGGCAGCGAGCTGGGCCTTGGGCAGGCGGCGGCCACCGACCTGCAGCCCCTCGGCCGGACGAACGCGAGGCCGCCACCCACGATCGATCCTTCGCGTCCGTCCAGCGGCCACTCCTGCGCGAACCAATCGGTGAATTGCACCCGGTCACGAAGGACGCCGCGGCCCCGACCGCGAGCGCCGCCGCCGAGCCTCGTCAGGAAACCGCCCCCGCTAGATCTTCAGCAGGATGATCGTGTTCGCGACCCAGGCGATCGCGAACGCGACGGTCCAGCGGTTGAGGTTGCGCTCGACGAGCGAGCCGCCGCCGAAGGGGCCGGCGCCGCTGCCGACGCCGAACGCGCCCGACAGGCCCGCATCCTTGCCGGAGTGCATGAGGATGAGGAAGATCAGCGTGATCGACAGCGCGACCTGGAGGACCGACAGGATCGTCGACATGGGCGAGAGGCTACCGACCCGCGGCCTCGTCCAGCGCACGCAGCACGTCGATCGCCTCGGCGCGCAGCTGGCGGTCCAGGACGCGGTGGTCCTCCGCGGAGAGCTTCCCCGTGCGCAGGTCCATCTCGGCGTCGCGGATCTCGCGGTACTTGGCCTCCTTGCGCGCCTCGAGCTCCGCGACGCGGTCCTTCGTGTCATCGCGCTCCCGTTCACGCCTGTCGGCGCGCAGCGGGGCCGAGACGATCGCGACGACCGTGCCGAGCACGGCGAGGATGACGAGCAGCGCCACGACGTCCACGCGCCGCCTCTACGCGACGACGGCGGGCTCGCGCTCGCGGCCCGCGGCCACGTCCTCCGCGACGCGCGCGGCGTAGCGCGCCCGCACGCGCCGGCCCGGAGCGTCGCCGCCCGGCCACAGCGCGATGAGTGCACCGCCGAAGACGATGATCGCGCCGAGCCAGATCCAGGTCACGAGCGGCGAGGTGATGATCCGGAACGTGGCCGGCGGCGGGTTGGCGACATAGCGGTCGACGAGGCCCCGCAGCGCCGTGCCGAGCGCTGCCGCCTCGGCGGCCGGCGGAAGCTTGCCGGCCGCGGCGCCGAAGACCTCGTCGCCCTGCTGGATGATCGGCAGCAGCGCGCGGATGTCGGGCGTCATCGCCGTCCAGATGTCGCGCCGCAGCCCTGCCTGCAGGCCGATCTCGCTCGTCGCCTCGCCCTCGAAGAAGCGTCCGAGCGCGCCGAGGGCGGCCTGGTCGCGCGACGGGAAGTAGCCTCGCTCGGGGCGCAGCGTCGTGACGTGCCTGCCGTCGCGGCGGACCTCGACGACGGACCCGAAGGAGATCTTCTCGAGGCTGCCGGCCGCGTTCGTCGAGATCCGCGACGTCGGCTTGACGTAGCGGAACTCGTAGCCGCCGACGCGCGCCGTCTGCCCGACGTCCAGGCGGATGTCGCGTGCGTCGTTGAACGCCGTCGAGGCGGCGACGCCGATGAACAGGACTGCCATCCCGACATGGACGAGGTAGCCGCCGTAGCGGCGCCGGTTGCGCCCCACGAGCGACCCGAGCGCCCGCAACGGCGCCTCGCCCGTCATCGTGCGCCGCACCGCGACGCCGCGCCAGAACTCCTGCCCCACGCTCGCGACGACGAACGCGCCGCAGGCGAACATCGCGAGCGCCAGCGGCCGCGAGCCGGCGCCGACGGCCGCCAGGACGGCCGCGACGGCGAGCGCCACGACGCTCGGAACGAGGAAGTTGCGCCGCGCGTTGGCCGCCGTCGCCCGCCGCCACGCGATGATCGGGCCGATCCCGCTCAGCAGCACGAGCACGATCGCAAGCGGCACCGTGTAACGGTCGAACCACGGCGGCCCGAGCGACCGGCGCGTCCCGGTCAGCGCCTCGGCGATGAGCGGCCAGAACGTGCCCCAGAAGACGACGAACGCCATCGCGACGAGGACGAGGTTGTTCGCGAGGAAGATCGCTTCGCGCGAGAGCAGCGAGTCCAGCCGGTTGTCGGAGCGCAGGGCCTCGCGGCGCCAGACGACGAGCCCGATCGAGCCGCTGACCATCAGCCCGATGAGGATCACGAACGGCACGCCGAGCGTCGAGGCGCCGAAGGCATGGATCGAGTCGAGGATCCCCGAGCGCACGAGGAACGTCCCCAGGATCGACAGGATCCCCGTCGCGAGGACGAGCGAGACGTTCCAGATCTTCAGCATCCCGCGCTTCTCCTGGAGCATGATCGAATGCAGGAGCGCGGTGCCGGTGAGCCACGGCAGCAGCGATGCGTTCTCGACGGGGTCCCAGGCCCAGTAGCCGCCCCAGCCCAGCTCGGAGTAGGACCAGCGGGCGCCGAGCAGGATCCCGACGCCCAAGAAGAACCACGCCGCGAGCGCGAACCGCCGCGTCGAGCGGATCCAGTCGGCGGCGCCGACCTGGCGCGTGACGAGCGCGCCGACCGCGAACGCGAACGGGATCGCGAACAGCGTGTAGCCCGAGTAGAGCATCGGCGGGTGGATCATCATGCTCGGGTGGCGCAGCAGCGGGTTGAGGCCCGCGCCGTCCGCCGGCACCACCGCGAGCACGCCGAACGGCGTCTCGCGGAAGACGAGCAGGCTCGCGAAGAACATGGCGAAGCCGAGCAGGACGGCGGTCGCGTACGGCGCGACGCGGCGGAGGCTGCGCCGGGTGAGGAAGAGCACGAGGCTCGACCACAGCGACAGCAGCCACAGCCACAGCAGCAGCGAGCCCTCCTGCGACGACCAGGGGGCGGCCGCCTTGTAGAAGCTCGGCGTCGTCGTCGACGAGTGGCTGGCGACCGTCGCGAAGGAGAAGTCCGAGCGCAGGAACGCGATCTCGAGGATCGCGAAGGCGCCGGTGCACAGCGCCGCCACCGCGTAGACCGAGCGCCGGCCGGAGACGACCCACTCCGGGCGCCCGCTGCGCGCGCCGTAGATCGAGGCGACGATGCCGTACGCCGCGGTGGCGAGAGCGAGGATGAGCAGGGCGCGGCCGACGGTCGCCATGTTCAGGCCATAAGTTACGGCGCGTGGCGTCTTCGGTGAACTTCGACGGGCACTTCGTGATGAGCGAGTCGCGCTCGCCGACGAACGTCGCGCCCTCCTTGCGGACCGTGACGATCACCTCGCGCCCCTCGCGGAACGCGTCGGGCACCGCGCCGGTGTAGGTCACGGGGACCGAGGCCGAGCCGTTGCGGTCGCGGACACGGAAGGCCAGCCCGTCCGATCGGGTGCGCACCGAGCCGGCCTGGACCTTGCCGGTGACCTGATAGGCGACGCCGGCCCGCGCGCTGGAGAGCGCGCTCGGGGACACGGCCTCGCTCGACGCGCTGAAGCTCGTGACGACGAGCGCGGTGGCCAGCACGACCGCCGCCGAGAGCGCCACGATGAGCCTGATCTTCCGCTTGCGGGCGGGCTGCATGGACGGCCCAGTATCGCAGCCGCGTCCCGTGGCATCGCTGGTCGGAGCCCTGCCCGAAAGTAAAGCTCTGGCGAACCACAGAAACCTTTGGGGTCCTGAGGAGTCATTGCGGTAGAGCCATGAACCCGATGCCCTTCCGAAACGGAAACTCCGCGCACGAGCGCCCCAAGCGCCGGCGCCTGCACATCGTCCCCAGCCCGGAGCCGCCGCCCGAGCCCGTGCACGCCGAGGAGCGGCGGCTGCGCGACGCCGGGGGGCCGCGCGATCGCGCGTGCTACTCCTGCGCCTGCGGCTACCTCTTCGAGGCCCCGGTCTCGGCGTCGGTGCAGTGCCCGAACTGCCAGGCCGAGCAGGCCTGGTAGGCCCGGACGCGGGAGCTAGAGAACCGCCTGCGCCTCGGCGGCGCGGAACTCGATGAGCTTCGCGAGCCCCTCGAGCTCGAGCGGCTCGGTCGTCTGCCTCGCCCCGGGGGCGTCCCGGATGCTGCGACGACGAGTCGCGTGGATGCCCACCGTGCGGAAGCTGCGCTCGCTGGCGTCTTCGAGCTCGACGTCGGGGACGAAGATCGTCAGCGCGATCGTGCGCAGGTGCGAGACGCCGTCGAAGTTCACGGTCACCTCGCAACCGCGCGCGCTGCGGTCGATGCGGACTGCGTCGCCCTCGAAGCTGTGATGGCCCATCGGTCCGGTGTAGTCCAGGCGCGGGGCGCCTGTGTCGGCATCGAGGGCGTAGACGATCCTCGTGTCCTCGTAACTGAGTTCGAAGACGTTGGGACCCTGGATCTGCACAGCCATGAGCTCCTCGCAATCGGACGGTCGGCGCGGTGGCGCTCCATGGTGGGGCACGGCGCCGCCGCTGTCCAGCACTTTGCCACAGGTTTAGCGCCGCGTTAGGCGCGCCTCAGGCGAACGCGACGAGTTCGGTGCCGAGTTGCGTGGCGAGCCCGTGTGCCCCCTGGCGCATGACGTAGTCGTGGTTCCACGCGAACACCGGACGGGCGAGCGGGGCGAGCCGGTTCATCCAGGGGCGCGTCGTCGAGACGTCCCAGCTGTAGACGATCGCGGTCCCTGCGGCGCCCGAGTACAGGCGCCAGATGCCGACGCCCTCGAGCTCGCCGCTCGCCTGGCCCTCGAGCAGGTGCGGCGGCTGCGACCGCGTCACGCGCATGTCGAACTCGAGCGAGTACGGCAGCCGGCTGCGCCACTCGAAGCGCGACAGCGTGCCGACGCCGTTGTCGCCGCCGGGCTCGAGCTCGGTGACGTTGCGCACGCCCTTCCACCACTCCGGGTAGCGCTCGCTGGAGGAGATGAGGTCCCAGACGGGCTCGATCGGCGCGGCGACGCACCACGTCGTGAGGAAGCTGTAGGCGGCCATCGCGCGGCGCGAGGATAACGCGCACCGCGCCGGCCGCGCGAGCGACGTGGCGCTCAGAAGTCCACCAGCTTGCCCTCGCCGTCGAGCCTCACGACGTCGTACTGCTCGCGCACGGCGGGCAGGCCGATGGGCGCGGTGATCGGCTCCTCCTTGTCGGTGAAGATCGCGAGCGTCCGGACCTCGATGCCGGAGTGCGGTGCGACCCACATCTCGGGGATGAGGAGCGTGAGCGTGACGACGTGCATGTCTGCGACGTCCTCGAGCGTCACCGTCACCTCGGTGCCGAGCGCGCTGTCGAGCGACTGGATCTTGTCGCCGGAGTAGCTGTGCTCGCCCTTCGCGCCCGAGTACGAGAACGCCGGCTGGCCGTCGACGCCGGTCGTCGAGTACGTGATCTGCGTGTTGTCGCCGCTGAGCTCGTAGGTGTTCGGCTCGACGAGCGTCTTCATGTCCTGCGCCATGGTGGCCTCCCGCTGGTGGAGATGGGGTCACCTGTCGCAGTAGGACGGGGCCTGCTCTTGGCTAGCGCCGCGCGGATGGTGCCGCGCGCGCCCTGCCGGGGGGTCGGAAGGGGGCGCGCGCGGCCGGTCCACCCTGCCCCTACGGGAGTCAGCTGCTGTGCGGCACCACCAGCATGCCCGCAGGCGCGGGTCGGTGGGCGCCAGATGACAGCGCCGTCATGCGACCGTCATCGCGCGGTCATCCGCGGGCGCAGGCGATGACGCGGCAAACCCGGGCAGAGAGAGCACGAACGCCGTGCCCGCGCCGGGCTCGCTGGTTGCGGTGACACGCCCCTCGTGCGCCTCGGCGATCGCCTTGACGACCGCGAGCCCGAGGCCGGTGCCCTCGGCCGCGTCGCCGTCGGGCGGGACGACGCGCGCGAAGCGCTCGAAGACGCGCTCGAGGTCGGCCGGCGCGATGCCGCGGCCGCCGTCGCGGACCTCGATGTGCAGCGTCGTGCCGTCCGCGCGGCAGCGCAGCTCGATCGGATCGCCGTCCGCGGTGGCGGCGACGGCGTTCTCGACGAGCGCGTCGAGGGCGGTCGTGAGGCGGCCCGTGTCGGCCTGCAGCGTTCCGCTGGCGGCCGCGTCGCAGTGCCACGCGCGCGCCGCGGTCGCACTCCAGCGCTGGGCCGTCTGCTCGACGAGCCGCGGCACGTCGACCGGGCGGCGCACGAGCGCGTGTGCGTGGTCGGCGGCGGCGAGCGCGAGCAGCCGGGCGGTGATCGCCTCGAGGCGGTCGAGCTCGTCGAGGACGACGTCGACGTCGCGCTCCTCGTCGAACCCGACGACGGCGTCGCGCACGAGCTCGGCGTGGCCGCGGGCGATCGTGATCGGCGTGCGCAGCTCGTGGGAGGCGTCGCGCGCGAAGTCGCGCTCGCGCGCCGACGCGCGGGCGAGCGCCTCGACGGCGACCTGGCGCCGGCGGGCGTGCCAGACCATCGCGAGGAACATCGCCGCCATGAGCGGCACCTCGCTGAACTCGTCGAGGCCGTGGTGGTGCGAGACGGAGGCGTGCAGCAGCGCGGTCCCGGTCGTCACCATGACGACGAGCAGGACGAGCGCCGTCGGCCAGGGGTTCCACAGCCGGAAGCCGTAGAGGATCGTGAGGCTGACCCAGATGAGGTGAAACGGGACCGTCTGCCAGTGGTCCAGCATGAACATCACTTCGACGTTGGCGATCGCGAAGAGCGCCCACGCGAGCTCGGGCCGCAGGCTACGCAGCTTCGAGCGCATAGCCCACGTTGCGGATCGTTGCGACGACGTCGGCGCCGAGCTTGCAGCGCAGCCGGCGGATGCCGACGTCGACGACGTTCGTCCCCGGATCGAACTCGCAGCCCCAGACCTCCTTGAGCAGCTCCTCGCGCGTGCAGACGTCGCCCTGGCGGACCATGAGATGGCGCAGGAGCTCGAACTCACGGGCCGAGAGGCAGACCGGGCCGCGGCCGGCGTCGGCGGTGCGGCGGTCGAGGTCGAGCTCGATACCGGCGAGGCGCTCGACGCGCGGGCTCGCCTGGCCGGGCCCGACGGCGGCGCGCCGCAGCTGGGCGCCGATCCGCGCGAGCAGCTCGGCGGTGGCGAACGGCTTCGTGAGGTAGTCGCAGGCACCGAGCTGGAGCGCGCGCACCTTGGTGTCCACGTCGCCGAGCGCGGACAGGACGAGGACCCGCTGCTCGGGACGCGTCGCGAGCGTTCCCTGGAGCACGGCGAAGCCGTCGACGTGCGGCATGCGCAGGTCGAGCACGACGAGGTCGTACGGCTCGGCGCAGGCGCGTGCGAGGCCTTCGACCCCGCCGCGTGCGCGATCGACGGAGAAGCCGTGCGCGACGAGTGCCCGGGCGAGGAAGTCGACGATCCGCGGCTCGTCGTCGATCACCAGGAGCTTCGCCATCGTCGCGAGAGTGTGCGCGGCGCGTGGGCGCGCCGACAGAGGATCTCGGGCCGCCCGCGCTGCTGGAAGGCGAACGCTGGTGCGCTTTCCCGCACCCGCCGGCGGACGGTCCGACGACATGCCGGGCGCGCGATGATCCGGGCATGAGCGAGTCCCGCATCGCCGTCCGGCTACAGCCGCGCGCCAGCCGCGACGAGATCGTCGGCGTGCGCGACGGCGTCCTCGTCGTGCGCGTCAGCGCGCCGCCGGTCGACGGGCGCGCCAACGCGGCGCTGTGCAAGCTCGTCGCGCAGCGCGCCGGCGTCGCCGCGTCGCGGGTGTCGGTGGCGCGCGGCGAGCGCTCGCGCGACAAGCTCGTCGTGGTGGAAGGGATCGAGCCTGCGGCGCTCGCCGCGGCACTCTCCGCGTCGTAGCCCGGCTGCCTCCTACGCCGCCTGCGCGTCCGGCATCGGCCGCAGCACGCCGCGCGCGATGCCCAGCAACATCGCGTCGACATCGGTTGCGCTGCGGCGGCGGTCCGGCACGCCGCGCTCACGGATCATCGCTCCGAAGTAGTAGTCCACGAGCGCGGCCGCCACCTCGTCACGGTCGCGCAACAGCCGGTCGAAGGCGTCGAGGTAGAGGCGCTGCGCCGGGCTCGGCAGCCAGTCCTTCCGCCGCGCTCTGGTCGTGTACGGCGCGCCGCGATAGTCGGGGAGCAGCTCGCCGGGATCCGTCCAGCCGTGGCGGATCATGAGCACGCACGCCTGACTGAGGTTCGTGACGGCAAGGCGCTCGTAGGCGACGTGCGCGTGGGTGCGGACGGTGCTCGGCGAGATAGCGAGCTTCTTGGCGGCCTGCTTGCAGGTCAGGCCGCACATCAGCGTCGTGACGACCTCGCGCTGGCGCGGGCTCAGCGGGCAGTCCAACCCGGACGGGTGCAGCGATCGCGGCACCGGGCTCGTGCCGTGTCCCGCCACGCCGTGCTCGGCATGCGAGAGATCGATCGCCGGCTGTCCCTGCGGCGGCTGGGCGCTGTGCGCGGCTGTGTCCATGACCTCGTCGAAGACCTCGCCGGGTGATCTGGACGCGCAGCTTTATCTGCGGATTACAGATGGGCGTGTCGATGTGGATAACGATGCCCTGCATCCAGGCGCGATGGGCGTTTGCGGGCCGATCCGTTCACAGGAGGACGACATCGCGGCGGCCGGGCCGGTCGCGAAGTCACCACTCGTCGCCGTACTGGCGCCGCTGCATCTCGCGGTGGATGTCGTGGTGCCACACAGCGGTCCAGCCATGGTTGTGCGTGAAGAGGTTGATCGCGTCGGGGAGCGCGCGAGCGACGTTGTTCTCGACGTAGAGAGTGCCCGTCACGCGGCGAGCCCGAAGCGCTGGGCGGCCTCGACCTCGTGTACACGGGCGCCGGTGTCGTCCGTGATCTCATCGACCGTCCAACCCTGCTGGGAAGCGGACGACGGGCTTCGAACCCGCGACCTCAAGCTTGGGAAGCTTGCGCTCTACCAACTGAGCTACGTCCGCAGTAGGCGCGATTCTAGTGGTCCACCGCCCGCCGACGCGGCTCGCGCACGGGTCGCTCTACGCTGCAGGGGATGAGGCGCCTTGTCGTCCCCGTGCTCGCATCCATCGCCGCCCTCGGGCTCGTCGGGCTGCTCGTCTACGGCGTCACCGCCCGCAGCGACGACACCTCGCTGGAGCAGGCCGTGGCGCGCGGCGACCGGCCGGTGGCGCCGAGCAGCGAGCTGCCGATGCTCGGCGGATCCGGGACGGGCTCGGTCGCCGCGCTGCGCGGCAAGGTCGTCGTCCTGAACTTCTGGGCGTCGTGGTGCGGGCCGTGCGTCGCGGAGGCGCCGGTGCTCGCGGCCGCGCAGAGGCGCCTGCAGCGGACCGGTGCCGGCACGGTCCTCGGCGTGACCTACGACGACTCCACGCCCGACTCGCTGACGTTCGTCCGCAGGCACGGCCTCGACTACCCGAACATCCGCGACGTCGGGACGAAGCTCGCCCGCCGCTACGGGACGAACAACGTCCCCGAGACGTTCGTCATCGGCAGGGACGGGCGCATCGTCGACCTCTTCCGCGGCCAGATCGACGAGGCCTTCGTCAACCGCGCGCTCGACAAGGCGCAGTCGTGAGGCGCGCCGCCGTCCTGCTCGCGCTGGCCGTCGCGGTCGCTGCTCCCGGTGCCGCGCTCGCGGCCGCGCCGCGGGCCTCGCTCGTCGACATCGAGGACGAGGTCATGTGCGTCACGTGCAAGATCCCCCTGAACATCGCCGAGGGCCCGCAGCCCGACCGCGAGCGCGAGCTCATCCGCACCCTCATCGCCGAGGGCCGCACGAAGGCGCAGATCAAGACCGCGCTCGTCGGGGAGTACGGGCCCAACGTGCTGGCGCTGCCGGAGAGCGACGGCGTCGGGCTGACCGCCTACGCCGTCCCGCTCGCACTCCTCGCGCTGCTCGCCGGAGGGCTCGCGCTGCTGCTGCCGCGCTGGCGCCGGCGCGGCGCCGGCGCTTCCGCGCCCGAGGGCCCGGCGGCGCCTGCCCTCAGTAGCTCCGACGCCCGTCGCCTCGACGACGACCTCGCCCGCTACGGCGGGTAACGCGCCTGGCCGCCGGGCTGCTGCGCACGAGCCGCCGGCATCGGTTGGTCAGCTCTTCGCGTCACGCCCGAGGAACTCGCCACTACGTCGGGCGCCGTTCGACGAGTGGCGACTTCCTCGGCTCCAACGCCAAGAAGTCGCCACTCGTGTGACCCGCGAGCCGTCCCGCGTCGCGCGACCTACATCTGCTGTGGCGCAGTGACCCCGAGAAGGTCGAGCGACCGCGCGATCGTCCGCTGCGCCGCGACGCCGAGCGCGAGCCGGAACGACTCCACGCCCTCGCCCTCGGCCCCCACGACCTGGCAGTCGCGGTAGAACGCCGTGAAGGTCTGCGCGAGCTCGAGCGCATACGCCGCGATGCGGTGGGGGGCGCGCCGGTCGGCGGCCTCCGCGACCTCGTCGGCGAACGCGAGCACCTTCTTGACGAGCGTGCGCTCCGCCGGGTGCAGCGCGCCCTCGAACGCGGAAGCTTCCGCGAGCGCGGCCTCCACGCGCTCGGCTCCCGCCTTCTTGAGGATCGACGCGATCCGCGCGTGGGCGTACTGGATGTAGTAGACGGGGTTCTCGCTTGACTGCTCGCGCGCGAGGTCGAGGTCGAGGTCGACCGTCGTGTCGGCCGAGCGCTGGAGCATGAAGAAGCGCGCCGCGTCGACGCCGATCTGCGCGATGAGCTCGTCGAGCGTGACGAAGTCGCCGCGGCGCTTGGACATCGACGCCCGCTCGCCGCGCTCGATGAGGTTGACGAACTGCATGATGATGAGCTCCAGCGCGACCTCGCCGTGGCCGAGCGCCTCGAACGCCGCGTGCATGCGCCCGGTGTAGCCGTGGTGGTCGGCGCCCCAGACGTCGATGAGCCGGTCGAAGCCGCGCTCGAGCTTGTCGAGGTGGTAGGCGATGTCCGACGCGAAGTACGTGTGCTCGCCGGTCGAGCGCTCCAGCACGCGGTCCTTGTCGTCGCCGTGCGAGGTCGTGCGCAGCCACAGCGCCCCGTCGCTCGTGTACGTCTCGCCGAGCGCGGCGAGCTCTTCGAAGGCGTGCGCGACCGGCGTCGGCTCCCCCTCGTGCAGCGCCCGCTCGGAGAACCAGACGTCGAAGTCGACGCGCATCGCGTGCATCGACGTGCGGATCTGCTCGAGCAGAAGCTGGACGCCGCGCGCCGCGACGACCTCGACGTCGTCGCTCCCGGCGTTGGGGATCCGCTGCGCCAGCTCGGCGACGTACGCGCCCTCGTAGCCGCCCTCGGGCAGCTCATCGCCGCGCGCGCGGGCCTGGATCGACTCCCCGAGCCGCCGGGTCTGGCTGCCGAAGTCGTTGATGTAGTACTCCCGCGAGACGTCGTGGCCGCCGAACTCGAGCAACCGCGCGAGCGCGTCGCCGTAGGCCCCGTGGCGGCCGCCGGCGGCGGTCATCGGACCGGTCGGGTTGGCCGAGACGAACTCGACGTTCACCCGCTCGGGCGGCGACGCGAAGCCGCCGCCGAACGCGCTCCCGGCCTCCAGCACGTGCGCGAGCGCGCCGACGCACCAGCGGTCGGAGAGGAAGAGGTTGAGGAAGCCGGGTCCCGCGACCTCGGCCCGTTCGAGCGCCGGGCCGAGCCGCGCCTCGAGCTCCTGCGCAAGGCGTCCGGCAACCTCGCGCGGCGGCGCCCCCGCCTTCGGCGCGAGCAGCATCGCCGCGTTCGTCGCGTAGTCGCCGAAGCCGGCCTTCTTCGGGCGCTCGAGCGTCGGCCGCGCACCTGGCGCGCCGTTCGTGCCCACGACCGCGCCGGAGGCGGCGTCGACTGCGTCACGAAGCTCTGCGAGGGGACCGGCCACGACGCCAGCCTAACGAGCGGCCGGCTAGGAGACGGGCGTCGTCAATGACGCGTCGGCGTGGCCGAAACAGGGATCGGCCGCAGCACTTGGAAGACTTGAAGAAGATGTTGAATGAGCACGAGGTCGGCTCGCTGACACGCCAGGTCGAATCCGCCGTCGCCGGCGCGATCGGCCGGGCATTGCCCGACCTGGCCGATGCCGACCCAGGCGTGCGCCGATCCGAGCACGCGGACTTCCAGTCCAACGTCGCGCTCGCGCTCGCCAAACGCGCCCGCACCAAGCCCGCGGAGTTGGCCACCGCCGTGTCCGATGCGCTGCAGGCGAATGGTCGCGCCCCGGTCGAGGAAGTGACCGTGTCGGGACCGGGCTTCCTCAACCTCGATGTCACCGACGCCGCGATCTGGACGCAGGTCGCGACGCGGCTTGCACGTCCGCGCCTCGGAGTCGGTACGCCGGAGCAGGGCCGGCGCACCGTCATCGACTACTCGGCGCCCAACATCGCCAAGGAGATGCACGTCGGGCACCTTCGCACCACCATCATCGGTGACGCCCTCGCCCGCGTGCTGGGCTTCCTCGGTGCCGACGTGATCAGGCAAAACCACGTCGGAGACTGGGGGACGCAGTTCGGGATGCTCATCCAGTACCTCGACGAGCACCCGGACGCCGCGTGGCACCACGAGCAACTCAGCGAGGGAACGTCGAGTGTCTCCGTGCTGGACGGCCTGTACCGGGCGGCGCGTGCCGCGTTCGACGCAGACCCCGCCTTCGCCAATCGCGCACGAGCACGAGTCGTCGCGTTGCAGGCCGGGGACGAGGCGACCCTCGCCCGCTGGCGCGACATCGTCGCCGAGTCCGAGTTCGCCTTCGGCGAGATCTATGGGCGGCTCGGCGTGCTTCTGGAGCCGGAGGACTCGGCGGGCGAGTCCTTCTACAACGCGTGGCTGCCGGAGGTCGTGGAGGAGCTGACCGCCGCTGGTATCGCCGTCGAAAGCGATGGTGCGCTCGTGGTGTACTCGGAAGAGGTCACCGGCCCCGATGGTAACCCCGTGACGCTCATGGTCCGCAAGAAGGACGGCGGCTACGGCTATGACACCACCGATCTCGCCACCATCCGCCACCGCACCCGTGACCTCCACGCCGACCGCATCCTCTACGTCGTCGACGCGCGCCAGGCGCTGCATTTCCGCCTCATCTTCGAGGCCGCCCGTCGCGCCGGCTGGCTGACCGACGGCGTCGACGCCACCCACGTCGCCTTCGGCACCGTGCTGGGACCGGATGGCAGGCCGTTTCAGACCCGTTCCGGCGAGACCGTCAAGCTCATGGATCTCCTGGATGCGGCGGTCGACAAGGCATGGGCGATCGTCGCCGGCAAGGAGAACGAGCTCAGCGGCGAGGAGCTGAGCCAGATCGCCGAGCAAGCCGGGATCGGCGCGGTCAAGTACGCCGACCTCTGCACGTCGCGCATCAAGGACTACGTGTTCGACGTTGACCGCATGGTGTCGTTCAACGGCAATACCGGCGTCTACCTGCAATACGCCCACGCCCGCATCTGCTCGATCCTGCGCAGGGCCGGCGAGATCACCGTGGAGGTCGACCCAAGGCTTGCGCTACATCCTGCGGAACGGGAGCTTGCGCTGGAGCTGGACGCGTTCGGCGACACCCTCGCCGAGGTCAGCCAAGTCCTGGAACCGCACCGGCTGGCAGGCCACCTGTACGACCTCGCACGGGCGTTCACCGACTTCTACGAAGCGTGTCCCGTGCTCGCGGCCGACCCAGCTGCGCGCGACAACCGCTTGGCGCTGTGCGACCTCACGGCTCGTACCCTCCGTCAAGGTCTGGACCTGCTCGGCATCGCGGCACCGCAACGGATGTAGCGGGCGCACGGACGCCACGAACGAGCGGCCGCTACGAGACGGGCGTCGGTCGCGCCGTGACGAACAGGGCCTCGAGCCGGTCGAGCGTCTTCGGTGTTCCGAGCGCCATGACGACGTCCCCCGGGCAGAGCTTCGTGTCCGCCGCCGGCATCGGGTGAAACGATCCGTCGGCATGGCGCAGCCCGACGATGAAGGCGCCGCCGCGCACGTCGCCGACCGTCCGGCCGGCGCCCTCGCAGCCGGCGCCGACCTCGATCTCCTCCATGCGGTACGCCGCCGCGACCTGCTGCGTGCCGCTGACCTGCGGATGCAGCGCGAGGCGGGCCATCTCGGTGCCGCTCGACTTGTACGGCGAGATGACGCGGTCGGCGCCCGCGCGCTTGAGCTTCTTCTCGGAGTCCTCGACGGCGGCGCGGGCGATGATCGCGATGTCGGCGCGCAGCTCACGCGCGGTCAGCGTCGTGAAGATGTTCTCGGCGTCGGAGTCCATGCACGCGACGTGCCCACGAGCGCGCTCGATGCCGGCGGCGCGCAGCAGCTCGTCGTCGGACGGCTGCCCCTCGAGGAAGCGCACGCCGACCGCGTCCGCCAGCTCGCGGCTGTCGGGGTTGGAGTCGATGACGACGTACGCGGCACCGGCCCCGCGCAGGTCGCGGGCGACCTGGCGCCCCACGCGCCCGAACCCACAGATGATGTAGTGGCTCGAGAGCGAGTTGATCTCCTTCTGCGTGCGGCGCTCCGCGAGGATCTCCCCAAGGTGGCCGGCGACGAAGAACTCGGCGACGGTGACGAGCGCGTAGAAGAGCGTACCGACGCCGAAGACGATCAGCGCCGCCTTCACGAGCTCCGCCGCGGTGTTCGTAGGCGCCGGGATCGAGCCCACCGTGGCGACCGTGTCGAGCGCGAGGACGAACGCGTCCCACGGCCCGCTGTCGGTCGTCAGGACGAATCCGGCGGTGCCCGTCAGCAGCAGCGCCGCGATGAGCAGCCCGAGCTGTCCGAGGCGCCGCGTGAACGCCACGAGCTTCCGGCGCCCGCGCAGCCGCGGGCTCATCGTCGTGAAGCGCTCGAGCTGCTCCTGATCGCTGGGCATAGGCCAGGTTAGTAGTGGTATGGCTCGCCGGCCAAGATCTTGTGGCCGCGATAGAGCTGTTCGAGCAGGACGACGCGCGCGAGCTGGTGCGGCAGCGTGAGCGGGCCCAGCGAGAAGCGGTGGTCGACCTCGTCGAGGTGCAGGCCGAGCGGACCGCCGATGACGAAGCAGAGGTCGCGGGCGGACTGGCGGCGATCCTCGAGGAAGCGGCTGAACGACAGCGAGTCGAACTGCTTGCCGCCGCGGTCCAGAAGCGACACGAAGGCGCGATCGGGGATGCGCGCGGCGACCCGTTCCTCCTGGCGGACCTCGATCATCTCGACCCGCGCGTGGCGCGCGAGGAGCTTGAGGTAGTGCTGCACATCGTCGGCGTAGGGCGGGCGCAGCCGCCCGACCGCAAGGACGATGATCCGCACGCTGCGATACTAGTTCTGGGATGGCCGCCGAAGATCAACCTGAGCGTCACATCAACATCCACTTCTCGCCCGAGGACATGGGCGGGGTGTACGCCAACTTCGCGAACGTCTCGTTCTCCGACTACGAGTTCACGATCACGTTCGCCCGCGTCGATCACGAGATCGACGCCGACGAGATCCCCGGCATCGTCGTGTCGCGCGTGAACCTCTCGCCGAAGTTCATGCGCGAGCTCGCCGACGCGCTGGAGGACTCCTACTCGAAGTACGCGACGCGCGAGGGCATCAAGAATCTGCCCGAGTTCGGGGGCGGCGCACCGCCGCGCCCGGGCGAGGAAACGTAGAACGTTTGTTATTCCCGCTTGACGCGGCGTTGACAGCGGCGCAACCTTCGGCCGCATGAACGGAATCCCGCCAGCGCAGCTCCGCGCTCTCATCGAAGCTGCCGTCGCCGACGGCGTCGGCATGGACGACATCGAGCACGAGCTCATCTCTCCCGCCAACCTCCCACCCGAAGACCATGACGCTGTGTGGCTGTACGCGCTCGCGCGCATGCACCACCCGCACCCCCGCCGCATCACGATCATCTCCGGCTAGAACGGCCGGCGCTCCCGCGGGCGGAGCGCTGTGGGTCCTATCCGGCGCGGCGTCCACCGTCGCGACATCATGCGCGCGCCCGGGCGTCCTTGCACTGTGCGTCGTGGCCGGGCTGAGCGCGGGCGCCGCGTCGGCGCGGACCACCGGCACGACGACGATGCCCGCCACCACGAGCCCGACGACGACGGGCGCGCCGCTGGACGACCTGAGCGCCAAGCCGGTCACCGAGGTGCAGACCGGCCGGCCGGCCGCGCAGCCGGAGCCCGGCGACCTGGGCGCCGGGACCGGCCCGCCGCGGCCCGCTACTCCCGCTGCCCGCGCTCGTATGCGACGCCGATGCCGATCCGGTCGATGATCGGCGGGTGCGTCGCCAGCAGGTACGTCTGCCAGCCTGGCGGGTCGGGGTCGGCGAGGTTGCGCACCGCGATCCGCCGCTCGAAGGAGATGAACGGCTTGGGCTGGCCCGTGAGCACCAGCGAGAAGGAGTCGGCGCGCGCCTCCACCTCGCGGCTGAGCTGGTTGGAGATCGTCCCGATCGTCGTCGCCATGACCGTGAGGCTCAGCGCGAGCGCCGGCAGGATCGCGGGCCCGGGCCGCAGGCCCTCCTGTGGCGCCAGGTGCTGGGTCAGGCGCGCGACCGCGAAGAGCCCGAACGGCGCGACGATCGCGAGGTACAGCAGGCCGTTGGGCACGTCGTGATGGCGGACGTGGCCAAGTTCGTGGGCGACGACGAGGCGCAGCTCGTCGCGCGAGAAGTTCTCCAGGAGCGTGTCGTAGAGCACGACCCGCTTCGTCGTGCCGAGGCCGGTGACATACGCGTTGGCGGCCGTCGTGCGGCGGCTGGCGTCGACGGCGTAGACCTGACCGACGTCGACGTGGGCGCGCCGCGCGAGCTCCAGCACGTCGGAGCGCGCCTGGCCCGGCGGCAGCGGCTTGAACGTGTTGAAGAGCGGGTCGAGCACGACCGGCCCGGCGTAGATGCTCACGACCCCGAACGCGACGCCGAGCACCGAGCCGGGCACCCACCAGCGACGCGGGAAGCGGCGGATGAGGGCCAGGCCGGCGGCGGCGCCCGCACCGGCGATGATCGCGCCGACGCCCCACGAGACGGCGGTGTCGCGGGCGTAGCCGCTCCAGGACTGCGTCACGAGGCCGACGTCCTTGGCGCGCTCGCGCGAGACGACCTTCAGCGGCAGGACGGCCGCCGACACGCCGATCGAGAGCGCCGCGCCGGCGACGGCGCCGGCCAGCACGGGACGGCGGAACGGACCTCGCAGGCGCGCGGGCGGGCGGGCGACGAACAGCGCGAGCACCCCCAGCTCGACGGCGAGGACGCCGCCATACAGCGCAAGCTGCGGGCGCCGGTACTCGCGAGCCCGCTCGATCTCGGAGTCGCTGAAGTACGATTGCGCACGCACTTCAGCGGGCTCGATGACGCCGTCGCGCGGCCGCAGGAGGAGCACGGCGAGCTCCGCAACGACAACGGCGGCCCCCACGGCCACTGCCCAGCGGAGGCGCGTCCGGTCCACGATCTCACTCTACGAGATGCAGGTCGCGATCCTCTCCGACATCCACGGCAACCGGCACGCCTTCGAGGCGGTGCTCGCCGATGCCGAGAACGCCGGCGCCGACGAGATGTGGTGCCTCGGCGACCTCGTCGGCTACGGTGCCGAGCCGGACGCCTGCGTCGAGCTCGCCCGCCGGCACGCGGCGATCTGCCTCGCCGGCAACCACGACCTCGGCGTCACGGGGGAGATCGGCCTCGACGAGTTCTCGACCGGCGCAGCGATCGCCGCCCGCTGGACGCAGGAGACGATCAGCGACGCCAACCTCGAGTTCCTCCGCGCGCTGCGCCCGGAGGGCGAGGAGGGCGCTATCGGGCTCTACCACGCCAGCCCGCGCGACCCGGTGTGGGAGTACGTCCTCAGCGCGCTGCTCGCCGAGCTGTGCTTCGACGTCCAGCGCCAGCGCGTCGCGCTCATCGGCCACTCGCACGTGGCGCTGTCGTTCGTGCGGATGGACGGCGAGGTGGCGACGGGCGAGCCCCGCCGCCACGGCGACGCGCTCGACGTCAGCGCCGGCGAGTGGCTGCTGAACCCCGGATCGGTGGGGCAGCCGCGCGACGGCGATCCCCGCGCGGCCTGGCTCATGCTCGACCTCGACCGGCTGCGCGCGAGCTGGCGGCGGGTCGAGTACGACGTCGCCGGCGCCGCGGCGGCGATCCGCGCCGCGCGCCTGCCCGACTCCCTCGCCGAGCGCCTTGGGTACGGTCAATGACGATGCGACGCAGCCTCCCCCACCTCATCGCTCTCCTGCTCGGCGTCAGCACCGCGCTGCTCGCCGCCTGCGGCCAGACCACCCGCGGCGGCATTCCGGCAGCCGACGCCTCGGCCCTCAAGCGCCAGCTCGAGGACGTGCGCGGGCGCGTCGCCGACGGCCGCTGCGACTCGCTCGCAAGCTCGCTGCGCCGGGTGAACACCCGCATCGACGGGCTCCCGCGCTCGGTCGACGCGCGCCTCGTCCAGGCGCTGCGCAACGGCGCCGACCGCCTCCAGCGCAGGGCCGTCGCGGACTGCAACGCCAACAACGTGCCGACCGAGACCCAGACCACGCCGACCGTGACCGAGACGGTGCCGACCGACACCACCACGACGCCGACCGACACGACGACAACGACGACGCCGACCGACACGACCACCACGCCGCCCGACACGACGACCTCGCCACCCCCGACCGACACCGTCGGGACGCTGCCGGCCGAGCCCGTGCCACCGCCGCCGAGCGGCGGCGTCTCGCCGGAGGTGCCGTGATGGCGACGGTCGTCATCGCCGGGCGCTACGAGCTCGGCGAGCGGCTGGGCTACGGCGGCATGTCGACGGTCCAGGTCGCGCTCGACCGGCGTCTCGAGCGCCAGGTCGCGGTGAAGCTCCTCGCCGAGCACCTCGCCGACGACAGCCAGTTCATCTCGCGCTTCCGGCGCGAGGCGCTCGCCGCAGCGCGGCTCGTGCACCCGAACATCGTGCAGGTCTTCGACTTCGGCCTCGACGAGGCCAGCGGCCGCCACTACATCGTCATGGAGTACATCCGCGGCCACTCCGGCGCGGAGATCCTGCGCGACGAGACGCGGCTCGGCGTGGGCGACACGCTCGAGCTTGTCGGCGGCGCCTGCCGCGGCCTCGCCCACGCGCACCGCATGGGCGTCATCCACCGCGACGTCAAGCCGGGCAACATCCTGCGCCCCGACGAGGGCGCCGTGAAGCTCGCCGACTTCGGGATCGCCAAGGCGCTGGGCAGCCAGACGTCGCAGATCACCCAGGCCGGATCGGTCCTGGGCACGGCGGCCTACCTCGCGCCCGAGCAGGCCAGCGGCGGCGAGGTCGGGCCGGCCGCGGACCTCTACGGCCTCGGCGTGGTGACCTACCAGCTGCTCGCCGGGCGGCTCCCCTACGACGCGGCGTCGCTCACCGAGCTCGCGCTCATGCAGGAGCGCCAGACTCCCGTCCGGCTCGATGAGGTCACCCCCGAGGTGCCTGCGTCACTCGCGCTCGCCGTCCAGCGAGCCCTCGCGCTGGAGCCCGCGCAGCGCTACGCGAGCGCGGACGAGATGCGCGCCGCGCTGCACGACGGCGCGCGCGGCATCGCGCCCGCCGGCGAGGACGCGACCGCCGCGACGGCACTGCTGACCCGCCGCGAGCAGACGGCGGCCACGCGCGCCGCACCCGGCGCGCGCTCCCGGCGCCTGGAGCCGCTGCCTGCGCCTGCGTCGCCGCCGGCCTACGAGCCGATGCCGTTGCCGCCACGGTTCGGGGACACCGCCGGGCAGCGCCGCGCCGGGAACGGCAGGGCGCTGCTGATCGTGCTGCTCGTCGGGGTCCTCGTCGCCGCGCTCGCGTTCGCGATCGCCAGCTCGCAGGGCGGCTCGACGTCCGTGCAGATCCGCCCCGTCAACGGCAACTCGACGGACTCGATCGTCAACGACATGGACCGGCTCATCGACGACAACACGCGCTGAGCGTCGCCCACGCGGTGAGACCGGCGTTCGTGAACGGCATCGATGAAGGGATGGTGAGTCGGGCGGTTTCAGCCCACCCGGTTCCGTCGCGGCTGGCGCCCGCGGGCGTGCATGTGGTCGGAATCGGCGGGTCGACTCTCGCGCGTCGGGTGAAACGGCCCGCACGCGCCACCGTCGTGCCCTGTGGTCGTCCTGCGACCCCTACCCGGGACGCAGCGCGGGCGCGACCGCGCCCGGCGCCGCCCCCGCCCGCAGCGCCGCCGCGCGATCGGCGAGCGTCCCCGCGGCGATCGCGCCGCGCAGGTCGGCCATGAGCCGCGCGAGGTAGGCGAGGTTGTGGAGCGTCATCAGCCGCACGCCGGTGAGCTCGCGGTTGTGCAGGAGGTAGCGCAGGTAACCGCGCGAGTGGCCGCCGCTGCAGGCCGGGCACGGGCAGCCCTCCATGATCGGCTCGTCGCTCAGGCGCCAGCGCGAGGCGGTCAGGTCGACGCGCCAGCGCGCCTCCGGCTCGGGCACGATCGCGACGCCGTGGCGGCCGAGCCGCGTCGGCATCGCGCAGTCGAACGTGTCGATCCCGAGCTCGACGCCGCGGATGAGGTCGTCGACGTCGCCGATGCCCAGCAGGTGCCGCGGCCGCGCCTCGTCGATGGCCGAGATCGCCCAGCCGACGACCTCGTACATCTGCCGCTTCTCCGCGCCGAGCGAGCCGCCGATCGCGATGCCGTCCACAGGTCGTGCGGCCACCTCCTGGGCGGAGGCGATGCGCAGGTCCTCGTGCACCCCGCCCTGCACGATCCCGTAGACGAGCTGGCCCGGCGGGCCGTGCTGCTCGTGCCAGGCCAGGCAGCGATCGAGCCAGCGGTGCGTGCGCGCGGTCGAGCGCGCGGTGTAGTCGCGACCGATGTTGAAGGGCGTGCACTCGTCGAAGACGAGCGCGACGTCCGAGCCCAGCGCAGCCTGCACCTCCATCGACGTCTCCGGGCCCATGAAGCGCTCGGAGCCGTCGATGTAGGAGCGAAAGCGGACGCCGTCCTCATCGATGGCGAGCACGCGGCCCATGCGGTCGGGCCCGCTCGGGGCGCGGCCCTTGATCTCGTCGGCGACGGTGCCGTGGCCCATCGAGAAGACCTGAAAGCCGCCGGAGTCGGTGATGATCGGCCGGCGCCAGCCCATGAAGTCATGCAGCCCGCCGAAGTGCCCGACGAGCTCGGCGCCGGGATCGAGGAAGAGGTGAAACGTGTTGCCGAGGACCATGTCGTAGCCGAGCGCCGCGACCTCGCGCGCCTCGAGCCCCTTGACCGTCGCCTTCGTCGCCAGCGGCACGAACGCCGGCGTGCGCACGTCGCCGTGGGCGGTACGCAGAACCGCGGCGCGCGCGAGCGAAGCGGGGTCCCGGTGCAGGATCTGCAGGGCGCTCATCAGCCCCGCAGCGTATGTGCGTCCTGATCGTGGTGCTCAGACGACCGCAGGACCCGGCCCGCGCGACGCGAGCCGGGGCCCGGGCAGTGCACTCCGTTACTCGGCGGAGTCGATCGTCCTGGGCTCGGCGCCGCCGACGTCGATCTGAATGCGGCGCGGCTTGGCCTCTGCCGGCTTGGGAATACGGACCTCGAGCACGCCGTTGTCGAACTTCGCGGTGACGGCGCCGGCGTCGATGCCGTCGGGCAGCGTGAGTGAGCGCGAGAACGAGCCGCTCGTGCGCTCGAGGCGGTAGTAGCCGTCCTTCTTGGCCTCGTGCTCGGCCATGCGCTCGCCGGAGAGCGTGAGGACGTTGTTCTCGAACACGATGTTCACGTCGGACTCAGCGACGCCGGGGAGATCGGCCTTGAGGACGAAGTGGTCGTCGGTCTCGACGAGGTCCATCGCCGGGATCCAGCGGCGGACGGCGCTGCCGTTGCCGGGCGTCGGCGTGTCGAAGAAGCTCGAGAAGAGTCGGTTCATCTCGCCCTGCAGCGTGTCGAGCTCACGCGCCGGGTCCCAACGTACGAGTGCCATGTCATACCTCCTGCGGGTCTGGGCGGGTTCTGTCCTGACTTTCTGGAGGTATAAAACCTAAGTCGCTGCCTGTCAAGGCTTCCGCAAGGAAACCTAAGCGGCATGCGCTTAGATCTTGCAGCAGCCGAAGCCCGCTGTGGCGAGCACGCGCTCCCACGCGCCGCCGAGCAACTCGAGCTCGTCCGGCGTGAAGAGGTCGAGGAACATCGCCCGCACGCCGGCGAGGTGCGTCGCGCGCGCCGCCGCAAGCCGCTCGCGCCCGAGCGGCGTGAGCTTCGCGAACGCGCCGCGGGCGTCGTCGTGGCAGGCGACGCGCTCGAGCAGGCCCTCGCGCTGGAGGCGGTCGACGAGGCGCGTCAGGCCGCTGCGGCTCAGGAGGATCGAGGACGCGAGGTCGCACATCCGCATCCGCTCGTTCTCGGCGTCAGCGAGGTACATGAGCACTTGGTAGGAGCTGAGCTGCAGCCCGTGGGCGGCTTCGAGCTGAGCGTCGAGCGCCTTCGCGAGCGCCGCGTGCGCGCGCAGCATGCCTCGCCATGCCCGCAGCTCGGCGGGCGTCAGCGGCCGCGCCGTGGGGAAGTCGGTCGTCGTTGCCATGCCTACAACGATAGAGCCTTCTGGTTGCATGCACAACGACATCGATCGGCGGTGCAACGCGGCGCGGCCACGCCGCCTTCGCCGCTGGGCGCGGCCCCCGCTCGCTACGTGGCAGGTGCGTCCGAAGGCAGCGAGTCGGTCGCGAGCTCGATCTCCCGGAACACGCTCGCGACCTCGTCGTCCGATGGCGGCGCGAGCTCGATCGCGCGGTCGACGTAGAACACCGGCTGCTGCCTGAAGCGGGGCAGGGCGCCGTTGACGAGCACGCTCAGGCGCGCGCGTCCCGCGCCGTCGAGCGCGTTGACCAGCAGGTCGACGGCGGCGGTCCACGCCATGTGCAGAGGCCCGCCGGGCGCTCGCAGGACATCGAGCGATGCGCCTGGCGCCGCGCAGCCAAATGCCACTCCGGCGGCGCCGTCACGATGCAGGAGCGCGGTCCACGACCGGTCCGCGCGCAGCGTGGTCCAGGCGTGGGCCTCCTGGTTGACGAAGCCCAGCGGCTGCTTCCTGCCGGTCTGTCCGTGCGGCAGCCCGTCGGCGACGCGCTGGAGCAGCTCGCCGGCGCCCTCGCGAAACGGGCGCAGCCGCGCGTCGTTGGGCGGCTCGGTGCAGGACACGCCGATCGCGAAGACCGGCGGATGCCACGCGAGCGCGTGCGGACGCCGCGGGCGGGGATCGGCGAGATCGAGCAGTACGAGCGTGGCGCGCAGCGCCCGGGCGTGTGCCGCATCCCA
>DASWQM010000094.1:0-2131 GCA_036403675.1 Solirubrobacteraceae bacterium | reverse complement strand
TCCTCCCCGTAGGAGAAGAACGAGCCCGACTTCTGGACCAGGTTGTGCTCCAGCGCGAGGTCCAGGATGCAGCCCTCGGACGAGATCCCGCGGCCGTACTCGATGTCGAACTCGGCCTGGCGGAACGGAGCCGCCACCTTGTTCTTGACGACCTTCACGCGCACGCGGTTGCCGACCGCCTCGACGCCGTCCTTCAGCGTCTCGATGCGGCGGATGTCGAGCCGCTGCGACGCGTAGAACTTCAGCGCCCGGCCGCCCGGCTGGGTCTCGGGCGAGCCGAACATGACGCCGACCTTCTCGCGGATCTGGTTCGTGAACACGCACAGCGTGTCCGCGCGGTTCAGGTTGCCGGCCAGCTTGCGCATCGCCTGCGACATCATCCGGGCCTGCAGGCCGACCGTCTGGTCGCCCATCTGGCCCTCGAGCTCGGCCCGCGGCGTCAGCGCGGCGACCGAGTCGACCGCGATCACGTCGACCGCGCCGGAGCGCACCAGCATGTCGGCGATCTCGAGCCCCTGCTCGCCGTAGTCGGGCTGGGAGACGAGCAGCTCATCGATGTCGACGCCGATCTCCCGCGCGTACAGCGGGTCCATCGCGTGCTCGGCGTCGATGAACGCGCACACCCCGCCGAGCTTCTGGGCCTCGGCCATGATGTGGTACATCAGCGTCGTCTTGCCGGAGGACTCCGGGCCGAAGACCTCGACGATGCGCCCGCGCGGCACGCCGCCGATCCCCAGCGCGAGGTCGAGCGCCAGCGCCCCGGTCGGCACGACCCCGACCCGGACCTTCGCGCCCTCGTCGCCCATGCGCATGACGGTGCCCTTGCCGAACTGGCGCTCGATCTGGGTCAGCGCGCCCTGGAGGGCGGCGTCGCGGGCCTTGACGGCCTTCTCGTCTTCGGTGACGGGCATGGGAGGAGGACCTTTCTTCTCTGGCTGAGACGGGCATCTTGAGGCCCGGTGCGGACGGAACGGACCCTAGGAGCGGTGCCTGCGACGGCGCTACGGCCAGCCTGTGCCGGAACTGCACCGCATGTGCGACGAGTTCGCGCGAACGCCTCAGACGCCGCGCACCGTCAACCGCTCGGCCGCCGGCTCGGCGAACGCGAGCGTCCGCTCCGCCTCCGCCCGCAGCGCCCGCGCGTGCGCGCGCGGAATTGGGGCGAACGCCTCGAGCACCAGCTCCGCCGAGCGCTTCGCGCGCGCGATCCTCCACCGCCCGCGCACGAAGCCGTCGACGAGGACCACGGCGTCGACGATGCCGCCGCGGATGACGGTCCGCCGCGCGTCGTCGTCGATCACGCGCGTGCGGTCGGCGTGCGCGAGGATCGTGTTGTCGAACGGCGCGAGCAGCCGTGGCGGCGCCCGGACGTCGCCGCGCACCACGACGCGGCGCGGCAGGTCGAGCAGCTCGCGGTCGCGATCGTCGCGCCGGCGCACGAGCGCAAGCGGCTCGACGACCCCCCGCAGCGTCGCCACCGCAAGGCCGCTCCACGCCGCCAGATCCGCGAGCGTCAGCGGCCCGAACGCCGCGAGGCCGCGGCGGACGAGGTGCGCGAGCGCCTCCTCCTCCGACGCGGAGCCCTCCCCCAGCCACGCGTCCGCCGCGACGAGCACGGCACTGCGCCCGAAGCCCCCGCGCGCGCCCTCGACCGGCGCGTAGAGGAAGCGGCCCGCGCGGCGGATGCGCCACCAGCCGTCCTCGCCGAAGCGCTCGCGCAGCGCCGCGACGGCCACCGGCTCGGCCGCCATCGCCAGCGCCGTGCGGGTGATCTCCGCGACCGCCTCCTCCGACATCTGCTCCCGGCCGCGCAGGTACTGGCGGTGCAGGTCGGCGATCATCGGCCGGACGGCCGGCTCGAGGCGCAGGTAGTCGCCGGCCGAGACGAGATGCACCGTGCCGCGCATGAGCGTGCCGCGCACGACCGAGCGCCGCCCGAGCGCGCGCGTCAGCTCCGCGGGCTCGAAGCCCTCCACCCGCGACTGCAGGCCGACGAGCGGCGCGACCGGGTCCTGCGCCTGCAGTCCGGCGACGGCCTCCAGCGCGCGCACGAGCGGCGCCGCGCGCCGGTCGAGCAGCAGCTGGCGCGCGAGCAGCGTCCGGTTGAGGTCGACGAGCGACAGCGGGGATC
>DASWQM010000093.1:0-3123 GCA_036403675.1 Solirubrobacteraceae bacterium | reverse complement strand
TGCAGGACCGCGGCGCGCTCTACGCGCTCGAGGACGTGCTCGAGGAGACGCGCGCGGCGCCGGAGCTCGTGAAGGAGCTCGAGGACTACGGCGTCATCAAGGGCGAGGTGCGCGCCGGCACGCAGTACTACGACGAGACCGAGCGCGAGATCATCCGCGCGGTCACCGAGCTCGCGCGCTACGGCGTCGGCGGACGCAACCTGCGCGTCTTCCGCTCCTCCGCCGATCGCGAGGCGGCGCTGTTGCAGCAGATCCTGGCGCCGGCCCTTCGCTCCCGCAACCCCGAGCGTCGCAAGGAGGCGCTCGAGGCGCTCGAGAACCTCGCTGCGGTCGCGTCGCACCTCAAGCACCTGCTGCTCATCCGCGACCTGCGCAAGATCGTCGGCTAGTGGTGCGATGAGCGCGGACGCGCAACTCGAGAGCTACATCCGGTCGATTCCCGACTTCCCGAAGCGGGGCATCGTCTTCCGCGACATCACGCCGCTGCTCGCCAGCCCGGCGGGCCTCGACGCCGCCGTGCGCAGCCTCGCCGACGCCACGCGCGACCTGTGCCCGGACGTCCTCATCGGCCCCGAGGCGCGGGGCTTCCTGCTCGGCCCGGCCGTCGCGCGCGAGCTCGGGGCCGGCTTCGCGCTCGCCCGTAAGCCCGGCAGCCTGCCGCACGACACCGTGAGCGCCGACTACTCGCTCGAGTACGGCGCAGACAGCCTGGAGCTGCACGCCGACGCGTTCTCGCCCGGAGCGCGCGTCCTCGTCCACGACGACCTGCTGGCCACGGGCGGGACCGCCAGCGCGCTGTGCACGCTCGTCGAGCAGCTCGGCGCAGAGGTCGTCGGCTGCGCGTTCCTCATCGAGCTGGCGTTCCTTGGGGGGCGCGAGCGGCTGGCGCCGCACGACGTCCGCGCGCTGATCACGTACGACGCCGAGTAAGTGGCGACCGTTCGACGCTCGCGGACGCTGCGGGCGTCCCCGCAGGACCTGTGGAGGATCGTCGGCGACGCGCATCACCTGCCGCGCTGGTGGCCGCGCGTGTCGCGCGTGGAGGCCGTCGACGACGACGGCTTCACCGAGGTCCTGCGGACGGAGCGCGGAACGCCGGTGCGGGCGGACTTCCGCGTGCTGTCCTCTGATCCCCCGAGCCGGCGCTCGTGGGCACAGCAGGTCGCCGGCACGCCCTTCGAGCGGATCCTGTCGCGGTCGGAGACGGAGATCCGCCTGGAGCCCGAGGGCGACGCGACGCGCGTCGCGATCTCGCTGTCGCAGCGCCCGCGCGGCCTCGCGCTGCTCGGGGCGTTCATGGTGCGCGCGGCGGCGGCGCGCCAGCTCGACGAGGCGCTCGACGGCCTCGAGGCGCTCGTCGGGCGCTGACGAGCTACGGCGTCGTCTGGGTCCCGGTGCCCTGCTGCGGCGTGCCGGCGTCGCTGACGCGCAGGAGGCGGGCGCGCAGGATGATCGTGCCCGGCCGGCTGGGCGACTGGCTCGTCTCGCGGGTGAGGAGCACCTCGCGGTAGCCCGGCGTGTTGGGGGCCAGGTCCGCGACGGTCTGCAGCTTGCCGTCGGCGCCGACGACCTTGTTTGGGAAGCCGAGGAACTGCGCCTGTTTCGGCGAGGTGTAGAACCAGACGCCGTAGGCCGACCCCTGGTTGCTGCTCGGCGGGAGGTTCGTCGCCTCCAGCGCGAGCCGGAAGCGCTTGGTGTCGGGGAAGACGACGAGCGCGACCTGCCCGCTGGACTTCGAGTCGCTGCCGGCGGGCGGGGCCAGCGCGCCCTGGAGGAAGACCCGCGCATCGCCGCCGAGCGTCGGGGTGGTGGGGGTGGTCGCGGTGATGGTGTTGGACGCGGACTGGCCGTTGCCGCTGTCGGAGCCGCCCGTGAGGCTGACGACGAGGATGATGATGATCGCGACGACGACGCCGAGGCCGCCGGCGATGAGCCGGCCGCCGAGCTGCGAGCTGCGCTGAACCTCCTCCTGGCGCGCGGTGCGGCGGTCGAGCGCGTCGAACGCCTCGGCGACCTCCTCGCGCTCGGCCGGGATGTCGGGCAGCGCGTCGTCGGCCGCGAACGGCGCCAGCCCGGCCGCGGCCGAACGCGCCCAGCCGCGCCCGCCGGATGAGCCTTCGAGGTATTCGCGCGTCGCCGCGCGCTGCGAGGCGGTCTGCTGGCCGAGCAGGTAGTCGGCGATCTCGTTGCGGCGGTCATCGGGGACATCGGAGCGGTCGGGTCCGAGCGCGTCGACGGCGCCCTGCGCGCGGCGGCGCACGGCGCCGGTGTCACTGTGCAGCAGCCGGGCGATGTCGTCGTAGGACTTGCCCTTGCCCAGCAGCAGCTGCAGGATGGCGCGCTGGCCGTCGTTGAGGCTCTCGAGGGATCCCATTGGACGCGCAACCCTAGCCAACGCAGGGCCGCGGCGAGACGGCCCCGCGGCCTGCCCGCGGGGGGCCCCCGATAAGGTTCCGCGGCCCATGGAGAGCGAGCTCGTCTTCCCGCAGCCAGGTGGCTTCGACGCGCTCTACGGACTCGAGCTGCTCGAGCGCCAGGACGACCTCGTGGTGGGGCAGGTGGCCCTCCGCGACGAGCTTCGCCAGCCCTTCGGGCTGCTCCACGGCGGGGTGCTGGCGTCGATCGCCGAGACGCTCGCGTCGCTCGGCACGGCGTTCGTCGTCATGCCCGAGGGCAACGCCGCGATGGGCCTCTCCAACAACACGTCGTTCCTGCGCCCGATCACCGACGGCACGATCCACGCGCGAGCGATCCGCCGCCACCGCGGCCGCACGACGTGGGTCTGGGACGTCGAGTTCACCGACGACGCCGGGAGGCTGTGCGCGCTGACGCGGATGACGATCGCGGTGCGGCCGGTGGAGGGCGACTCGTCGGCTGACGGCGGCGCCGACGCCGGAGAACAGCGGCATTGAGAGGAAGCGCCGCTGCTACCCCTGGTACCGGTTCGTGATCGGGACCCGGCGGTCGCGGCCGAAGGCCCGCGTCGTGATCTTGATCCCGGGCGGCTGCTGGCGGCGCTTGTACTCGGCGCGGTCCACGAGGCGGATGACGCGGTCGACGTCGTCGGGGTCCAGGCCGCGGGCGATGAGCTGCTCGCGGCCGAGGTCGTGCTCGATGAAGCCC
>DASWQM010000092.1:0-4317 GCA_036403675.1 Solirubrobacteraceae bacterium | reverse complement strand
CCGTCGCCGAGGTGGACGTTGCCGTAGGCGCCGTGGACCGCGCTCGCGACCGATGCGACGACGACGATCGCGGCCAGCGACGTGCCGGTCGCGACGCGCTCGTCGAAGTGCAGCCAGAGCACGAGCAGCGGCACGATCACGACCCCGCCGCCGACGCCGAAGAGCCCGCTGAAGAGCCCTGCCAGCGTCCCGATCGCGGCGAGCGTCTGCGTTCGGCGCGAGGGCATCGCGCCATACTAGAAGTCATGTCTGCAGCGGCCACGCTCGTCGAGGCGCTCGAGCCGGTGCGAGCCGATCCGGCCCGCGCCGCCGTGCTGCTCGACATCGACGGGACGCTCGCTCCCATCGTTCGCCATGCCGACGATGCGCAGGTCCCCGAGCCGACCCGCGTCCAGCTCATCGCGGTCGCCAAGCGCTACGGGCTCGTCGGCTGCATCAGCGGGCGCCAGTCGGCGACCGCGCGGCGGATCGTCTCGCTCGGGTCGATCGCCTACGTCGGCAACCACGGCACCGAGCTGCTGGCGGCCGGCGGCACGGAGGTCGAGATCGACCCCGAGATCGCGGCGTACGAGGAGGCCGTGCGGGCCTTCGCGCGCGACGTCTGGAGCGCGGAGCTGCAGCGCCTGCGCGTGCGCCCCGAGGACAAGCGTGCGATCTCCGCCTTCCATTGGCGCGGCGCGCCCGACGAGGCCGCCGCGGAGGCCGCCGTGCGGGAGGTCGCCGAGCGCGCGAAGGAGGCCGGGCTGGCGACGCACTGGGGCCGCAAGGTCCTCGAGGTCCGCCCACCGGTCGTGATCGACAAGGGTCGCGGCGTCCGGCGGCTGCTGTCGGGCCGTCACTTCGCCGCGGGCCTCTACGCCGGCGACGACCGCACCGACCTCGATGCCTTCGCGGCTCTGCGCGCGCTCGTCGCCGAGGGCGAGCTCGGTGCCGCCGTCTGCGTCGGCGTCCGCTCCGACGAGACGCTGCCCGAGCTCGAGGAGGCCTCCGACCTGCTCGTCGACGGGCCGCTCGGCGTGCGCGAGCTCCTCGCCACCCTCGCGTCGTAGCCGGTCGCGGTGCGGTTCGTGGACTTCCTCCGCGCGGCCGTCGTCCTCTGCGCAGGCGCCGCGACCGTGCTGGCTGCGGTCACGGTCGTGGCCGCCAGCCGCAGCGCCGACGACACGCTCGTCCTCGTCATCGCCGGCTGGTGGATCGTCGCCGGGATGATCGGCACGTGGCTCGGGCGCCGCAACGAGACGAACTCGCCGATCGCCCGCCTGCTCGCCTCGGCGAAGTCGACGACGTCGTTGCCCGAGCAGCGTCCCGGCAGCCTGCTGCTCAACCGCATGTGGCCGCTGCTGCTGTCGACGATCCTGGCCCTCGGCCTGGGCCTCTTCGCCCCGCAGATCCCGGGGATCGCGTGCGGCTTCGCGATCATCGGCGCGCTCGCGTGGCGCCGCCAGGAGGCGGCGGTGACGGCGATCGAGGAGCGCGACGGCGTTGCGTTCTACGTCGAGCCCACGCCGCCGCACAAGCCGATCAAGCTCATCCGCGCACCCGGCTTCCGGCGCGACCTGGCGTCCGCCAACGGCGCGCGCTGACGCGACGCGGCGAGCCGTGGAGAACGTGGAGCACGCCGGACGTTCGGGTCAGGCTGGGGCGGCACGGGTGCCGGTCGCCGCAGAGCACGAGCACGAGCGCGGCGCGCGCCGAACCCGGCAAAGCAGGAGGAGTCCGTACGCGAGCCAAGTACCCGAGTCCCGGACGTAGGGAGCTGATACGGAGCCGTCGATCCCGGCGATGCCACTCGGGCCTCGAGGCTCCGGATCGGGGCCACGAGTGCCGTGTGACTGTGCGCACAGAAGGCCGCAGGTGCGTTTGGCCTGCGCTGGGACGGCTACACCCTCTTGACGGCACGTGTCGAGTCTTGTTCGCCGCTCGCCCCGCTCTTGCCAACCGGGTCTGTCGCCCGTAAGGCGTTCGCCCTCTCGACACCCGCCATCGCCCACGGCGATGGCTAGCCAAAGCCCGCGCGTCGTGGACCAGCGTCCGCTGGTCCTCCCACCGAACCAAGGAGCAACCGTGAGCATCAGCGACAAGGCCCGCAAGATCCCCGGAGTCGCAGCAGCCGAGGGCGCCATCAAGGGCGTCCTCGCCACCGAGCAGGACCTGCCGATCAAGGATTACGGCAAGCAGACCGCCGCCGACATCACGGCGAGGCTCAAGGGCTTCAGCCAGCGTGAGCTGCGCATGATCGACGCCTACGAGCGCAAGCACGAGAACCGCGCGACGATCACCGACAAGATCGCAAAACTCTCGGGAGAGGAGCCCTGGCCCGGATACGACGAGCAGAACGCCGACGCGATCGTTGCGATACTGCGTGACGGCGACGCGGAGCAGGCCACCCGCGTGCGCGACTACGAGCGCGACCGCAAGGCCCGGTCTGGAGTGCTGGAGGCCGTCGATCAGCGCACCGGCACGCGGTAGTCAGGCCGGCGGGCCGCCCGGGCGCCGCAGTCGACCCAGCGCCGAGCGCAAGCTAGACTGCTCCTACGGGTCGAGCGTGGTTCTCCGCTTCGGCGTGCGTACGTTCGCACGGCCGCGGGACCGCTCGTCCCGCAGGGCCCTGCGAGAACCGCAATCTCGATGGACGCGAGGTGGCGGGCTTCACGCCAGTCTGACTGCGCGTGCTCGACGGCTCAAGCCCCACAACGACGGAGGACAAGCATGGCCTCGAGCGGCAAGAAGAAGACCACGATGGCAAAGCTCAACCGGGAAAGCAGGCTCCGCGAGCGTCGACTCGACAAGCAGGCGAGAAAGGACGAGAGGAAGCGCGCGGCGGCAATCGGCCCGGGCGGTCCCAGCGACGCAGTGACCGTCCAGACCGATGAGCCCGCCCAGCCAGGTGCGGCCCAGCTCTCTCGCGAGGGCGGCGTTCCCGCGCTCACTGACGCCTGATCGCTGCTCAGCCGGCGGCGCTGTCGCCCTAGCGTGCTGAGCACGATCGCGACCGCCCACACGCGCCATGAACTCGCCGGCGCGGTGGCCGGCCAGCGGGCGCCGACCGACGGCTTCGCCGTCGCGTTCGGGATCGGTGCCGCGCTGTTCGTCGCCGGTGCACTCGTCGCGGCGCCTGCGGCCGTGGCGGCCGCCGCCCGCGCGTGAAGCTCCTTCAGAGCGCGTTCGCGATCCCGACGAGCAGCGGCGCGAGGACGAGCGCCGGCAGGAAGTTGCCGACCTTCACGTCCCTGAGGTCGAGCAGCCGCAGCGCGATGCCGATGATCAGCACGCCGCCGGCCGAGGTCATCGCCGCGAGCGCCTCGCCGCGCAGGAGATCCTGGAAGAGCCCGGCGCCGAGCGTCAGCGTGCCCTGCACGACGAGCACCGTGACGGCGGCGAACGCGACTCCGGCGCCGAGCGTCGACGCCAGCGCGATCGACGCGAAGCCGTCGAGCAGCGACTTCGTCGCGAGCGGCTCGACGTTGCCGCGCAGGCCGTCCTCGAACGAGCCGATGACCGTCAGCGGCCCGACGCAGAACAGCAGGCTGGCCGTGAAGAACGCCTCGCTGACGGTCGCGTGCCGCGTCCCGGCACGCAACCGGCTCACCCGCTCCTGGAGGTGGTCGCCGAGCCGCTGGAGGCGGGCCTCGATGCCGATCGACTCGCCCACGAGGCCGCCAAGGAGGATCGCGCCGAGCACGTAGAGCGGGCTCGTGCCGCGCCACGCCAGCGCGAGGTCGACCCCGATCACCGCCGTCACGAGTCCCAGCCCGGCCAGCACGCGCTGCTGCAACCCGGCGGGCAGGCGACCGCCGAGCAGCACCCCCACCGCGGTCCCGGCGAGCACCGCGGCGACGTTGATGAACGTGCCGGTCACCGAATGCGGGAGGATGGCAGGGTGGGTGGGGATTGATTCCGGCCGACGTCCTCATCGTCTCGCTCGGCTCGACCGCCGGGCTGCGCGCCTCCGACGAGGAGCTCGCGGGCGCGCTGCGGCGCGCGGGCGCGGCCGTCGCCGTCGCGACCGCCGCACCGCCGCGCGAGGTGCGCACGTATCCGCTCACCGACCTCATGTGGGCGCGGTCGGCGCGCGCCGCCGCAATCGCGGGACTGCGGGAGCACGCGCCGCGGGCGGTGCTCTACTCGACCGTCACGGCCGCGCTGCTCTGGCCGCGACCGGGAGCGATCCGCTACGACGCGCCGGCCGCCGCCAACCGGCCGGGCCGCCACGGGGTCTGGCAGCGACCGGTCGAGCGCCGCCGGCTGCGCGACGCGTCGCTGCTCGTGCCGGTCGCCCGGGGAACGCTGGACGAGACGCCGGGCCGGCGCGGGCCA
>DASWQM010000091.1:0-9353 GCA_036403675.1 Solirubrobacteraceae bacterium | reverse complement strand
GTCATGACCTCGACGATGTCGCCGGACTTCAGCTCGTAGTGCAGCGGCACGAGCTTGCCGTTGACCTTCGCGCCGACGCAGCGGTGCCCGACGTCGGTGTGGACCTCGTAGGCGAAGTCCAGCGGCGTCGCGCCGGCCGCGAGGTTCTTGACCTCGCCCTTGGGCGTGAAGACGTAGACCTCGTCCTCGAAGAGGTCGACCTTCAGCGCGTCCATGAACTCCTTGGGATCGGACGTCTCCTGCTGCCAGTCGAGCATCGAGCGCAGCCACTTGAGCTTGGCCTCGCCGTCGGCCGTCGGCCCCTTGCCGTCGCCGTCGACCTTGTAGATCCAGTGCGCGGCCACGCCGAACTCGGCCATGTCCTGCATGTCCTTCGTGCGGATCTGGATCTCGAGCGGCAGCCCCTCGGGCCCGATGACGGTCGTGTGCAGCGACTGGTACATGTTGAACTTCGGCATAGCGATGAAGTCCTTGAAGCGCCCCGGCAACGGCTTCCAGAGCGAGTGCACGACGCCGACCGCGCCGTAGCAGTCCTTCACCGAGTCGGTGATGACGCGCATCGCCGTGAGGTCGTAGATCTCGTTGAACTCGCGGCCCTTCTTCGTCATCTTCGAATAGATCGAGTAGAAGTGCTTGGCGCGGCCGGAGATCGTCGCGTCGATGCCGAGCGCCTGCAGCTCGCGCAGGAGGTAGGCGCCGGCCTTGTCGACGTACTGCTCGCGCTCCTCGCGCTGCTGGTTGACGAGGCCCTTGATCTCCTGGTACTTGCGCGGGTGCAGCGCGGCGAACGCGAGGTCCTCGAGCTCCCACTTGATCGCGTGGATGCCGAGCCGGTGCGCGATCGGCGCGTAGATGTCCAGGGTCTCCTTGGCCTTGTCGATCTGCTTCTGCTTGGGCATCGCCGCGATCGTGCGCATGTTGTGCAGGCGGTCGGCGAGCTTGATGAGGATGACCCGCACGTCGTTGGCCATCGCGACCATCATCTTGCGGTAGTTCTCGGCCTGCGCCTCGTCGCGCGACTGGAAGACGATCCCGGTCAGCTTCGTGACGCCGTCGACGAGGTTGGCGATCTCGTCACCGAAGCCGCGGCGCACCTCGGCGATCGAGGCCGAGGTGTCCTCGACGGTGTCGTGCAGCAGCGCGGCGCAGAGCGTCTCGGTGTCGAGGCGCATGCCGGCGCAGATCTTCGCGACGCCGACGGGGTGCACGATGAAGTTCTCGCCCGAGCGGCGGCGCTGGTCGGCGTGGTGCTCGCAGGCGAAGACGAACGCCTGCTCGACCTTCTTGCGGTCGATCTCGACGGCCGACGCGTCGGCGTGCTCCTCGACGATCGCGAAGATGTCGGACAGCAGGCTGCGCTCGAGCTCGGTGAGGTCCGCGCGGACGACGGGCGCGTGCGGGCGACCGACGGTGACCTCGTCGACCGGCGCGCGGCGGGCACCCGCGCGCTGCCGGGCCGGAGCCCTTACGCCGCCTTTGCTGTCACCTCGCTCAGGTATCTGCGTCCATCCTCGTATCGCTGGTCGTAGGCCCGGTACGCTGCCGATCGCTCGAGCGCGGTGCGCTCGGCGGCCGGGACCGCCACGGTCCTGGTATCCGGGTCGAGGCTGACGAGGTGGAGCTCCGCGAGAACCCGGAGGACGCGACCGGCCAGCGATGCCGGCCGTGGCGCCTGAGGATCGCCGCGCAGCAGCGCCTCGAGCTCCTCGCCCGCCGCGCCGCCCGCCGCCCGCAGGGCCCGGTACGTCGCGGTGAGCGAAGCACGAAGGCCGTACTCGCGCTCATGGATCTGCTCAGCGAAGCGTAGCTCAGGATGACCCCACGCCAGATGGGTCATTCGTCCATGCGTGCGCAGCGGACCGGCCGGCGGATCGAGCATCACGACGTGCTGCTCGCGGCGCGCCAGCGCCGGGTCGCGCTCCAGCGCGTCGTGGGAGCACAGCTCGAAGCCGCCGAGGATCGGCGCGAGATGCCGCGCGCGCAGGTGCGCGTCGGCCGCGACGACGAGGACCGGCTCCCCGGAGGCGACGAGCGCGGCGACCGTGCCTGCGATCCCCCCGCCGCGCCGGTCGCGGACCGGCACCGCGCGCCACTCGGGCGGTGTCGCAAGCGCGTCGAGCGGGCGCCGCACCTCCGCGAACGCGCCGGCCAGGTAGTCGTCCGGCTCCCCGACGACGGCGATCGGCCCCGGCATGCACGGCCGGGCGTCGCGCAGGACGAGCCGCGGCTCGACGCTGCCGCCCCACTCGTTGAGCTCGAGCGTGAACGTCGCGTCCAGCGGCTGCTCGCAATCGATCGTCGCGGTGCCGAACGCGACCGCGCGCGCCCGCACGCCCCCGGCGGCGACGCTGAAGCGCACGTGCTTGCCGTCCTCCCCCATCGTCCGCGGGTCGCTGCAGCGCGTTGCCGGGACGAGCAGCGAGACGCTCGGGTTGGCGCTGCCGAACGGCGCGAGGCGCTCGAGCTCCTCGGCCAGCCCGACGCCGAGCTCGTCGCCGGCGACGACCGCGTCAACCCGCTCGGCGGGGACGAGGTCCTCGGGGCGCAGCACCGCCTCGGCGTGCGCGGTGAACGCCGCCCGGAACGCATCGAGCTCGGACGCGAGCACCTCGCAGCCGGCGGCCGCGCGGTGCCCGCCGTGGCGCACGAGGTGGGCCGCGGTGGCGTCGAGGCCGGCGAGCAGGTCGAAGGCGGGAATCGACCGCCCCGAGCCGGTGCCGGCTCCGGTACGGGGATCCACCGCGACGAGCACGGCCGGGCGATGGTGGCGCTCGGCGATCCGCGCGGCGACGATCCCGATGACGCCCTTGTGCCAGCCCTCGCCCGCGAGGACGTACGCCGCCCGCTCACCCGCTCGCGCGACCTGGGCCTCGGCCTCGAACAGGATCCGCGTCTCGGTGTGGCGGCGCTCGGCGTTGAGGCGGTCGAGCTCGTCGGCGATCTGCGCCGCCCGCGTCTCGTCCTGCGTGAGCACGAGCTCGAGGCCGGCGTCCGCGCGCTCGAGCCGGCCGGCGGCGTTGATCCGCGGGGCGAGGCGGAAGCCGACGGCGCGCGCGTCGATCCGCGCCGGGTCGGCGCGCGCGACGCGCATGAGCGCCCGCAGCCCGGGACGCGTCGTGGCGGCGAGCGCGCGCAGCCCCGCGCGCACGAGCCGGCGGTTCTCGCCGAGCAGCGGGACGCAATCGGCGACCGTGGCGAGCGCGACGAGATCGAGGTATGCGTCGGCGCCGGCGGGATCGCGCCCGCCCGCGGCGAGCAGCTGTGCGGCCAGCTTGTACACCACGCCGGCCGCGCAGAGATCGGCGCACGGGTAGCCGCAGACCGCCGGGTGGACGATCGCTGCGTCCGGCAGCAGCCCGTCGGCGCGCGGGCTGTGGTGGTCGGTGACGACGACGTCGAGCCCGGCCGCGCGCGCCGCGGCGACCTCGTCGACGGCGGTGATGGCACAGTCGGCGGTGACGAGCAGGCGCGTGCCCCGCCGCGCGAGCCGGGCGACGGTCGCCGCGGACAGCCCGTAGCCGTCCTCGGCGCGGCTCGGGAGAAACCAGTCGACGTCGGCGCCGAGCTCGCGCAGCACGCCGACGAGGATCGCGGTCGAGCAGACGCCGTCGACGTCGTAGTCGCCGTGGATGGTGATCCGCGTCTTGCGCTCGACGTGGCGCAGCACGAGCGCGCACGCGTCGCCGATGCCCGCGAACGCGGCCGGCTCGTGGCGCTCGTCGGCGGCCAGCCACGCGCGGGCGTCAGCGGGGCTCGCCAGCCCGCGGCGTACGAGCACCTGCCCGAGCGCGTGGCTGATCCCGAGCTCTCGTTCGAGCGCCAGCACCGCCCCGATGTCGCACGGATCGATCTGGAGGCGGGCTGGCACGTGGAGTGGCATCCGTCTGCACGGTATGCGCACGGGGGGACGGAACCGCGGGGCCGCGACGAGCGGCATCACCGAGGCAGGGTTGGTCGGTAGCGACCGGCCGCCGGTCAGCCTTGTGGTCGTCCTGCGACCCCCCGGGCCAGGATCGAGAGCCCTTCGAAGGCCCCTAGCGCTTCAGCGCCAGCACGAACCCGCCCGTCACCATCAACACGAACAGCGCCGGGAACGCGAACGACACGACTCCCACGAAACCGAGCAACAGCAGCGGCGCCGACGCTGCGAGCCCCGCCAGCACAGCGGCCCCCCAGCCCCGCGTCGCCACGAGCGCCCGCACGGCAGCCGCCGCCAATCCGATGAGGCACAGCGTGAGGACGATCATGCCCACGACGAAGAGGCCGAAGCCCATCGCCAGCAGCAGGGGGTTGTTGTCGCCGAAGAGCTGGAAGTTGCGCTGGAAGACCAGCCCGCCCGCCACCGTGGCGACGCCGCCGAGCGACGCGGCGTTGATGAGCCGCCGGACGGTCCATCCGCTCCGCGGCCGCTCGCCATCGCCGACCTGCGGCCCGCCGCCGGCGCCGGGGCGGCGCCCGACGAGCACGATCCGCGCTGAGTCGTGTCCCTCAGTCATGCGCACTCATACAACCGCGGAGAGCCAAACCCTGCCTAGTTCCCCGGCAGCGGTTCGAGGTCGCCGCCCTCCTCGGCCTCCTTGCGGACGCCGAGGACATAGAACAGGGCGTAGCCGAGGATCGCCCCCGGAATCGCCTCGGCCACCGTCAACACATCGGTGTCGTGCTGGCCGGGCACGGCGAAGCCGTTGATGATCAACCCGAAGATCACCGCGCCCAGGACCGAGCCGAGGAAGGCGCCGATGATGCCGCCCCAGCAGCGGTCGGGCAGGAAGATCGTGAAGTGCCAGAGGGCGAGGCCCATCATCGTCCAGGCGAGCGCGCCCATCAGCGAGGCCTCCCGTGCTTGCCCTTGCGCCGCGACCCCGTCGAGCGGGGCTTCGGCTTGGCCGCGCCCGGTTCCCGGCGGTCCGGCATGACGACGTCCTCGGGCAGCGCGTCGGCGGCCGGGTCCTCCTCCGGCGGCGCCGGCTTGGGCTTGGGCTGCGTCCGCGGTGCGGGCGGATCGGCGACCGCGGTGCGGCGCGGCGCCGGGTCGACGTGCAGGTCACGCAGCATCTCGTCGAACTCCGACCGCGACACCTTCGCCTCGGGGTCGTCGGGAGCCGTCAGACGCGTGCCGCCGCGCAGGCGCCGGCCCGTCGGCGCCTCGACCTGCACGCCCGCCGCCCCGGTCGCGAACGCCGGGACGACGCCGCCGTTCTCCGCGGCGATGCTGGCCCGGCGGCGGCGGTAGATCGGCTCGCGCTCCTTCCACGCCGTGAGCACCGGTGACGCGATGAAGATCGACGAGTACGTGCCCGAGATCGTTCCCACGAGCAGCGCGAAGGCGAACGCCCGCAGGGTCTCGCCGCCGAAGAGCAGCAGCGCGAGGACCGGCAGCGCGGAGCAGAAGCTCGTCGCCAGCGAACGCACGATGACCTCCGACATCGAGCGGTTGACGATCTGCGAGAACGCCGCGCGCGGCATCCGCGGCACGTTCTCGCGGATGCGGTCGAAGACGATGATCGTGTCGTAGAGCGAGAAGCCGAGGATCGTGAGCAACGCGGCGACGGTGGCCGTCGACACCTCCTGTCCCACGAGGGCGTAGATGCCCGCCGTGATGAGGATGTCGTGCATCAACGCGATGAGCACGGGCACGGCGTACTTCGGCTCGAACCGCAGCGCGATGTACGCCGAGATCACGAGCAGCGACGAGATGATCGCGATGATCGCCGAGTTGGCGACCGTCTGGCCGAACGTCGGTCCGATCGAGGTCGAGCTGGGCGTGTCGGCGAAGGTGAACTTCTTCGCGAGGGCGGACTGGACCGTCGTGACCTGGTCGGGCCGCAGGTTCGCGGTCGAGATCTGGAACCTGCTCCCGGTCTTGGTCTGGACGCGCTGGATCTCGGCCTTGCCCTGGCCGACGGTCGCCAGGACGTTGCGCACCGCGTTCTCGTCGACCTTCTGCTTCAGCGCGACGTTGATCCGCGTCCCCGACTCGAAGTCGATGCCGAAGTTGATCCCCCGCGAGCCCAGCGCCAGCGCGCAGACGAGCAGGATGATGCCCGACAGGCTGAAGAACCAGCGCGAGGCGCCCACGTAGTTGAAGCGCAGGCGGTTGCCCTTCGGCTTGCCGGCGCCGAGCGCCGAGGGCGAGCTGAGCAGCCGCGACTTGCCCATCGATCCGAGGATCGCCTGCGTCGCCAGGACGGCCGTGAAGAGCGAGACGATGACGCCGAGGCCGAGCGTGAGCGCGAAGCCCTTGACGCCCGCGGTCGCGAGGACGAAGAGAATGAACGCGACCATGATCGTGACGACGTTGGCGTCGATGATCGCCGTCAGGCCCTTCTTGTAGCCCGTGGCGATGCCCGCCATGACCGAGCGCCCGCCGCGGATCTCCTCTTTGACGCGTTCGAAGATCACGATGTTCGCGTCAGCGGCCACCCCCAGGGTCAGGATCAGGCCGGCGATGCCGGGCAGCGTCAGGACGACGGGGATGAGCTTGATGAGCGCGAAGAAGTAGACGCCGTAGATCGCGAGCGCGACGACCGCGATCAGGCCGAGCACGCGGTAGAAGATGAGCAGGAAGAGCGCGACGACGATGAACCCCGCGATGCCCGCCACGAGGCCCTGGTTCAGCGCCTGCTTGCCCAGGGTCGCGGAGACCTGCGAGCTGGAGATGAGCTCGAGCTTCAGCGGCAGCGCGCCGGTCTTCAGGACGTTGGCGAGCGCCTGCGCGGACTTGATCGTGAAGCCGCCCTGGATCTGCGAGCCGTTGCGCCCGTCGATGCCGTCCGGGTTCTGGCGGAAGTCGATGTACGGCGTCGAGACGAGCTCGTCGTCCAGCACGATCGCGAAGTGCTGGTTGGCGTCCTGGGGACTCTGTCCCGGCAGGATGCCGACGCTCTCGCTGCCGCGCTGGGCGATGCGGCGGGTGACGTCCTGCCAGACCTGCCGGCCCTTGCTCGTGAACTCGAAGGTCACGATCGGCTGTCCGGATCCGGCCGCGCCGCGGTCGAAGTTCTGCTGCGGGTTCTTGATCTCCTGGCCCTTGAGCGCGACGTCGTCCTTCAGGACGTACCAGGCGTCGCTCTTGACCTTCACCGTCGGGGGCTGCTCGGCGCGGATGATCACGGTGTCGGGCTTGACCTCGTAGACCTTCGCCTGCGCGCGCAGCGGCGCCGGGACCCTCGCCAGCGCCTGCTGGCGCGTGTTCTCGCCCGCGAGCGCGTTGGGATCCTTGCTGGCGCGGTAGACCGTCTTCGTCTTCGGATTGACGGCATAGAAGAGGCTGGTGTCGCGCGAGTTGTTGGCCTCGATCTTCGCCGGCCGCTTGGACGCGAGCAGGACCGCGTCGTAGAGCTTCATCGCCCCGGCGCTGCCCGCCGCCGGGCCTCCGGTGACCGACTGGTTGGTCGGCGCGGGCTTGCCGTCGGGCCCGATGACGTTGACCTCCCAGTCGTAGAAGGCCAGCTGCGCGACGGTGCCGACCTGGTCGATCGCCTGCCCGAGGTTCTTCACCGCCGGCAGCGCGACGCTGATCTGCTTGTCGCCGGCCTGCTGGATCGCGGGCTCTGCGACACCGAGCTGGTCGACGCGCTCGCGCATGACGTCGATCGCGCGCTGCATCGCGTCGGGCGTGACCGGCGTCTGCTTCGTCGGCTGTGCCTGGTAGACGAGCTCGACGCCGCCCTGCAGGTCGAGGCCGAGCTTCGTCGGCTTGGTCGCGATCATGGCCGCCGAAGCGATCAGCAGACCGAGGACGAGCAGCAGGACGAAGAGGTTGCGACGGCGTTCGGTCACGGCAGGTCTGGTCTCAGGTTACTTCGCGGGCGTGAGCACGAGGAGCAGCCCGCCGTCGTCGTCGTATGCCGGGAAGAGGTCCGCTGTCGCACTGGCGGGCAGATCGCCCTCGGCGTTGACCTCCACCTGCTTGCCGAGCGCGCGCACGCCCCACTCCAGCACCGTGCTGACGTGATCCTCGCCGTTGGCGAAGTGCAGCCCGAGCACGTCCTTGACCTGACGCCCGATGACGCGCTCGTCGTCGAGGCCGGTCAGCTCGAAGGACCCTCGCCCGCAGCCGATCACGCGCCCCTGCTGGTCGCAGACGAAGAAGGCGGCGTTCGGCGCCGGGTAGTAGTCGTCGAGCAGCTCGAAGAGGAACCCGAAGCCGCACTTCGAGCACCCCTTCGCCTGACGCGAGAAGCCGGCGGTGCGGTCGGTCTCTGAGCTGCGGTTGCCGCAGCTCGGGCAGATGAACAGATGGGCCATGGCGAACCTAAGCCTAGAGAAGCGGCGCTTAATCTCAGGTGAAGCTGGACGGACGTCCAGTTACTGCCTCGCCTTCCAGCTCACGAGCCCCGACTGGCAGGTGTCCGTGGCGGTCGTCCCAGCCGCGTCGTAGAACGTGACCTTGTAGGACCACGTCCCCTTCATCGACGAGCCGTCCTTGCTGCGCCGGCCGGTGATCGCGCCCTCGATGTCGGCCGGCGTGCCGGCGGCGTCGATCCGCTGCGGGCCGTAGGCGGCCTTGAAGCGGTACTTCGAGGTGATCTTGACGTCGTTGAAGCCGTCGGTCGTGCCGAAGTTCTCGTTCGAGGTGCACGTCATGTCAAGGCCGGTGACGATGCGCTTGACCCTCGTGGCGGCCTTGTCGAGCTCGATGACGATCGGCCACTTCTGCGGCGTGATCCCGCCGTAGACCAGACCGCCGGCCGCGGCGGCGCTCGCGCCGACGTGCCTGGCGGCGCGGTCCAGCGCGTCCGCGGCGCCCGCGCCGGCCCCCGCGGCGGCCACGGCCACGCACGCGCCGGAGAGCTTGAGCATCCTCCCTGTCGGTCGCAGCGCGACCACCTCCTCGTCGATGTGTGACGTCCCGCTCCCGGAGCCTAGTCCGCATGCACGCGGTCGAGGGCTGGCCCTCGCGCGTCGCATCTGTCGCGGGTTGACGTGTGCGGTGTTGAGGGCCGCTTCGGCCAGAGCCGCATACGACCTGTTTGGAGGACCAGCCCGTGCCTGACGTCAGCTCGATCGCGCCCACCGATGTGCGCCTGTGGGTGGCCCTGGACGTGCACAAGCTGTCGATCGTCGCCGCGACGCTGCCGCCGGCGGGCGGCAAGCCGCAGGTCTGCCGGATCGAGACGACCGAGAAGCGATCCGCCGGCTCATCGACCGGCTCGGCGGCCCTGACGGACTGGCGCTGTGTTACGAGGCCGGCTCGGGAGGAGTCGCGCTGTGGCGGCTGCTGCGCACGATGGGCGTCGCGTGCGACATCGTCGCGCCCCTCGCTGTCGCGGTCCGTGCTGGCGATCGCGTCAAGACCGACCGCCGCGACGCCACCAAGCCCGTCGCGCTGCACCGCAGCGGATTGCTGA
>DASWQM010000090.1:0-16900 GCA_036403675.1 Solirubrobacteraceae bacterium | reverse complement strand
CGCCGCGGCGCCGAACCCGTAGAGGCCGAGGCGACGGGCGTCGCCGCACATCCCCAGCGCGCGGTAGCCGATGAGCCCGGCGCACAGCAATGGCGCGACGTGGAGGTCGGGCCAGTCGCCGGAGAGGTCGAAGCAGAAGCGCTCGTCGGCGACGGCGTACTCCGCGTAGCCGCCGTCGATGTCGCGGCCGGTGAAGCGGGCGCGCACGCAGAGGTTCTCGCGGCCCGAGCGGCAGTACTCGCAGACCCCGCACGTCCATCCGAGCCACGGCACGCCGACGCGCCGGCCGCCGGGCTCGACGGTGGCGACGATCTGGTGGCCGAGGATGCGCGGCGGCTCGGGGACGTCGACCTCGCCGTCGAGGAGGTGCAGGTCGGTGCGGCACACGCCGCAGGCCCGCACGCGCAGCAGGAGCTGTCCGGTGGCCGGTCGCGGGATCTCCCGCTCGACGGCCCGCAGCGGCTGCCCGACCTCCTCGAACACCATGGCGCGCACGCGCGCCGCCCAGCGATTCCTCAGCCGCCGGGGCCCGGCCCCGGCATCGTCCCGGCGTGCTCGAGCCGGCCGTGGCCGTTGCTCGAGATGACGTGCTCGTAGGACGGGATCTCCGGATCCTCGGGTGCGTTCAGGCGCCGCTCGAGCTCGCCGAGGACGACGCCGAAGACGAGATGGCGCCAGGTCGCCTGCGCGAACGCGCGCCAGCTCGCCGCCAGCCCGGGCATCTCGTCGCGGGCCGGGTGGACGCGGTCGACGGCGATCGTCGCCGGCCAGGTCGCGAGGTGCTCGGCGAGCGCGACGATCGGGCCCCGGCTCCAGGACGGCAGCGGCAGCCGGGGCGCGATCCCCGCGTACGCGGCGCCGATGAGCGCGCCGTTGCCGAGATGCAGCGCCAGCCCGACGACGGGCCAGGCCGGACCGCGGGTCAGCGCCTTGCCGAGCAGCTCCGTGTCGTCGTAGTCGACGCCGAAGATCGGCTTGTCGAGCGCCTGCTGCGCCGCCCACACCGCGGCCGCGACCGCGCCGGCGAAGGCTCCGCGGATCGTCTTGGCGCGGTCGATGACCATGCTCCATGCACTGTAACGCCCGTCACAACGGTGGGTATCGGTGACATGGATCGGACTCGCCTCCTGGCGCGGGCCCGCGAGCGCGGGGTCAACCACCTCGTCTACTGGCTTGCGCGTGCCGTGCTGCAGCCGTTCTTCACCATCTACTTCCGGATGGAGCGGATCGGCCGCGAGCACATCCCGGCGAGCGGTCCGCTCATCATCGCGTCCAACCACCGGTCGTTCATGGACCCGTTTGTCATCGGGATGATGCTGCGCCGGCCGACGTACTTCGTCGCGAAGACCGAGCTCTTCCGCAATCCGATCGTGGCCTGGCTGCTGAACTCGCTCGGCGCGTTCCCCGTGGACCGCGGGCAGGGCGACCGCGACGCCATGGTTACGGCCCGCGCGATCCTCGAACGCGGCGACGTCGTCGTGATCTTCCCCGAGGGCACGCGCACGCGGCCCGGCGCACTCGGCACGCCGAAGCGCGGCGTGGGCCGGCTCGCGCTCGAGACCGGCGCGCCGGTCGTCCCCGTGGCGCTCATCGGCACCGAGGCCGTCCGCCGTGGCTGGCGCATCCGCCCGCACAGGGTGCGCATCCGCGCCGGCCGCCCGCTGTACTTCCCGCAGGTCGACGAGCCGTCGCCGTCGCTCGCGCGCGCGGTGACCGGACGCCTGTGGCCGTGCATCGAGCTGCAGTGGGAGTGGCTCGGCGGCACGCCGCCGCTGCGCCGCGCGGCGATCGTGGGAGCCGGTGCGTGGGGCACGGGGCTCGCGGTCGCGCTTGCGCGCGCCGGCGTCGAGGTCGAGCTCGGCTGCCGGACGCAGGAGCAGGTCGACGCGATCCAGCGCGACGGCGTCAACGAGCACTACCTGCCGGGCGTCCCGCTGCGCGACGCCGTCACGGTCACGCGCGCGAGCGAGCTCGCGCTCGACCGTGCCGATCTCGTCTGCTTCGCGGTCCCGGCGGCGGCGCTCCCGGTGGCCGTGGGCGCGCACGCCGAGGCGATCGCCCCCAGCAGCGGCATCGTCGTGCTCTCGAAGGGACTCGTCGCGCCGCACGGCATGCTGCCCAGCGCGTACGTCGCAGAGCGCGTCAACGCCCGCGCGGTGGCCTGCATCGGCGGGCCGGGTCACGCCGGCGACGCCCTGCGCAGCGGCGCCGCGCTCGTGGTCGGCTCGCAGGACGAGGTCTTCGCCAAGCAGCTCAAGCGGCTGCTCAAGGGCGCCGGCTTCGACGTCACGACGACGCGCGATGTTGCGGGCGTCGAGCTCGCGGGCACCGCGAAGAACGCCGCCGCCCTCGCCGCCGCGGCGGCCGGGGTCAACGGCCCCAACGCCGCGGGCGCCGCGGCAGGCAAGGTCTTCGCGGAGGTCGACGAGTTCGCGCGACGCCGCGGCGGGCGCCCGGAGACGTTCGCCGGGCTCGCGGGCGCAGGCGATCTGGTCGCGACGGTGACCGCGCCCGGCAGCCGCAACCGGCGCGCCGGCGAGCTGCTCGGGCAGGGCGTCCCGGCGGCGCGGATCGGCGACGCGCTGGGCCAGTCCAGCGAGGCGCTCGACGGCGTCGGCCTGCTCGCCGCGACCCTCCGCCGCGAGGGCGTGCCGTCGCCCACGCTCGACCGTCTGGCGGCGCTCGTCGACGGCCGGATCGACTCCGAATCGTTCACCGCGGCGGTCACCGCACCGGGCGGTCGCTTGCAGCGCGGCGGCGCCGAGGTCACGCTCGCGACGGCGGGATCGGGTGGCAACGAACGCGGGCCGCAGCCCGGATAGTCTGCGATGGGTGGAGCCCCAGCACAAGGCTCGGCTGGACCGGGAGTTCTCGGAGCTCTACCGTTCTCACCTGCGGGACGTGTACTCGTATGCGTACTACCGGGTGGGCAATCACCACGATGCCGAGGACCTCACGGAGCAGACGTTTCTGCAGGCCTACCGGCACTTCGAGCGCGCGCAGTCCGAATCCCACGGGCGCCCGCTGCGGCCGTGGCTCATACGCATCGCGCACAACCTCGCCGCGAATCTCTATCGCGACCGCTCGCGACGGCCACAGACGCCGATCGACGACTCCACGATGCTCAGCGCCATGCACACGACCGAGGACCTTGTCGAGGGGCGCGATGAGCTGGCGCGGATCATCGCGGGGATCAAGCACCTCCCGGAGGAGCGCCGCGAGGCGCTCATCATGCGCTTCGCCCTCGGGATGGACAACCGCGAGATCGCTCGTGCGCTGGGCAAGACCGATGGCGCGACGAAGGTCCTCCTGCACCGGGCGATCAAGCAGCTCCAGGAGATCGTGACGGTCCCATGAACGGGATGGCGCAGTCCGACTTCGAGCGGATGCTCCGCACGGCGCTGGCGCCCGTCGACCCGCCCGACACCCTCAAGATGCGCCTGGAGTCCACGCTCCAGGAGCTCACCGATGCCGCCGTCGACGAGCTCGAGGGCTGGGAGATCGGGGCGATGCGCGACCCGCGCAACTGGGTTCGCCCGGTCGTGGCGACCGCTGTCGGCGCGACCGCAGGGACCGCGCTCGTGATCTTGCGCGTGCGCGCGCAGCAGAAGAAGCGGGCAGCGGCGTCGCGCAACCCGCTCGACCTCGCGCAGCGCACCCTGCGCGCCGCGGCCGGCGAGGCGCGCAAGCTCGCGCGGCGCGGCTGAGCGCAGTCGCGCTGATCCGCTCCGACTCCCGCCGCGTACCGGGGAGGTACATGGCACGCCTACGCAGATTTGCGGAGCACGGGCCGACCGAGCTGCGTGACCTCGCCGACGAGGACCTCATGCAGTTCGTCCGGCGTGGCGAGGCGGACGCCTTCGAGGTCGTCTACGAGCGCCACTGCGGCGCCGCCTTCTCGCTCGCCTACCGGATGTGCGGCACGCGCGCGGCCGCGGAGGACGTCGTCCAGGAGGCCTTCCTGTCGCTGTGGCGCAGCGGGGCGCGCTACGACCGCGCGCGCGGCTCGGTCCGCACCTGGGTCCTCGGGATCGTCCACAACCGCGCGATCGACGCCCTCCGCCGCTCGGTCGTCCACGATCGCCGCCGCGCGAGCGACGAGGGCCTGGAGGAGCGCTTCGAGGCCCGCGAGCGCACCGACGTCGAGGTGGCGCGGCTCCACGAGGCGCAGGAGATCCGCCAGGTGCTGCTGACGTTGCCGCCGGAGCAGTGCCGCGTCATCGAGCTCGCGTACTTCGGCGGGTTCACGCAGACGGAGATCGCGTCGATGCTGGACACACCGGTCGGTACGGTCAAGGGGAGAATGCGCCTCGGTCTGGAGAAGATGCGCGGGCAGCTCGGCGGATTGCGCGAGGTGATGCAGTGACGTCGCTCGCGTGTCCGCGCATCGACGACGCCGCCAGCTATGTCCTGCGGGCGATGCCGGACGGCGAGTGGGAGGCCTACCAGGACCACCTGGCGCGCTGCCCGGCGTGCGCCGAGAAGGTCGCCGAGCTCGGCTTCGTCGCCGACGCGCTGCTCACCGCCGTGCCGCAGCTCAGCGCCCCACCGCCGGTGCGCGACCGCGTCATGGCGATCGTGCGGGCCGAGTCCGAGCTGCTGCGCGCCGCCGGCCACGGCGCCGACCGTCCGGAGGCGGTACGGCAGCCGCGCCGCCGGCGCCTGCCGTCGCTGCGCCCGCTGCCCGCGATCGCGCTGACCTGCGTCGCGCTGGCGATCGGGATCGGCGGCGGTGTCCTGCTGTCCGGCGGCGACGGCGGCGTCACGTCGCGCACGGTCGTCGCGCAGGTCGCCATGCCCGGCGCGAAGGCGCGGATGCGGGTGAGCGCCGACAGCGCGAAGCTCGAGGTCTCCCGCATGCCGCAGCCGCCCCGGGGGCGCATCTACCAGGTGTGGCTGCACCGCGGCGGCGCCCGCACCCCGCCGGTTCCGACCGACGCGCTGTTCTCCGTCAACCGGGACGGCCATGGCTCGGTCGCCGTGCCCGGCGATCTCCGCGGCGTCGACGCCGTGCTCGTCACCGACGAGCCGCAGGGTGGCAGCGCGCGGCCCACCCGGGCGCCGGTCATCACGGCGCGCCTGGCGTAGCTCGGGGCCGCCGCCGACGCCCTCGGGCGACTGCTAGCGTCAACTCGTGATGGAGGCATCGACCGCAACCACCTGCTACCGGCACCCGAGCCGCGAGACCGGGGTGTCGTGCTCGTCGTGCGGGCGGCCGATCTGCCCTGACTGCATGACGCCGACGCCGGTCGGCATGCGCTGCCCCGAATGCTCGCGCCAGAAGACGAAGGTGCGCACGGCGACAACGCTCACGCGCGCCCCGCAGCTGACGTACGTCCTCATCGCGATCAACGTCATCGCCTGGGTGGCGATGCTTGGCTCCGGTTCCCCGATCAGCGGCGTCGCCGGCACCGTCTACGCGCACGGCGCCCTCTATGGGCCGCTCGTCGCAAACGGCGAATGGTGGCGGATCATCACGGCGGGCTTCTTGCACGCGGGCATCCTCCATATCGCGTTCAACATGTACTTCCTGTACTTCCTCGGCACGATCCTCGAGCCGTCGATCGGCAGGCTGCGCTTCGGGCTCATCTACTTCGTCTCGCTCATCGGCGGATCCTTCGGCGCGCTGCTGCTGTCGCCGAACACGCCGACCGTCGGCGCCTCGGGCGCCGTCTTCGGGCTCATGGGCGCAGGCATCCTCGTGTTCCGCGCGCGCGGCATCGACCCGATGCAGTCGGGTCTCGGCGTCACGCTGCTGCTGAACCTCGGCATCACGTTCCTCATCCCCGGCATCGCGATCGGCGGGCACATCGGCGGCCTCATCGCCGGGGGGCTCGCCGGCTACCTTCTCTTCGATGTGGCGCCCCGCCGCCGGGCGTCGGAGACGCCGGTGCTCGCGGTCTGCGTCGTGCTCGCGGTGGCGCTGGCGGTCGGCTGCATCGCGCTGGCCCGCAGCGCCACAGGCGTCTGAGGGCGGCGACCCGACGGCGTGAGGCGTCCGGGACGCCGGTGAGCAGCGGGATGACATCCGCGGCTACCCCAGCAGCTCGTCGTAGAGCGCCTGGGTGCGTTCCAGCAGCCGCGCGGGCGCGAAGCGCTCGCGGACGTCGGCGGCCGCGGCGGCGCCGAGTCGCTCGCGCTCGGCCGGGTCGTCACGCAGCGCCGCGAGCGCGGCGGCGAGCACGCGCGGATCGCCGGGCGCGACGAGGCGGCCGGTGACGCCGTCGCGCACGATCTCCGGCAGCCCGCCGTGGGCCGCGGCGACGACGCAGCACCCTGCGGCCGCCGCCTCGAGTGCCGAGTTCGGAAGCGGATCGGGCTGCGTCGAGGGCACGGCGACGACATCGGCCGCGCCGTAGACGTTCTCGACGTCGGGGCGAAAGCCGGTGAAGTGGACCCGCTCACCGACGCCGAGCGAGGCCGTGAGCGCGCGCAGCTCCTCCAGGCGCCGCTCCTTGCCCGGCCACGGGTCGCCGGCCACGAGGGCGAGCGCGCCGTCGACCTCGGCCAGTGCGCGGATGAGCACGTCCTGGCCCTTCCAGGTGGAGATGCGGCCGAGGATCGCGCAGACGAACGCGTCCTGCGGCAGCCCGAGAGCGGCGCGCGCGGACGCACGCTCGGCGCGGGCCGGTGCGACCGCGAGGCCGTCGTGCAGCACGAGCGCGCGGCTGTCGTCGCCGAGCTGGGCGCGCGTCGCTTCCGACACGCACGGCACCGCTGCGGCCGTCAGCAGCAGCCGCCGGTAGACCGGCCAGAAGCGCTCGAAGCCGGCGTAGATCTCGCGCACGTGCCAGACGTGCGCGAGCCCGGCCGCGCGCGCCGCCGCCGCACCACCGAGCGTCACCGAGGTGTTCGTGTGGACGAGCGCGACGTCGCGCCTGCGCGCCAGCCGCGCCAGGCCACCCGTGTCGCGCGCGAGCGAGCCGCCGATCCGCGCCAGGCCACCGGGCGTCAGCGCCGCGCGCCGCAGCACCGCCAGCGGGCGCACGAGGACCTCCACTCCGGCCGCCTGGAGGTCTGCCCGCAGTTCGCCGTCCATCGCTAGCACGACGAGCGGGCGGTACCGCGCCGGGTCAAGGCCGGCCGCCAGCAGCGCGAGCTGACGGTCGGCGCCGTAGCGCCCGGCCGAGGAGTGCAGGTAGAGGACCGTCCGCGGCGGAGTCAGAGCTCCACCGCCAGCGCCTCGGCCGGCGCGCTCGGCACGCGGCCGGGGTGCAGGATGTGCGCGAGCAGCTCGAGGCCGTCGACGAGGCGCGGACCCGGCCGCGAGAAGTAGGCGGAGGCGTTGACGGCGACGACCTGGTCGGCGCCGAGGGAGCGCAGCCGCTCGCCGAACTCCTCGGCCTCGACGAGCGCCCGCGCCGCGTCGTAGCCGCACGGCATGACGATGACGACCTCCGGCTGCGCCGCCGCGACCTCCTCCCACGTCGCCTCCCGTGAGGGCTCGCCGGCGAAGCCGACGACGTCCTCGCCGCCGGCCATCTCGATGAGCTGCGGCGTCCAGTGACCGGCGACGAAGACGGGGTCAAGCCACTCCAGCGCGGCGACGTGCGGGCGTGGCGCTCCGCGCACGGCGAGGCGCACGACGTCGGCCCGGCGCGCCGTCCGCGCGATGAGGTCCAGGGCCGCGTCGCGGCTGTCGGTCGCCTGCGCGATCGTGCGCACGTCGCCGAGCGTCTCGCCATAGGTCCGGGGGTCGAGCGAGATGACCTGCGCGGGCCCGGGCAGCGTCTGCGCGAGCGCCCGTACCTCGTCCACCGAGACTGCGCAGACGTGGCACAGCGCCTGCGTGACGATGAGGTCGGGCTCGAGGTCGCGCATGATCTCCTCGTCGAGCTCGTAGATCGACTGCCCCCGCTCGGTTCGCTCGCGCACCGCCCGGTCGATCTCCGACGGCGACAGGCCCTCGCCGAGCACGTTGCGCGTGACCGGCTGGCGCTCGAGCGCCTCCTCGGGGAAGTCGCACTCGTGCGTCACCCCGACGACCTCGTCGCCGAGACCCAGCGCGAAGAGCAGCTCGGTAGCGTGTGGGACGAGGCTGACGATCCGCACGAGGAGAGCGTATGGCACGACTGAGCGACAGCGAGATCGACGAGCGGCTGGCGGACAGCGAGTGGCGCCGGGAGGGCGACGCGATCGTCCGCGACGTCGAGCTGTCGGGCTTCAAGGCTGCGATGGCGCTTGCCAACGCCGTCGCCGACGCCGCCAACGCGGCCAACCACCACCCCGACATCCTCATCCACGACTACAAGCACGTCCGCCTGACGCTCTCCACGCACTCGGCCGGCGGGATCACGGAGAACGACTTCGCGCTGGCGGACACGATCGACGGCCTCCCGGCGACGGCGTAGGTGCCCCGCCCCGCCCCGCGCGGCACCGGAAAGCGCGACTGGTGCTGCTACCGTTGGCGGGGCAGCGTCAATGAACGACGATCCTCCTCGAAGTCGCCGCCGACAACCTAGGCGCGACCCCGTTTCCGCCGCTTGACCGCGCTGCTGCTCAGTGCGGTCGTCGTTCTGATCCTCGCCAACGGCTTCTTCGTCGCCGCGGAGTTCGCTCTCGTGCGCTCGCGCCGCGCGCGCATCGAGGAGATGGCAAAGGAGGGCGACCGGCGCGCGGCGCTCGTCCTGCACCAGCTCGGCAACCTCAGCGAGTACCTCTCCGCCTGCCAGTTCGGGATCACGCTCGCATCGCTCGGCATCGGCTTCCTGGGCGAGCCGGCGATCGCCGAGCTCGTCAAGCCGCTCTTCGAGGGCTTCGCGCACGTCGTCGCGACCCCGCTCGCGATCGCGATCGCGTACGTGCTCGTCACGTCCGGCCACATCACGGTGGGCGAGCAGGTGCCGAAGATCTACGCGATCGTCAACGCCGAGGCCGTCGCGAAGCGCGTCGCCCGGCCGCTGAACGTCTTCAACCGCGTCATGCGGCCGTTCATCCACCTGCTCAACAAGGCCTCCAACGCCCTGCTGCGCCCGCTCGGCATCAAGGCGGAGGCCGGCTTCGAGGACGGCGCGAGCCCCGAGGAGGTGCGCGCGCTCATCGCCCAGGCGCGCGCGGGCGGGCAGCTCGACGCCGGCGAGGCGGGCATGCTCTCGGGCGTCTTCCACCTCCACGAGCAGGAGGCGCGCCAGGTCATGACGCCGATTCCCGCGGTGGTCACCGTCGACATCTCGGAGGACGTCGGCACCGCGCTGCTCCGCTGCATCTCGACCGGCCACACGCGCCTGCCGGTGACCGAGGACCACAACCGCGACCGCGTCCGCGGCGTCGTGCACTCCAACTCGCTCGCGCGGATCCTCATGGCCGAGGGTGCCGAGGCGTCCTTCGAGTCGGCCGTCAAGCCGGTCCCGATCGTGCCCGAGACCAAGCCCCTGGACGACCTGCTCGCCGACCTGCAGCGCAACCGCTCGACGATGGCCGTCGTCGTCGACGAGTACGGCCGCGTCGCCGGGATCATCACCGTCGAGGACATCATCGAGGAGATCGTCGGGGAGATCGACGACGAGACCGACCCCACGGGCGGCGACGTGCGTCGCCTGGCCAACGGCGACTGGTACGTCCGCGGCCACGTCGCGATCACGGACCTCGCGGACTACGGGCTGCACCTGCCGGTCGACAGCGACGCCTACAACTCGATCGGGGGCTTCGTCTTCGCGAAGCTCGGGCGGCTGCCCAAGCGCGGGGACACGGTCATCGCCAACGGCTACTCGATCCGCGTCGAGGCCGTGCGCGAGAACCGCATCGAGGCGGTGCGCATCCGCGAGCGCCAGCAGGTCGCCGCGCCCGTGGCATAGAGCCTCCCAAAGGGTGGCGAAAGCGCCCCTTCCGCGGTACGTTCTACGTGAAGCCCCGCCCGTGGGACGGCGGGGAGCCGGTCAGGCGGATCGGGGTGGTTCCGCCCAGCCGATCGCAGAACACGACGGGCCCGCAGAATCGCGGGCCCGTCGTGTACTTCTCGGAGGAGGTGCCAGCTGTGTAGCTTGGCGCCGCGATCCTGCGCAGGAAAGCTGAAGCCCACCTAAACGGGGACGTGTTTCTCAGCGCGCGTAGAACTCCGGCGGGTACAGCCCGCGGCCGGACTTGCGGCCGAGCGCGCCCTCGGCGCACAGGTCGCGGAGCCGCTGCGGGACGTTCGCGCCGATCGCGTCGCCGATCGCGACCGAGACGTCGAGGCCGATGTAGTCCAGCAGCGCGATCGGGCCCATCGGGTGCGCCGCGCCGAGCTGCATGCAGGTATCGATCGACGCCGGCGCCAGCCCCGTCTGCTCCATGAAGTCCACGGCGCTGAAGAGGTAGGGGAACAGCAGGCGGTTGACGACGAAGCCGGCGAGGTCGGGGACGTCGACCGCCTCCTTGTCGAGCGCCGCGCAGAGCGCGGCGGTGCGCTCGCGCGTCTCCGCGCTGGCCCCGGCGGGGAAGACGAGCTCGACGAGCTTCATCCGCGGGACGGGGTTGAAGACGTGCAGCCCGACGAAGCTCGCGGGGCGGCCGGAGGCGGCCGCGAGGTCGCTCACCGACAGCGACGAGGTCGTCGTGCTGAGGACGGCGTCGTCGGCCGCCACGTCGGCGAGCCGGGCGAACAGCTCGCGCTTGAGCGCCGCGTCCTCGGCGATCGCCTCCACGACGAACGTCGCGTCGCCGAGGGCGGCGAGGTCGGTCGTCACCGTCACGCTGGCGGGATCGTAGCCCTCGCCCAGCCGCTCGCAAGCCTTCGCGATGGCCTTCGTCGCACGCTCCGCGGAGGCATCGGAGCGGGCCCACAGGACGTGTCCGTTGGTCCGTGTCGCGCAGGCCGCCAGTCCGGTGGCGATGGCCCCGCTGCCCGCGATCCCCAGCTTCTCTTCCACGCTGCTCCCCTCGATGTTCGACCCGACCGGCCCCAGGCCCCGGTTGAGTACCTTAGTCAGACCAGCCCACGAGTCAGACACAGCCCACGAGTCAGAACGGAGCGCCAATGAGCGGACAGCAGGGACGCGAGGTCGTCATCGTCGAAGCGGTGCGCACGCCGATCGGGCGCGGGCACCCCGACAAGGGCTACTACAAGGACACGCATCCCAACGAGCTGCTCGGCGCGGTCTACACAGAGCTCATCGCGCGCTCCGGGATCGATGCGGGCGAGGTCGAGGACGTCATCGCCGGCTGCGTGCAGCAGGTCGGCGAGCAGTCCTGGAACGTCGCGCGCAACGCCTGGCTGCAGGCCGGCCTGCCGATCGAGGCGGCCGCGACGACGGTCGACCGTCAGTGCGGCTCCGCCCAGCAGGCGGTGAACTTCGGCGCCGCGCTCATCGCCGCGGGCGTCCACGACGTCGTCATCGGCTCGGGCGTCGAGCACATGGGCCACATCCCGATGGGCTCGGGCGTCGGCTTCACGCAGGGCGGCGGGACCCCATGGCCGCCGGCGCTGCTGGAGAAGCACAACCTCGTGCCCCAGGGCCTGAGCGCCGAGATGATCGCGGACCGGTGGGAGATCCCGCGCTCCGAGCTCGACGAGCTCGCGCTGCGCTCGCACCGCCTCGCCCACCAGGCGACCGAGGAGGGCCGCTTCGAGCGCGAGATCGTCCCGTTCGCGACCAACGGCGACATCCGCGTGACCGACCAGGGCATCCGTCCCGACACGAGCCTCGAGGCGCTCGCGGCCCTGAAGCCGGCGTTCAAGCCCGACGGCAGGGTCACGGCCGGCAACTCGTCGCAGATCTCCGACGGCGCGGCCGGCGTGCTGCTCATGGCGCGGGAGAAGGCCGACGCGCTCGGCCTGGCGCCGCGCGCGCGGATCGTCGACCAGACGACGGTCGGCGTCGACCCCGTCATCATGCTCACCGGCCCGATCCCGGCCACGCGGCGGCTGCTGGAGCGCAACGGGATGACGATCGGCGACATCGACCTCGTCGAGATCAACGAGGCGTTCGCACCGGTCGTCGCGGCGTGGAGCCGCGAGCTCGCGCCCGACATGGACCGCGTGAACGTCAACGGCGGAGCGATGGCGCTCGGCCACCCGCTCGGCTCGACCGGCGCGCGGCTGCTGACGACGCTCCTGCACGAGCTCGAGCGCGCGGACCTCGAGACGGGCCTCGTGACGATGTGCTGCGGTGGCGGGCTGGGGACGGGAACGTTGATACAGCGGGTTTGACCGGAAAGCGGGAGCGCTTGCGCGCCTGCTCTCGTGGGTAACCGCACAAGCAGCAAGGTTCCTGTCGATTCACGGAAGAAGGGTCGTCACATGATCGGGATCATCATCGCCATCCTGCTTGCCGCGCTCGTCTACTGGCTCTGTCTTGCGATCGGCCTGCCGGCGATCGTCGCCATCATCGCCGCCATCCTCGTCCTCCTCAGCGGGATCGGCACCGGCGGCTACGGGTACGGCAGACGCGGCATCTGACCGCGGCGCGCAGCGCGCGCCATCCGAGCCTGATCGTGGAGCCCGGCGCCCGCGCCGGGCTCCGCCGCGCCGGCGGTCAGCCCCAGCGAAATCCGGTCGCCGACGGCACCGGCGGCAGCGGGCTCGTCGGCAGGCCCGGCGGCGGATCCATGACGTTGAAGCCGGACGGAGCCGTGTCGTTCGGCGTGTCGGGATGAAAGAGCGACGCGAGGTACTGGATCTGGCCGCGACCGGGCCCGAGCTCGAACTGGCCGCCGCCGTAGGCGCCGATGCCGTGCCGCGCGCAGTAGTCGTAGGCGTCGAAGAGCGGCCGGATGCCGCCGAGCCGCGCGGGCTTGAGGTTCACCATCCGCGGGGTGAACGGCAGCGCGTCGATGTCGGCGATCGAGTGGATGTTGGCGTCCCACGAGATCCGGTCGCGGTAGGGCGCGAGCAGCTCGTCGATCTCCGGGGTGAGCTTCGGATCCTCGATCCACGCGTCGGGGAACGCCTCGACGACGTGGCGGTAGAGGACCGGATCGGCCGGCGTGTCGACCGCCGTTCCCGTGTAGAGGCCCTTGAAGTCGACGGAGTCGACCGCCCCGGTCGCGACGAGGTCGGCAATGAGCGGCTCGTCCCAGGACGCGGTCGGGTCGAGCTTGAAGCGCAGCGCCGGATAGCGCTCGAGGCGGCCCGTGACGGGCTGCGACGTCGGCGGCTCGCCGAGGCGCAGCGAGACGACGAACGTCACGGGCCGCGGCTCGCGGCCGACGACCTCGTGCAGCGGGCGGCCGGCCTGGCGCAACGCGAGGTCGAGCGCGGCCGACTCGTACGCCCACGTCCGGTACAGGCGTGAGACGTCGCGCTGCGGCTCCTGCGGGAAGAGGTCGAGCGTCGCCAGATGCTCCGCGAACGTGCGGATCGTCCAGTCGCCTGCGAGCGGCAGGGTCGGTCCGGCGTCCTGGGCGATCTCGTGGTCGACGGCGTCGTAGACGACGTCCTCGCCAAGGCCCTCCTCGCCGCCGCCCTGGAGGTGGATCACCGTCGACGTGCGCGTGAAGTCGCTGGAGGTGTCCTGCACGAGCCCGTCCAGCGCGTAGCCGTCGATCCGCAGCTCGAGATCGGCCACGAGGTCGTAGGTGCTCATGGTTTCGACCCTACTGGGGCATTCGTCCGGGGTGCCCGTGCTCGCGTCCAAGCCCGGCCTCGAGCTCGGGGATCCCTACGCGCTGGCGCTCGCGTTCGCGGGCGTCGCGATCTTCGCCGCGGTCGGGGCGCTCTCCCACCAGCACGAGCGCGCGTTCTCGGCGAGCCTCATCTACCTCGGCCTCGGCCTCGCCGCCGCGACGATCATCGACGTGTTCGACGTGCGCTGGATCGATCCCTTCTCCGACGCCGTGGTCATCGGGCACCTCGCCGAGTTCGCGCTCATCGTGGCGCTCTTCGGGACCGGCCTGAAGCTCGACCGCGCGTTCGACGCGGGCCCGGCGATCTCGGTCGCGCGCCTGCTGGGGATCGTCATGCCGCTGACGATCGCGGCCGTGACGCTCTTCGGGACCGCGGTCATGGGACTGTCGCTCGGCGCGGCGATCGTCCTCGGCGCGGCGCTCGCGCCCACCGACCCGGTCCTCGCCGGCGACGTCGGCGTCGGGCCGCCGGGCGAGGAGCACGAGTACGAGGCGAACGTCGCGCTGACGGCCGAGGCCGGCCTCAACGACGGCCTCGCCTTCCCGTTCGTCTTCCTCGGGGTCTACGTCATCACGCACCATGGGAGCGGCTGGCTCGGCGACTGGTTCGCCGCCGACGTCCTCTACGGCGTTGCCGTCGGCATCCTCATCGGCGCTTCGCTCGGCTATCTCATCGCCGCGAGCATCGTGTGGCTGCGCAATCGCGACCTGCTCGCGGCGGCGCTGGACGGCTGGATGGCGGTCGGCGCCGTCCTGCTCGTATACGGCCTGGCGGAGGTCGCCGGCGGCTACGGCTTCCTCGCGGCCTTCGCCGCCGGCCTGGCGTTCCGCCGCTACGAGCACGGGCACGAGGTCAACCGCCGCGTGCACGACGGCGCCGAGGTCGTCGAGAAGTTCTCCGAGCTCGCGCTCATCCTCCTGCTCGGCTCGCTCGTGACCGTCGGTGGGCTGTCGCACGCCGGCGTCACGGGCTGGCTGCTCGTCCCGGTGCTCCTGCTCGTCATCCGCCCGCTCGCGACCGCCCTCGCATTCGCCGGCTCCAAGCTGCCCGCGACCGATCGAGCGTTCATCGGCTGGTTCGGCGTGCGAGGCATCGGATCGCTGTACTACATCGCCGTCGCGGTCGGATTCGGCATCCTGTCGGCTGGCGAGGCCCAGACGCTGTTCTGGACCGTGGCGGGGTGCATCGTCGCGTCGATCGTCGTCCACGGCGTGACGGCGACGCCACTCGCCCGCCGTCTGCTCCCACGATGAAAGGCCGGTTCCGCCCGTGATCACGAACTCGCGCACCCGTTCCCGCAATCGCGCGCTCGCTGCCGCGGCGCTCCTCGTCACGCTCGTCCTCGGCGCCTGCGGCGGCGACTCGGGCGGTGGCTCGAGCGTCACGACGCAGACCTCCGCGCAGGGCGGCTCCCGCGGCGGCACCTCCAGCGTCGCGACGCAGCCGTCCACGGGCGGCGGCTCCGGCGGCGGCGCGAGCGTCCCGGCGAAGCCGCCCGCGCCAAGCGCGCTGATGGTGGGCATCGGGGACCAGGGCGCGGCGATGTTCACCGACCCGCGCTTCAAGGCGCTCGGCATCGACAAGGCGCGCCTCGTCACGGCCTACGACGCGACGCGCGTCCGCTTCGAGCGCGAGCTCGACGACACCTGGATCCGCGCGGCGCGCGCCGCCGGCGTCGAGCCGTTCGTCACGTTCGGCCACTCGCGCGTGAACCCCACGAAGCTGCCGAGCGTCGCGGAGTTCCGGGCGGACTTCCGCGCGTTTCGCCTGCGCTATCCGGACGTGCGCGTCTACGCGCCGTGGAACGAGATCAACCACGTCAGCCAGCCGACGAGCAGGGCGCCCGAGCGCGCGGCCGAGTACTTCAACGTCGTCAAGGCCGACTGCCCGGACTGCACGGTCCTCGCCGGCGACCTGCTCGACCAGGCGGGCATGGGCCGCTACCTCGCCGAGTACCGCCGTCACCTCGACGGCGCGCCGCGGATCTGGGGCCTGCACAACTACGGCGACTCCAACCGCTTCCGCGACAGCGGCCTGCGCGAGCTGCTCGCCACTGTTCCGGGCGACGTCTGGCTCACGGAGACCGGCGGCATCGTCCGCTTCGGCCGCAGCTTCCCGCAGGACGAGCAGCGCGCGGCACACGCCGTCTCGTACGCGCTGCGCCTGGCGCGCAAGCACAGCCGCGTCAAGCGGCTGTACCTCTACAACTGGACGGGCTCCAAGCCGACCGACCGCTTCGACTCCGGGCTCGTCGGACCGGACGGAAAGCCGCGGCCGGGGTATGTGGCGCTGCGCAAGGCGCTGCGGGGGTGAGGCGCGGTTCGCGAGCGGTGGGATTGGGCGCAGCGTGTCGGTCGAATGCGCGTCCGCCGGCGCTACGGTCCCTGCGCCCCCGCACCCGCCTGCAGGCGCGCCACGAGGTCATCGAGGCGCAGCTCCTCGAGCCCGCGTCCCACCGCGTCGAGCTCGGCGGCGCAGAGCTCGACGAGCGTGCGGCCCTCGCGGCAGAGCTCGAGCGTCTCGCGCAGCCCGGCCTCGCCGGAGTCCAGGCGTGTGATGATCTCCTCCAGGCGCGCGGTGGCGGCCTCGTAGCTCAGCGGCTCGTCAGGGTCGGTCATCGTCGGCACTGATCGTCGCATCCACGGCGGCGTCGCCGAAGCGCAGGCGCACGTCGGCGGCGCGGCGGGCGCCGGCCGCCGTCGTCACGACGTCGCCGGCACGATCGGTGACGAGCGCGTAGCCGCGCTCGAGCGTGCGCTCCGGGTCGTGCGCCGCGAGCGCGAGCGCGAGCGCGTTCAGCCGCGTCGCGTGGTGGGCGCCCAGGGCCGCCGCTCGCGCCTTGCGGTCGAGCACGAGCGCCCGCCGCGCGCTGCGTGCGCGCTCGTCGGCCTCGATCCGCCTCCGCGCCGCGGCGCGGATCTCGCGCAGGCGCTGGTGCAGCCGGCGCCGCTCGCCGACGAGGTGCTCGCCGGGGGCGCGCGCGAGGCGCGCGAGCGCCTGCGCGCGGTGCAGGAGCGCGCGGCGCCCGTGGACACCGAGGCGCCCGGCGACCGCGACGAGATCCGCGCGCGCCTGCGTGCAGTGCACCGCGACGGCCGACTCCGCGGCGTGCGTCGGGGTCGAGCAGCTCAGCGCGGCGACGTCGTCGATGAGCGTCCGGTCGGTGTGGTGGCCGACCGAGGCGATGACCGGCACGCCGAGCAGCGCCACCGTGCGGCAGAGCGTCTCGTCGCAGAAGCAGAAGAGGTCGGCAAGCGAGCCGCCGCCGCGCGCGACGACGATGACGTCGACCTCGCCGGTCGCCGCGAGATCCTGCAGCGCTGCGGTGATCCGCGGCGCGGCATGGCGGTCCTGGAC
>DASWQM010000089.1:0-35605 GCA_036403675.1 Solirubrobacteraceae bacterium | reverse complement strand
GAGGAAGATCAGCAGCGAGGCGTGGACGCTGAAGAGCCCGTTGAACGTGTTCGGATCGACGAACTGGCGTCCCGGCTGGGCGAGCTCGGCGCGCATGAGCATCGCGAACAGCCCGCCGACGAAGAAGAAGAAGAACGAGGTGACGACGTACTGGATCCCGATGACCTTGTGGTCCGTGTTGACGCGGAAGTAGTCGCGCCAGGAGTACGCGCCGTGGCCGGAGTGCTCCTCGGGGAGCGTCCGCTTGCCGGTCGCCCAGTAGAACCAGTAGCTGAACGCGCCGAGGCCGACGAGGAAGCCCAGCGGCGACAGGAACAGCGCGAGCTCGAGCACCGCGGTGCCCTTCAGCGCCGGGTTCAGCGAGTACCACGAACGGAAGATGAAGATGATGAGGTACGAGAGCGCGACGCCGAGGGCGGCGAACAGGAAGGCCCTGACCATGCCCGGTCCGCGCAACTTGGCGACCATCTAGCTACTCCTCATCCTTGTGCTCACTTCCCGGAGACCCGGCTGAGATACGACACGAGCGCGTCGAGCTCGTCTGGCGAGAGGGTATCGCCGTAGTTCTTCGGCATGATCCCACCCTGGTATCCGGGCGCGATGACAGCATCCGGCTTGAGGATCGACTCGCGGATGAACGCGGCGTCCTTGCCCTTGAGGACCTTGTCGAGATCGGGCCCGGTCGTCCCGTTCGTCCCGGCGTCGGCGAGCGTGTGGCAGCCGCCGCAGGGCGTCGCCGCGCCGTTGCCGTCGGTGAAGAGCTTCTTGCCGTCCGGCTTCGCCCCACCGCCGGCGGCGCCGCCGGCCGGCGCCTTCTGCTTGGTGATCCAGGCCTTGAAGTCGGCGGGCGTGACGACGTGCGCCGATGAGCGCATGACGGAGTGCCCGAGCCCGCAGAGCTCGGCGCACACGACCGGGTACGTGCCGAGCCGATCCGGCGTGATCCGGTATTTCGTCTCGAGCCCGGGCACCGCGTCGATCTTCATCCGGAAGGCCGGCACCCAGAGGTCGTGGATGACGTCCAGGGCCTTCACGAAGAAGCGCACGGGCTGGTTCTGCGCGAGGTAGAGCTGGCCGGACTTCACCGGCTTGCCGCCCGGCTGCGGGTACTCGAACGTCCAGGCGAACTGCTGGCCGGTGACGTTGATGCGCATCTCGTTGGGCTTTGCCGCCTCGATCTCGTTGAGGACGATCCAGGCGTACGAGCACAGCGCGACGAGCACGATCGCCGGGATCGCCGTCCAGATGACCTCCAGGCGGGTGTTGCCGTGGATCGGCGGGCCGTCGAGCTGCTCCTCGCCCGGTCGCATGCGGAACTTCCAGACGCTGAAGAGCACGATGACCGTGACGAGCACGAACACCGGGACCGACGCCCAGATGAGGACGTGGTAGAGGTGGTCGACCGGCCCGGCCTGCGTGGAGGCGGCCGTCGGAAACCAGTTGATCGCGAGGCCCGCGGCGATGCCCAGCGCCGAGGCGATCACCCCGACGACGACCATCTGCAGCACTGGAATGCGCGCCTCGCGCCGAGAGTCCTCGCTCATGCGGCGCGGATCCTATGTGGTGCGCGGGACGAACGACAATCTCATACCGCGCGCCCCGGAGGGCGCTCGATTGCCCGCCTCAGGCGGCGACGGGCGCGGTGCCGCCGAAGCGACTGGCCTCGCGGAAGCCGGACGGAGCGACGCCGTGGTGGCGGCGGAACGCCTTCGCGAACTGGGCCGGTTGGCGATAGCCGACGCGCTGCGCGACCTCGCGCACGGTCATTCCGCGCGTCGCCAGCAGTTCGGCCGCGCGCTCCATCCGCACGGCGGTGAGGTGCTCCCGGAATGTCGTGTTGCCGATCTCGGCGTAGGAGCGCTGGAGCTGGCGCCGCGACGACGCGACGCGGCGGGCGATCTCGTCGAGCGAGAGTTCGGAGCCGTATTCCGCCTCGACGATCGCGATCGCGTCGTGGAAGAGGCTGGTGCGATGACGGACCGTTGCTGGACGTTGAATGGGAATCTCCATGAGCGTACATACGCCGCTGTACCCATCCAGGGATGACGCCGAGCCTCATCTACGAGCAAAGGTGGCGCGGCACCGCTCGTCCTACCGTGCGCGGCGGCCCGCGCGCCTACAGCTGCTCGTCGAGATCCTCGGGCAGGTGGCTCATCTCGCGACGGGTGTCGGCGATCCAGCGCACGATGACCCAGACCGAGAGCACGACGCCCGCGATGAGCACGGGGAGGCCCAGGGTGACCCCGAGCAGCGACAGCGTGAGCCCGGCCGCGAGCAGCACCGGCTGCACGCTCGCGCCTGGGAGATGGATCTCCTCGCCGGGCGGTGGGACGGGACGGTCGAGCGGGCTCACGCGGCTGTCTACGAGACGTAGATCCCGGCGGCGACGAACGTCATCCCGAACATGAAGAAGATCACGGCGGCGCAGAGGAGGCCGGAGCGGAGGTTCTTGCGGGCGAGCTTCTGATCCATCTGCGCGCGGAGTCTAGACCTTGACGTCGAGCACCATGGAGCCGAAGAGCAGCGCGAGGTACAGCAGCGAGAAGAGGTACAGGCGCAGCGCGCTGCGGCGGTCCGCGCGGCGATAGAGGACGAGCGCGCCGCCGATGAACAGCCCGCCCAGGACCAGCGAGGAGACGAGGTACGGCGTGCCGAGGCCGCCGGCGCAGAACGGCAGCTGCGTGACCGCCCACAGCAGGATCGCGTAGAGCAGGATCTGCCTGCGCGTCTCCTGCTCGCCGCGCACGACAGGCAGCATCGGGACGCCGAGGCGCTCGTACTCGCTCTTCATGAGCAGCGAGAGCGCCCAGAAGTGCGGTGGCGTCCAGAAGAAGACGATCGCGAAGAGATACAGCGGCATGCCGCCGAGCCCGCCGGTGACGGCGGCCCAGCCGACGAGCGGCGGCACCGCGCCGGCCGCGCCGCCGATGACGATGTTCTGCGGCGTGCGGCGCTTCAGCCAGACGGTGTAGACGAAGACGTAGCCGAGGAAGCCCGACAGCGCGAGCGCCGCCGACAGGACGTTCACCGTGGTCGCCAGCAGCAGGAACGACAGCGCGGCGAGCACGATGCCGAAGGTGAGCGCCGCGCTCGGCGCGACGCGGCCCGCCGGGACGGGACGGTTGGCCGTGCGCGGCATGAGCGCGTCGATGTCGCGGTCGAAGTAGTGGTTGACGGCGCCCGCGCCGCCGGCCGCCAGGTAGCCGCCGACGACGGTCAGCGCGATGAGCCCGACCGACGGGTCACCGGCGATCTCCATCGAGCACACGGTCGTCAGCAGCAGCAGCGACTGGACCTTCGGCTTCGTCAGCGCGACGTAGTCGGCGACGACCTGGCGCAGGCCGCCGGCCTCGGCTGGCAGCGCGACGGGGGGCGGTGGGACGCGGGAGGCTTCCATGACGTGCAGAGGCGGTTGCCGGAGGCTAGTGCTGGTGCGCGGACTCCGCGCCGACCTCGAGCGACGCCTCCGTCCGCGCGACCTGGCGGCGGATGTCCTTCATCGGCTCGACCGACCGCACGCGCGGGATGACGTCGAAGTTGTTGACCGGCGGCGGCGACGGCACGAACCACTCGAGCGTGTTGGCCTTCCACGGATCGGGCCCGGCCTTCACGCCGTGCTTCAGCGAGCGCACGACGTTGATGACGGTCAACAGGACGCCGGTCGCGAGGATGAACGACCCGATCGTCGAGATGAGGTTGTAGAGCCCCAGGTGGCCGACGTCGGGGTACTCGTAGACGCGCCGCGGCATGCCGTCCAGCCCGATCGAGTGCTGGATGAGGAAGGTGACGTTGATCCCGATGTACATGAACGCGAAGGACCACTTGCCCAGCCCCTCGCTCAGCATCCGGCCGGTCATCTTCGGGAACCAGTAGTAGATCCCCGCGAAGATCGCGAAGACCGAGCCGCCGACGAGCACGTAGTGCAGGTGGGCGACGACGAAGTACGTGTCGGTGAGCTGCCAGTCGACGGGGAAGACGGCGAGGAACACGCCGGTGATCCCGCCGATGAGGAAGACCGAGATGAAGCCCACGGCGAAGATCAGCGGCGTCTTGAACTCGACCGTCCCGCGCCAGAGCGTCGCGACCCAGTTGAAGATCTTCACGCCCGTCGGGATCGCGATGAGGAACGAGCTGATCATGAAGAAGACGAGCACGACCGTCGCGCTCGGCGTCGCGAACATGTGGTGCGCCCAGACGAGCAGGGCGAGGAACGCGATGACGACCGTCGCGGCGGCGATCGCCTTGTAGCCGAAGATCGGCTTGCGCGCGAAGACCGGCAGGACCTCGGAGATGATGCCGAAGCCCGGCAGGATCATGATGTAGACCTCGGGGTGGCCGAAGAACCAGAAGAGGTGCTGCCACAACAGCGGGTCGCCGCCCTGGCTCTGGTCGAAGAAGCCGGTGCCGAAATGGCGGTCGGCGAGCAGGAGCGTCACCGCGCCCGCGATGACCGGCAGCGCGAGGATCAGCAGCACGGCGTAGACGAGCAGCGCCCAGACGAACAGCGGCAGGCGCCCCCAGCCCATCCCCGGCGCACGCATGTTCGCGATCGTCGCGTAGAAGTTGATCGCTCCCAGCAGCGAGGAGATGCCGGTGAGGTGGATGAGGAAGATCCACGCATCGATGCCCGCCGTCTCCGAGAAGGCCCGGTTGCTCAGCGGCGCGTACGACGTCCAGCCGGCCTCGGGCGGATGGAAGAACAGCGAGACATAGAAGACGAGTCCGCCCGCCAGCAGCATCCAGTACGACAGCGCGTTGAGCTTTGGGAACGCCATGTCCCGCGCGCCGATCATGAGCGGGAGGAAGTAGTTGCCGAAGCCGGCCATGATCGGCACGACGAAGAGGAAGATCATCGTCGTCCCGTGCAGCGTGAACAGCGAGTTGTATGTCGACGGGGTCAGGAAGGTGTTGTCCGGCGCCCCGAGCTGGACGCGCATGAGCAGCGCCTCGACCCCGCCGAGGATGAAGAAGACGAAGGTCGTGACGAGGTAGAGGATCCCGATCCGCTTGTGGTCGGTCGTCGTGACCCACGACACCCAGCCGCGCGGCTCGGGCTCGACGTCGTGAACGGTGATCTCGGGGACGAGGACGGCTGTGTCGGTGGCTGCCATGCGGGTGCGCTCCTACGGCTGCTGCGCCGGGGTGGTCGCGGCGCTCTGCTGCTGCGCCTGGATCTGCTTGCGGCGCGCCTCGGCGAGCTTGTCGGCAGCCTGGATCTGGCGCCGCTTGCCGTCCAGCCAGCGCTGGAACTCGGCCGGCTCGACGGCGCGCACGGTCGCCTCCATGTCAGCGTGGTTGCGCCCGCAGAGCTCGGCGCACTGACCGCGGTAGGTGCCGGGCCGCGGGATCTTGAACCACGTGAAGTTCACGTGCCCGGGGATCGCGTCGAACTTGCCGCCGAGGTCCGGGATCCACCACGAGTGCGCGACGTCCTGGGCCTCGATGTCGAGCGTCACCGTGGTGTTCGTCGGCACCACCATCTCCTCGTAGGAGAAGACGTTGTTGAGGTCGTTGGTGTCCTTGTCGGGATAGGTGTAGCGCCAGACGTAGCGTTGCCCGTTGACCTTGATGTTCAGCGCTTTGCCGCTCGGTGTCCGCGGCTGGTAGGCCGACGCGTTCTGGACGTTCTCGACGGGGTCGGACGGGAAGCCGGAGGCGTCGGAGTTCGGCGGGTTGCGGATGTCGTCGAGCATGACGAACGTCACGACGGCGAGGATCACGAGGATGACCGCGGCGCCGAGCGTCCAGCCGATCTCCAGGCGCGTGTTGCCGCGGATCTGCGCCGGGACAGCGTCCTTGCGTGCACGGAAGCGCACCATCGAGTACAACAGCAGACCCTCGACGCCGAAGAACACGACGGCCGCGACCCCGAGGATGATCTTGTAGAGCGTGTCGATGCTGTTGGCGTTCGGTGAGCCGCCGGACTCCGGCGTCAGGGCGTCCGCCGAGGCGACGCTCGCCAGCGCGAGCAGACCGATGAGCCCCGCGGCGAGCGTGATGGCAACGACGCGGCGGGGGTGGCGTATGCGGGCGGGAGCCAAGGCGGCGGGCATTCTATTCATGCGGCGGTGAACTGCCTGGTCCGGCCGCCGGTGCCGTCGTACCCGGCGTCAACCACCGGAGAACTTCGCGCCGCGCTTCTCGAGGAAGGCCGCCACCCCCTCGCGGAAGTCGGCGGACTCGACCATCTCCTGCTGGATCTGCGCCTCGAGCTCGAGCTGCTCGTCGAGGCGGGCGTAGGCCCAGCTGTTGAGCTGGCGCTTGGCGCCGGCGTAGGAGCGCGTCGGTCCGGCCGCGAGCCGGTCCATGAGCTCGCAGACGTAGTCCGCCAGCTCGTGGTCGGGCAGGACATGGTTGACGAGCCCCCAGCGGCGGGCCTGCGAAGCGGGGATGCGGTCGCCGAGCATCGCCATCTCGGCCGCGCGCCCCGCGCCCGCCCGCGCGGCGACGAGCGCCGTCGCGCCGCCGTCGGGAACGAGGCCGATGTTCACGAACGCCAGCAGGAGGTACGCGGACTCGGCCGCGACGACGAGATCGCACGAGAGCGCCAGCGAGCAGCCGATGCCGGCCGCGGGCCCGTTCACGGCGGCGACCACGGGCTTGGGCATCGTCCGCAGCAGCGTCAGGATCGGGTGGTAGAGCGTCGTGAGCGTCGTGTAGACGTCGAGGTGGCCCTCGGGCGTCAGCCCGCGCGCGGTGAGGTCGCGCAGGTCCGCGCCGGAGGAGAACGCGCGACCGCTGCCCGTGACGCAGACGGCACGCACCGCGTCGTCCTCGGCGACCGCACGCACGGCGTCGAGCAGCTCTATCCCGAGCGCGACGTTCCAGGCGTTCAGCGCGTCGGGCCGGTTCAGCCGGATGATCGTCGCGGCCCCGCGGCGCTCGAGCTCGAGGGTCTGGTACATCACGCAAGTATCGCGCCCTTGCTCGCGCCGGGACGGTCGGGGCGGCAGCTACCGTGCAGGGATGGCACGGCCGACGATCGGGATCTGCACGCCGCTGGAGCGCGCGCGCTGGGGGCCCTGGGACCAAGACGCCTTCCTGCTGCCGCGCAACTACGTCGACGCCGTCCACCGCGCGGGCGCGATGGCGCTCCTGCTCGTACCCGATCCCGCCCTCATCGAGGAGCCCGACGAGGCGCTCGATCGCATCGACGGCCTCATGCTCGCCGGGGGCGCCGACATCGATCCCGCCGCCTACGGCGCCGAGCCCCACCCCGCGACGATCGGCAGCGTGCCCGAGCGCGACGCCTTCGAGGTCGCGCTCGTGCGCCGCGCGCTCGAGCGCGACGTGCCGCTGCTGGCCATCTGCCGCGGCATGCAGGTCATGAACATCGCCCGCGGCGGCACGCTGCACCAGCACCTGCCCGAGCTCGTGGGGCACGAGCACCATCGCCGCGTCCTCGGGAGCTTCGACGGCGCCGACCACGCGGTCCGGCTCGCGCCGGGCTCGCTTGCGGCGCGGGTGGCGGGCGAGGAGCTGCACGCCACGAAGTCCCACCACCACCAGGGCGTCGACCGCCTCGGCGACGGTCTCGTCGTCACCGGCTGGGCCGACGTCGACGAGCTGCCGGAGGCGCTCGAGGTGGAGCGCAACGGCTTTGCGCTGGGCGTGCAGTGGCATCCGGAGGCCGACGAGCGCAGCCGGCTCATCGGCGCGCTCGTGGAGCAGGCACGCGCCAGGCGCAACGGCGCGGGTTGACGGTTCCCGGACCGGTCCAGGGTCCTACCTATACTCGCGCGTGCCTGAACACGACGCCATGGATACGAAGGTCCCGCCCCCCGAGGTAGACCCACCCGAGCCCGACGACGAGGATCAGGACGATCTCGACGAGGCGATGCCGCGCGTGCATGTCACGCGCAGAAGCCTCATCCTCGGCGTCTTCTTCATCGTCTCCACGATCGCGTTCCTCTACGTCGTCCTGCCGAAGCTGACCAACCTCGAGGCCACGCGCCAGCAGATCGGCGAGGGCGACCGTGCGTGGCTCGCCGCGGCGTTCGTGTTCACGCTGTCGTCCTTCGGCGGCTACGTGATGATGTTCCGCGGCATCTTCGTCCGGGCCGGGACGCGGATCGACTGGAAGGCCAGCTACCAGATCACGATGGCCGGTCTGGCGGCCACGCGGCTGTTCGCCGCCGGCGGAGCGGGCGGGATCGCACTTACGGCGTGGGCGCTGCGACGCGCGGGGATGCCGCGCCGCCAGGTCGCGGACAAGACGCTCGCGTTCCTCATCCTCACGTACGCGGTCTACATGGTCGCGCTCGTCGTCTGCGGGTTCGGCCTGTACTTCGGGCTCTTCCCCGGCCCGGCGCCGTTCGGGATCACAGTCATCCCGGCGATCTTCGGCTTCGTGGCGAGCGCGCTCGCGCTCGCGCTCGCGCGCGTCCCGCCCGACCTCCAGCGCCGCCTGGAGGGCTTCGCCCGCAGCGGTGGGCGGCTCGCGCGCGTCGCGCAGCGCACGGCGAACGCGCCGGCGGCGTTCTCGGCCGGGATGCGCGAGGCGCTCTGTCACGTGCGCGAGCGCGATCCGGCGCTGCTTGGCTCGCTCGTCTACTGGGGGTTCAACATCGCGACCCTGTGGGCGTGCTTCCACGCCTTCGGCAACCCGCCGCCGCTGGCGGTCATCATCCAGGGCTTCTTCGTCGGCTTCCTCGGCAACCTCCTGCCGCTGCCCGGCGGCATCGGGGGGGTCGACGGCGGCATGATCGGGGCCTTCGCCGCGTTCGGCCTCCCGATCGCGCTCGTCGTCCCGGCGGTCCTGGCCTATCGCGTGCTGACGTTCTGGCTGCCCACCATCCCGGGCGCGATCGCGTACTTCCAGCTGCGCCGGACGGTGGCGCGCTGGCGCGAGGAACGTCGCGGGCCGGGGGATCTGCCGGCCACCGCCGGGGCGTGATTCGGGTTCACTATCATTTATGAAGTGACCACCCCTCACCAGCACAACTTCGAGAACGTCATCATCGTCGGCTCGGGACCCGCCGGCTACACGGCCGCGCTGTACACGTCGCGCGCGAATCTCAATCCGCTCGTCATCGAGGGCTTCCTGTGGGGCGGGCTGCTGCAGCAGACGACGGACGTCGAGAACTATCCCGGCTTCCCCGACGGCATCATGGGCCCCGACCTCATGCAGCGCTTCCGCGACCAGGCCGAGCGCTTCGGCACGCGCTTCATCACCGACGAGGCGACGAAGGTCGAGCTGTCGAGCGAGGTCGGCGGGGAGCACAAGGTCTGGGTCGGCGACGACGAGTACCACACGCGCACGCTGATCCTGGCGATGGGCGCCGAGCACAAGAAGCTCGCGATCCCCGGCGAGGAGTCGCTCTCCGGCCGCGGCGTGAGCTACTGCGCGACGTGCGACGCCGCGTTCTTCAAGCAGAAGCCGACGATGATCGTCGGCGGCGGCGACAGCGCGATGGAGGAGGCGATCTTCCTCTCGAAGTTCGCGTCTAAGGTCATCGTCGTCCACCGCCGCGACGAGTTCCGCGCGTCGAAGATCATGCTCGAGCGGGCCCGCGCCATCGACAACATCGAGTGGATGACGCCGTACACGGTCGAGGAGTTCGTCGCCGGCGAGGCCGGCGGCCTGGGCCACGCGCGCCTGCGCAACGCGGAGACGGGCGAGGAGCGCGACGTCGAGATCGCGGGCGCGTTCATCGCGATCGGCCACGAGCCGCAGTCGCAGCTCGTCGACGGCCAGATCGACACCGACGACGAGGGCTACGTCATCACCGAGGGCCGCTCGACGCGCACGAACAAGCCGGGCGTCTTCGCCGCGGGCGACGTCGTCGACCACACGTACCGGCAGGCGGTCACCGCCGCCGGCTCGGGCACGCAGGCGGCGCTCGACGCGGAGTGGTACCTGCGCGATACGCCGGGTGTGCCACACCCGGCGGGGATGCCGGAGGGCGATCTCGCCGAGGCGCAGTGGGCGCCGCCGCGCACGAGCTGACGCGCGTTAAGTAGGTGGACCCGGGACCTTCCCGGTCCCGGGCCCAAGGCGTCCATGCGACTCCGCGAACGTCCGTGCGCTCACCCGACGTCCATGTCGTGCGCTCCACCGACCTTCCGGGTCAGCCGCTAGGCTCTTTCTAGAGGGTTGCAGGGCCGCGCACACTAGGGCAGCTCCCCAGTCTTTTGACGAAGCGCTCACCAGTCGCAGCGAACAGGGTGTCGCCGGGGGCTCTCCTCGAGCGAGAGGTGGAGTTGCGGGCGGTGGACGAGCTGCTCGCCTCCGGTCGCGCGCGGCGCGGTCATCTCCTGCTCGTCGAGGGGCACGCCGGGATCGGCAAGACGTCGCTGCTGGACGCCGCCGTGTCACGCGCGCGCGCGAGCGACATGACCGTCATGCGGGCGCGCGCCTCGGAGCTCGAGAGCGACTTCGCGTTCGGCATCGCGGTTCAGCTCTTCGAGCCGCTGCTCGCCGGCGCCGACGACGAGACGCGCGACCGGCTGCTGGCCGGCTCGGCGGCGCTCGCCGGGCCGCTGCTCGAGCGGCCCACGAGCTGGGGCGGCGACGAGGCCGAGGACCGCTCCTACCCGGTCATGCACGGGCTCTTCTGGCTGCTCTCCAACCTCGCCGAGAGCGGGCCCGTGCTCATCGCGATCGACGACGCGCACTGGGCCGACCGCCCCTCGCTGCGACTCGTGCTCTACCTCCTGCAGCGCCTCGACGAGATGGCGGTCTCGATCATCCTCACTCGCCGGCTGGGCGAGCCGGGCGCGCCCGACGACCTGCTCGGGCAGCTCGCCGCGCACGGGACGAGTCGTCGCGTCCGCCCGGGCGCGCTGTCGCGCGAAGGTGGGCGCCAGATGGTGCGGGCGGCGCTCCTAGACGCCGACGACGCGTTCGCCGACGCCTGCTGGCGCATGACGGAAGGCAACGCGTTCCTGCTCGGCGAGCTCATCAACGCCGTGCAGACGGAGGGCTGGCAGCCGACCGCGCAGAACGCCTCCCGCATCGGCACGCTCGCGCCCGAGGCCGTCCTGCGGGCGGTCGCCGTGCGGCTCATGCGGCTCTCCGACGACGCCGCGGGCGTGGCGCGGGCTGTCGCGGTGCTCGGTGACGACGCGCTGCTGCGCCACGTCGCCGCTTTGACGGGGCGCAATCCCGATCGCGTCGCTGCCGCGGCCGACGCGCTCGCCGCGAGCGAGATCCTGCGGCCGATCGACCCCGGGGTCCTCGCCTTCGCCCACCCCCTCCTGGCGTCGGCCGTCTACGCCGACGTCGGCACGGGCGAGCGCGCCGCGCTGCACCGCCGCGCCGCGGAGATCCTGCGCGAGGAGGACATCGCGCCCGAGCGCGTCGCCGCCCACCTGCTGCCCAGTCCCGGCACGGGGGAGAGCTGGGTCGTCGACGTGCTGTCGGCCGCGGCCAGCCGAGCGCTGACGCTCGGCATGCCGGAGTCGGCGGCGAGCTATCTGCGGCGCGCGCTCGAGGAGCCGCCGGATCCGGCGGCGCGGTCCACGATCCTGCGTCAGCTCGGCACCAGTGAGGCCGCGGCCGGCCTGCCGACCGCGGTCGGGCGCCTGCAGGAGGCGCTCCTGGTGGCCGTGGACGACCGCGATCGCTCGCAGACGCTGCTGGCGCTCGGCCGCACGCTGGCCTCCGCGGGCCGCCACGCAGAGGCGATCGAGGCCTTCGAGGAGACCTCCACGCTCGACGGGGCCGACGCCCACGTCGTGGCACAGGCCGAGGCCGAGGCCGAGGCGCTGGCCCTCCTGAACCCCAAGCGCCGCCCGGCGCTGCTCGATCGCGCCGCCATGCCGGCACCGCAGGCCGCGGCTGCCGTCACGGGACGCGTGCGGCGCACGATGCTGGCGACCCGCTGCATGCAGATGGCGCTGCTCGGCGTCCCGCGCGAGCAGGTGCTCGCGTGCGCGAAGAGCGCGCTGGCGGGCGAGGCGCTGCTCTCCGACCAGGAGGCCGACGGGACCGTGCTCTTCGGCGTGTCGATGGCGCTGTACGCCAGCGACGAGCTGGCCTGGGACGACCGCGTGCTGACGGCCGCGATGATGCAGTCGCGGGCCCGCGGCTCCATGATGGCGCTGGCGACGGCGAGCCTCTGTCGCAGTGGGCCGCGCTGGGCGCAGGGGCGCCTGGCCGAGGCGCGCGCCGACGCCGAGCAGGCCGTCGATGCCGAGCGCTACGGCTGGCGCCACTTCCTGCCGGCGGCCTACGGCATGCTCGTCGGCCTACAGCTGGACTCCGGTGAGCTCGAGGCCGCAGCGGCGACGGCGGCCACCTACGACCCCTCCGAGCATGCCGGCTCGGCGATGCTCGCGCCGTGGCACGAGGCGCTCGGGCGCCTGGCGCTCACCGAGCGCCGCGAGACCGACGCGCTGGAGCACTTCTCCGCCTGGCGCGACGTCGTCGCCGGCATCGAGAACCCAGCCTGCTTCGCCGCCTGGCGCTCGGCGAGCGCGCTCGCGCTCACGAGCCTCGGCCGCAGCGACGAGGCTGCCGAGCTCGCCGCCGAGGAGCTCGAGCTGGCGCGCCGCTTCGGCGCGACGCGGGCGATCTCCAGGGCGCTGCGCGCGCTGGCGCACGTCGGCGTGCACGCCGACCTCGAGCGCCCGCTCACGCACCTCGAGGAGGCGGTGGCGCTGTCGGCGGACTCCGAGGCGCGCCTGGAGCACGGCCACGCGCTGCTCGACCTCGGCACGATGCTGCGGCGCGTCGGTCGCCGCTCGGACGCCGGCCGCGCGCTCGGCGAGGCGCTGGAGATCGCGCGCGCGTGCGGCGCGCGCCTCATGGAGGAGCGCGCGCTGGAGGAGCTCGAGGTGGCGGGCACGCGCGTCCAGCGCGCCGCGCTGCGGGGCGCGGACGCGCTCAGCCCGAGCGAGCGCCGAGTCGTGGCCCTGGCGATCGAGGGGTTGAGCAACCGCCAGATCGCCGAGGCGCTGTTCGTGACCCGCAAGGCCGTCGAATGGCATCTCGGCAACGCGTACCGCAAGCTCGACGTGCGGTCACGGCGCGAGCTGCCGGCGGCGCTTGGGGCGACGGAGGAGGAGCCCAGCTCGAGCTCCTGATCGCTGGCGCGCGCAGTCAGTCCGGGCGCGTGGGGACCGGCCGGCGCGGCGGCGGCTGCTCGACGTCGCGCGACCTGAGGATCGAGAACAGCGCGAAGCCGATGATGAGCAGCAACGCGATCGCAAGCACGGCAATGGTCACGACGCCGTGTGGCAGCACGAGCCACAGCAGCGGCGCGCCGATCGCGAACGCGACCACGAACGCCAGGAACCGGAAGGTGGCGGGCGGCTTGCGCGGCAGGTCGTAGGTCTCGCGTACGGAACGCATGCCGCGGGGCTACCCGCGCCGTCAGGCGCGCAAAACGGCCCGGCTAGCGAACGCCGGCCGACGGGCCGCAGGCGGCGACGTCGTCGACGAGCAGGCGAGCGCGCTCGGCCGAGAGGCGGCCGGCGTCGACGAGCTGCTGGGCGAGGTCCTCGACGGCTGCGAGCTCGTCGTAGGCGTCCCCATCGAAGAGCAGCGCGTCCGCCGCCGTGCGGATGACCTGCTGCTCGGAGGCCGAGAGCTTGGCGGGGCCGAGGTCCTCGAGCGTCTTCACGACGCGGCCGTATGCGTTGGAGCGATCAGTGTCCATGCCCTTCAGGGTACCGAGTCGGCGCAGCGATCTAACGAGCCTGCAGCGCGTCCATGCCGACCGCGATCGCGACGACCAGCCGGCGGTCGAGCGTGCGCTGCGGGTCGCCGCGCATGTCGATCGTGTAGACATCGCGGATCTTCCACAGGTGGCGCGTGTTCAGGCCGATGATCTCGTCCCCGCGCATGAAGACGAAGTGGTACGGGATCGGCAGCCAGTCGGCGACGTTCTCGACGTAGGGGATGAACCCCACGGCGCGGCGGAAGAGCGCGACCCACAGGTTCTTCTCGGTGACCGTCGCCAGCTCGGCGCCCGACGCGTCGTTGATCCGGTACGTCGAGCGCAGCAGGCTCCTGCCGAAGACCTTCTGGATCTCGCCGATCTTCGTCCCCGCCTCGTCGGTGACGTCGTACGTCGCACGCGGGTCGAAGCGCTGGCGCGCCAGGATGCGCAGCAGCTCGTGCTGTTTGCTCTCGTCGACGTAGAAGCGGATGTCCTCCTTGAACTTGAAGCGCTTCTGCTCGACGAAGCAGATCCGCTCGCCGAGCTCCTCGGGGACGGGCCCCGTGGCCGGCTCCTCCACCGGCAGGAAGAACTCGTACTGGTTGATGACGAGCTTGATCCGCTGGCGCAGGAGGAAGACGTCGTGCTCGTTGGGGTCCACGGCCATCGCCGCAGACTAGTCCTCCACCTAGACGCCAAGCATGCCGCCCTCGATCGCGAGCAGCAGGCGCTTGCGCTCCAGCCCGCCGGTGTAGCCGCCCAGCCCGCCGCTGGATGCCAGCACGCGGTGACACGGGACGACGATCGGGATCGGGTTGGAGCCGAGAGCACCGCCCGCGGCGCGGAAGGCCGTCGGCGCCCCGGCGGCGATCGCCATGTCCTTGTAGGTCCGCGTGGCGCCGAAGGGAATCTGCGCGCAGGCCTCCAGCACCGCGCGCCTGAACGGCGCGCGGACGAGCGCCCAGTCCAGCTCGAGGTCGAAGCCGCGGCGGCGACCCTCGAAGTACTCGTCGAGCTCGCGCCGGACGGCGTCCAGGCGCGCGGGCGCCTCCACGATCGCCGGCGACAGCCGCGCCGCGACGTCGTCGAGCACGCTGTCCAGGCCGCCGTTCTCCAGCTCGTAGGCGAGGCGCGCGAGGCCGCGCGGCGTCGCGACCGCGACGAGCCGGCCGACCGGGCTGTCGACCGTCGCGTAGGTCACCTCCGCGAGGCCCTCGTCGGCGGCGCGGGCGGCGGTGCGCGCGGCGAGGGCCGCGGCGTGATCGGGCTCCACGTCGGGCGGGTGCAGGGACATCTCAGGGCTCCTTCCTCAGGGTCTTCAGGCCGTCGGCGGCGGCGCGGCGCGCCGCCGCCTCGGTGCAGCCGAGCGCGCGCGCGATCTCGGCGTGGGTCAGATCGGCGGCGTAGCGCAGCGTCAGCACCGCGCGCTGGCGCGGCGGCAGCGCGCGGACGCGCTCCCAGTGGTCGCCGCCGGAGGTGTCGGGGGCGGCGCCGTTGTCGGCGCCCACATGATGGTCGAGCTCGGCGACCGGCAGCGGCCGGCGCCCGCGCGCGCGGTGGACGTCGAGCGCCTTGCGGTGGGCGATCGTCAGCACCCAGCCGCGGAGGTTCGAGTCCGGGCGCAGGCGCGGGTAGGCCCGCAGCGCGGACAGGAACGTCTCCTGGAAGGCGTCGTCGGCGTCATGGCGCCCGACGGCGGCGACGAGGAAGCGCAGGACGTCGTCGGCATGGGCGTCGAGGAAGCGCTGGAAGGGAGGCAGGCCGCTCACGGGGATGAAACGCCGGCCGGCCCCCGCACGTGAGGTCGAACATCGCGCGGCCTCCTGTCGATCCTGCTGGCGCCTGCCAGTCCCCCGCTAGCACCTGCTAGCACCCGCGACGAGGACGCCTGCGTGTCAGCCGCCATGCGATGCCGTCTACTCCGGCACGAGCGCGTTGATGCCGGTCAGCGCGCGCCCGATGATGAGCTTCTGGATCTGCGACGTGCCTTCGTAGAGCGTCGTCACGCGCACGTCGCGAAACCAGCGCTCGACGGGATGGTCGTCGACGTAGCCGGCCCCGCCGTGGACCTGGATCGCCTCGTTGGCGCACCACACCGCGGCCTCGGTCGCGTAGAGCTTGGCGATCGACGTCTCGGTCGTGCAGGGACGGCCGGCGTCGCGCAGGAAGCCCGCCCGCCAGACGAGCATCCGCGCGGCGTCGGTGCGCACCTTCATCTCGGCCAGCATCGCCTGCACGAGCTGGAAGCTCGCGATCGGGCGGTCGAACTGGCGCCGCTCGCCCGCGTAGCGCACGGACTCCTCGACGCAGCCCTGGCAGATCCCCACGCAGCCGGCGGCGACCGAGTAGCGGCCCGAGTCCAGCGCGCTCATCGCGACCTTGAAGCCGTCGCCGACCGCGCCCAGCAGCGCGTCGTCGGGGACGAAGACGTCGTCGAGCGCGATCGACGCCGTGTCCGAGCCCTGCAGCCCCATCTTGTGGTGGATCGGCTGCGCGACGAAGCCCGGCTGGTCGGTGTCGACGAGAAAGCAGGCCAGCCCGCGGTGGCGCAGCTCGGGATCGGTCTGGGCGAAGATCAGCGCGACCTTCGCGTGGTTGGCGAGCGAGATCCACATCTTCGCCCCGTTCAGCACCCAGCCCCCGTCGACGCGCCTGGCGCGCGTGCGCTGGCTCGCGGCGTCCGAGCCGGCTTCGGGCTCGGTGAGCCCGAAGCACCCGAGCCACTCGCCCGAGCACAGCCGCGGCAGGTGGTGCGCCTTCTGCGCCTCGCTGCCCCACGCGAGGATCGAGCTGCAGACCAGCGACGTCTGGACCGAGATGACGGTGCGCATCGCGCTGTCGCCGCGGCCGATCTCCTCGACGACGAGCCCGTACGTGACGTGGTCCAGCCCCGCGCCGCCGTATTCGCGCGGGACGATCGCGCCGAGGTAGCCCTGCTCGGCCAGCATGCCGACGAGCTCGCGGTCGAAGTGCTCGTTGCGGGCGTTCTCGCGGGCGCGCGGGACGACCTCGCGGTCGGTGAAGGCCCGGGCAGTCTCGCGGACGAGCTGCTGCTCGTCGCTGAGGTCGAAGTCCATGCGGGTAGCGTAGGCGGCGTGCCGAGCGGCCCCGCCTTCCAGCGCTGCGAGGACTGCCGCTCGGCGGTCCACCCGCGGCGCGTGCTCTGTCCGGTGTGCGGGTCGCGGCGGCTGGCCGACGAGTGCAGCGCGGGGCACGGCGTCGTGTACTCGACGACGACCGTGCACGCGCGCGAGGGGCGCTACAACGTCGCGCTCGTCGACCTCGACGAGGGCTTCCGCGTCATGAGCGAGGTCGTCGGCATCGCGCCCGACGACGTGCGCATCGGGATGGGCGTGCGCGCCCGCGACGACGGCGGGCGGATCGTCTTCGATGCCGCCTGACCCGCTGCGCGGCGCCGTCGCCGTCGCGGGCGTCGCCGAGTCGCGACTCGGCGAAGTCGGGCCGGGCGTGACGCCGCTCGCGCTCGTCGCCGAGGCGACGGCCGGCGCGCTCGACGACGCGGGGCTGCGCAAGGACGACATCGACGGGCTCTTCACCGCGTCGGCCTACTACGGCCTGCCGGGCGTCAACGTCGGCGAGGAGCTCGGCGTCCGCCCGCGCTACAGCGACTCGACGAACCTCGGCGGGGCATCGTTCGTCTCGCACCTGCTGCACGCCGCGGCCGCGATCGCCGCCGGGCTCTCCGACGTCGCGCTGATCGTCTACGCCAGCACCCAGCGCTCGGACGGCGGGCGCCTGCGGTCGGTGGTCGAGACCAACCCGCACGAGGCCGCGTACCGCCCGCGCTACCCGGTGTCGATGTTCGCCCTCGCGGCCGCGCGCCACATGTACGAGTACGGGACGATGCGCGAGCAGCTCGCCGAGGTCGCGGTCGCGGCGCGCGCGTGGGCGCGGCTGACGCCGGAGGCCTTCGCGCGCGATCCGTTGACCGTCGAGGACGTGCTCGCCAGCCGCATGATCAGCTCGCCGCTGACGGTGCGCGACTGCTGCCTCGTCACCGACGGCGGCGGCGCCGTCATCGTCACCTCGACCGAGCGGGCGCGCTCGCTGCGCCGCCCGCCTGCGGTGCTGCTCGGCGCGGGCGAGGCGCACTGGCATCGCGCGATCGCCCAGATGCCGGACCTCACGACGACGGCCGCGGCCGACTCCGGCGCGCGCGCCTACGCGATGGCGGGGCTGGGGCCGGCGGACATCGACGTCGTGCAGCTCTACGACGCGTTCACGATCAACCCGATCGTCTTCCTCGAGGACCTCGGCTTCTGCGCGAAGGGCGAGGGCGGGCCGTTCGTCGCCGGCGGCGGGATCGCGCCCGGCGGGCGCCTGCCCGTGAACACGAACGGCGGCGGGCTGTCCTACACGCACCCGGGGATGCTCGGGGTCTTCCTCATCATCGAGGCGGTGCGCCAGCTGCGCGGCGAGGCCGGCGAGCGCCAGCAGCCCGGCGTCGATGTGGCGCTCGTGCACGGCAACGGCGGCGCGCTCTCGGCGCAGGCGACGGCCGTGCTCGGCACGCTCGAGACGATCTAGGGCTGGGCGACCGCGAGCTCCGTGCGGCGCGCCTCGAGCACGGCGCGGACGCTGCGCGGCGGCTGACCGGTGAGGTCGGCGACCGCCGTGCTCACGGGCGCGAGGTAGTGGCGCCGCGCGGCGGTCCCGAACGTCGCGTAGACGCGCGCCGTCTCCTCGTCGACGCCCGCCTGCTCGACGAGCCGCGCGACGTACGCGTCGTCGTCGACGAGGACGGGCTCCACCGGCCGGCCGCCGAGCTCGGCGTAGATCGCGGCCAGATCGGCCGGCGCGAGCGCCTCCGGCCCGGTCACGTCGTAGGCGCGGTAGTCGTGATCGATCGAGTCGCTCGTCAGGACCGCCGCGGCGACCGCCGCGCAGTCGTCGCGCGCGACGTAGCTCGTGCGGCCGTCGCCCTCGTTCGTGACGAGCTTGCCGGCGGCGAGCGCGACGGCGGCGGGGCCGAGCAGCAGATCGGCGTAGATCGCGTTGCGCAGGAACGTCCACGCGAGCTCGCTGCCGCGGACGAGCTCCTCCGTCGCGCGGTGCTCGTCGGCGACCGCGGCCGGATTGGAGTCCGACGGGTTGATGATCGACGTGTAGACGATCTTCTGCACGCCCGCGAAGACCGCGGCGTCGATGGCTCCGGCGTGCTGGCGCGCGCGCTCGCCGAGCGCATCGGTGCTGATGAGCAGGAGGCGGTCGCCGCCCGCGAAGGACGACTCCAGCAGCGCCGGGTCGTCGAAGTTGCCCGGGCGGACGGTCACGCCGCGCTCGGCGAAGTCGTCGAGCTCGAGCACGTGGCGGGTGACGAGGATGAGCTGCGCGGGCTCGACGCGCTCCAGGACGAGTTCGGCGGTGCGGCGGGCGAGCTGGCCGCTGGCGCCGGTGACGACGATCCTCATGAGACGGTGGGTAGTCCGCGCGGGCCCCGGCGCCAGTCCCTCGTAGACTCGCGCGCGTGCGCATCCTGCTCGTCGGCGGCGGTTGTCGCGGCCTCGCCCTCGCCCGCGAGCTCGTCGCCGGCGGACATGCGGTGCGCGCCGTGACGCGTCGTGAAGGCAACCGCGCGCGCATCGAGGCGGCCGGGGCGGAGTGCTGGATCGGCGACCCGGACGTCGTCGGGACGCTGCGCTACGCGCTCGAGAACGTCACGATCCTCGTGTGGGCGCTCGGCACGGCGGCCGGCAGCCCGGAGCAGGTCGCCGCGCTGCACGGGCCGCGCCTGGAGATGATGCTCTCCAAGACGATCGACACGACGGTGCGCGGCGTCGTCTACGAGGCAGCCGGCAGCGTGGGCGCCGACGTGCTCGCCACCGGCGTCGGGGAGCTGCGGCGCACATGCGAGCACAACGAGATCCCATACGCGATCGTGCACGAGGAGCCCGCCCGCCGCGAGGTGTGGGTAGCGGCGACGCGCCAGGCGATCGACCGGGTGCTCGAGAGGTAGGCTAGGTCGATCACCCCAAATCCAGACCGGAAATAGCCTCGCATGTCAGGAGATCACGTGGCCGATTACGCGAAGGACGTGCTCGTGGAGACCGACTGGGTCGCCGAGCACTTGGACGACGACTCGATCCGGATCGTCGAGGTCGACGAGAACCCGGCGCTGTACGCCGAGGCGCACATCCCGGGCGCGGTCGGCTTCGACTGGCAGAAGGACCTCCAGGACCAGGTCAAGCGCGACTTCCTGGGCCCGGAGGCGTTCGGCGAGCTCTTCGGCTCGCGCGGCATCTCCAACGACCACACGATCGTGCTCTACGGCGACCGCAACAACTGGTTCGCCGCCTACACGTACTGGTACCTGAAGTACTACGGTCACGACAAGGTGCTGCTCGTCAACGGCCCGCGGGAGAAGTGGATCTCCGAGGGGCGCGAGACGACCGCGGAGGTCCCGTCGTACGAGCCCACGACCTTCACCGCGCAGCCGGGCGACGACTCGATCCGCGCGATGCGCGACGAGGTGCTGTCGTCGCTCGACACCAACACGAAGCTCGTCGACGTCCGCTCGCCGCAGGAGTACTCCGGCGAGCTCATCGCGATGACCGGCTACGAGCAGGAGGGCGCGCAGCGCGGCGGCCACGTCCCCGGCGCAGCCTCGATCCCGTGGGCGCAGGCGGTGACCCCGGAGGGCACGTTCAAGCCGCGCGACGAGCTCGAGGAGCTCTACAGCGGCAAGGGCGTCCTGTCCGGCGATCCGATCATCGCCTACTGCCGCATCGGCGAGCGCTCGGCGCACAGCTGGTTCGTCCTGCACGAGCTCCTCGGCCAGGACGACGTCAAGAACTACGACGGCTCGTGGACGGAGTGGGGCAACCTCGTCAACGTGCCGATCGAGAAGAACGTCTAGCGGTTACTAGTCCCAGCCCGCCAGCGGCCCGGCAGTGCGAGGTGCCGGTGCCGCTGGACGACCGGGCGGCTGAGCGCGGAGGACGCGGCGCCTGCGGTCGGCGTACGCGTGCTCGACGGCGTTGCGCAGGTCATGCGTCCAGCCCCACTTCGGGAGCGCTCCGAGCTGCCGCGCGGCGGCGCTCGAGTGCTCGCAGACGATGACGACGCCGACTCGCGGCAACGTCTCGGCGAGCGCCGTGGCGACGCGCTCGACGCCGGCTTCGCAGCCGGTGGCGTCGAGCACGACGACGTCGGGGTTCTCGCGCCGCACGAGCGCCAGGACGTCGTCGGGCTCCCCGCACTGGCCCTCTGCCGTGATCGCCAGCAGGACGGGCCCGAGGTCGCCGACGACGCGCAGCACGCGGTCGCAGTAGGCGGCATCGGACGCGAGGACGAGGCTGCAGATCGGATGGAGCCTGATGACCGTGGACTTCGCGTCGCTGCCTCGCGTCGAGGGCACGGGCGCAGTCTTTCGAGCGCCGCCGTCCCTGTCGCTGGATGAAGGTCGAGGTTCTGGTGCGTCAGCGCAGCGGCACGAAGCGGACGGGCTCCAGCACGTGGCGCTCGATGCCGTCGCCGCCCCGGCGCACGAGCACGAGGTGCTCGGCGTCGCCCTGCGCCAGCGGCGTCACGAGGCGCCCGCCCACGGCGAGCTGCTGCTCGAGCGCGGGCGGCACCTCGCCCTGCGCGGTCGCCGCGACGTTGATCGCGTCGAACGGCGCCTGCGCGGGCAGGCCGAGCGCGCCGTCGCCGACGTCGATCGTCACGTTGTCGATGCCCGCGGCCGCGAGCGCGCGCGTGGCACGCGCCGCCAGCCGCGGGTCGAGCTCGACGCCGTACACGCGATCGCACAGGCGCGACAGGACCGCGGCGTGGTAGCCCGACCCGCTGCCGACGTCGAGCACGCGGTCTGCGGGGGAGAGCTGGAGCAGCTCGCACATCCGCGCGACGACCGTCGGCTGCGAGATCGTCTGCCCGCCCCCGATCCGCAGGGGCGCATCGACGTAGGCGGCGGCTCGCAGCGACGGCGCGACGAAGAGCTCGCGCGGCACGGCCGCGATCGCGTCGACGACGCGCTCGTCGGCGATCCGAGCGCGCAGGCTGTCCAGGAGCTCGTCGCGTCCCATCGCCGGCCGTTCAGGCGATCGCCCCGCCGAGCAGCGGTTCGACGCGGGCCAGCAGGTCGCCGACGATGCGCGCCGTCGCTCCCCAGATGACGAGCCCCTCGCCGACCGAGTACACGTCGCTGCGAAACGGGATTCCGCGATGCAGGAGGCGGCGCCGTTCGTGCGCGGCCCGCAGGTCCGTGAGGCGCAGCTCGATCACCTCGTCGACCTCCTGTGCCGAGAGCGTCCAGGCGCGGCCGGGCTCGATGAGGCCGACGAAGGGATAGACCGCGTAGCTCGTGGCGACGGTGGGCGTCGGCGTCAGCGCGCCGACGATCCGCACCTCCTCGCGCGGCAGGCCGATCTCCTCCTCGGCCTCGCGCAGCGCCGTGACCCGCAGGTCGTCCTCGTCCTCGTCGCGGCGCCCGCCGGGGAACGAGATCTCGCCGGCGTGGCTGCGCAGATCGTGGCGGCGACGGGTGAAGACGGTTCGCAGGTCGCCGCCGTCGACGTAGAGCGCGACGAGGACCGCCGCCTTCGTGCGGCCGTGAACCTCCAGCGCCGCGGCCTCGAGGGGGTCGAGCAGAACGGCGCGAAGCGCGTCAGACAGCGAGCTGGATGCGCTCGACACGCTCGTCGAACATGACCTCGCCGTCGAGCGTGCGATGCACCGGGCACTTCGTCGCGATGACCTTCAGGCGCTGGACCTGCTCCTCGGTGAGGTCCGACGGCAGCCGCAGCGTGAGCTGGAACTTCGTGGGACAGCCGCGATCGGCCGGCGTGTACTCGCACTCGACCTCGACGTCGTGCAGGTCCCAGCCCTTGCGGGCGGCGTACATCTCGATCGTCACGGCCGTGCAGGAGGCGAGGCTGGCGGCCAGCAGCTCCTGGGGCGAGGGGGCGGCGTCGTCGCCGCCGGTGTCCTTGGGCTCGTCGCAGTTCAGCCGGTGGTCGCGCACCTTGACGACGTGACGGAAGCCACTGATGCGCTGAGCTGATGCATGCATGGACTTGATGCTACTCAAGGCCGGAAAGTGGGTTGAACAGCAATCCGGTCGGGACCTTGGGGTAGAAGTACGTCGACTTCGGGGGCATGTTCACGCCCGCGGCCGCGACCTCCTGGATCTGGGTCACCGGGATGCCGCGCAGGAAGAATCCGGCGTCGAACGTGCCCGACTCGACGAGCTCGCGCGCCTCCTCGAAGGAGCGCGCGTACCCGAGGCCGCGGAGGTGGGAGATGTCGTCCTCGCTGAGGCCGAGCGGGCCCTTGAGCACGATCGCCTCGAGCACAGCGGTGTCGAGGTGGCGGTAGGGCTCCGGCATGTCCGCGAGCGCCTCGTCGGCGATCGCCTGGTCCTTCAGCGTCAGGCGGAACGCGCGGCGGAAGTGGCTGTCCATGTAGCCCATCTGGATCGTGTCGCCGTTGCCGTCGGGGGGGACGAGGTCGTCGGCTTCGATCGGCTCGATGTCGAAGGAGGACCTGAGCGTGGCCGCGAGCGTCTCGGGCTTGTCGGTGCCCCTGAGGCCGTCGACGAGGCGGTGGGTGGGGAAGACCGTCAGGCCCTCGTCCTGCAGCGCGACGAGGCACATGAGCACGTAGCGGTGCGGCCCCTCGCCGCCGACCTCGTCGGCGTAGACGCGCGCGGTCTCGTAGCGGTGGTGGCCGTCGGCGATGAGCAGCTCGACGTCGGCGAGCGCATCTTGCACGGTGGCGATGGCGTCGGCGTCGGTGACGCGCCACAGCCGGTTGCGCGTGCCGTCGGGCTCGCTGACCTCGCCGAACGGCTCTTCGCGCGTCGCCGGCTGCAGCGCCTGCCAGGCGCGCAGGTCGGGGTCGGAGTACAGCGAGAAGATCGGCGAGAGGTTGGCCTGCGTGGCGCGCGTGAGGCGCAGGCGGTCCTCCTTCGGGCCGGGATGGGTGCGCTCGTGGGGGCGGATCGTGCCGGGGCCGTAGTCCTCCACCCGCACGCGGGCAAAGAAGCCGTTGCGCGTCAGGCGGCGGCCGTCGGGGCCGGTGTAGTCCTGGACCAGCGCCCACAGCGCGGGCTCGTCGTCGCGCACGACCGCGCCTTGCGCGCGCCAGTCGTCCAGCAGCCGCGCGGCGTGGGCGTAGCGGTCGCCGCCGCCGGGATCCTCGGGAAGGTCGAGCGCGACGACATTGTAGGGCGAGCGCGACTCCAGCTCGGCCCGCTGCTCGGGATCGATGACGTCGTACGGCGGGGCCGCCAGGTCCTGCAGCGGTCCTGCCACGGCGGAGTCGTAGTGCAGTGCTGCGAGCGGCTCGACGCGGGCCATCGGCGCGAGAGCCTAGTGGGTGGCGCCCCCGCGCCCGCCGCGGGGGGCTAGCGGGAGGAGTGCGTGCCGAACTCGGTGGTGTAGGTCGCCGCCGTGTCGCCCCCGATGTCCTCCGGCGCGCCGAGCGCGATCCCGATGCCGACGTCGCGGAAGCGGGGGTTGAGCATGTTGTGGCGGTGCGGGGGTGAGTTCAGCCAGCCCTGGACGCTCGCCTGCGGCGTGGCGCGCAGGCCCGAGCCCCAGTAGAGGTTCTCGCCGACCGACCACCGCGTGACGCCCTTGAGGTACGTCGTGCGGCCCTTGATGCGGCTGAGCACGGTGCTGCCGTCGGAGCCGACGTGATCGAAGAAGCTGTCGCGCACCATCATGCCGCTGTAGCTCTGGGCGACCTTGCGCAGCTGGTTGTCCTGGCGCAGCGCGCGCAGGCCGCGGCTCGTGCGCTCGCGGTTGATGAGGCACAGCGTGGCTGCGCCGACCAGCGGCCCGTTGGCGGCCGTCGGCAGGAGGTTCGCGTTCGCGCACGGAGCGGCGGCGGACGCGGAGGCAGGGAGGGCGAACGCGGCGCAGGAGAGGGCGATCGAGGCGAGGAGGCGGCGGAGGGGGCGGTAGGTCATGGCGCCTCGATCGGCGCGTCCGCCACCCGGCCTGCACACCCGGCGCGGCGTCTGGACAAATGGCCCAGGGGGCGGCGAACGGCGCGTGCTCCCGGCGTGGCCGGACGGCGTGCAGCGGTCGCCGGCCCGAGGCCCTACCGTTCAGCTCACAACGGGATGTAGCTCAGCCTGGTAGAGCACCGCGTTTGGGACGCGGGGGTCGTCGGTTCGAATCCGGCCATCCCGATGGCAAGGCCGGCCACGGGCGCAGCCGCGCGGCTGAGCAACGCTCGCGAGTACTCTCGGCGCGTGACGAGGAGCATCTGGACCTGGGCCTCCAACGCGCACCCATTGTTCTGGCTCTTGGTCGCGGGTCTGATCCCCGCGACCGTGGGCGCGGTTGCGGTCCATCCCCGCAGTCCCGGCTACGCCCTGAACTCGGATTTCATCTATCGAGCGGAGGTGGGGACCGCGACCTACGTGCTCTTCTACGCGCTCGTGCTGCTGCTGTGGCTGGGATACCAGGGGCGCTCCGTGAACATCCAGCTGCCCGGTGGCGGTGGGGTCTCGACCCCCGATCCAGGCCTCAGCGACGCGGCCGACGCGTTCGAGGAGTTCCAGAAGTCGACCAAGGCCCGTCTCGACGCCCACGATGATGCGCTGGAGGACCTCGATCGCCGCGTGAGCGCGGCTGACGCCCCCAAGCCTTGATGGTTCAGCCCGCGGGCGGGTAGGGTGGATGGGATGGCCAGCGCCCAGAACACCGTCCGGCAGAAGATCGCGATCTCCAGAGCCCTGAGCGAGAAGATGGCCAGCTCCGGGAGCCGCGTCGTCAAGGGTCTGCGCCGGGCCGCCAACGGCTCCGACCCGGGTAGCGACGGCCGGCCTGGCTGGTTCTCGTCGGCGAGGACTCGCGGCTAGGACGAAGGGCGGCACCGGCATACGATGCCGCGTGTGTTGCTGGGATGATCGTGGTCGCCCGGCAGCGAACCGGTGCCGGCCCCGGTAGCTCAGCTGGATAGAGCAGCGGACTTCTAATCCGCAGGTCGCAGGTTCGAATCCTGCCCGGGGCGCTGGGCGGCGGAGACGATGCGACCCTTACCGGCTGCACCGCCACGACGCCACCGGCCGTCGCCGTTTGTGAGCGTTTCACCGCAAAAGCTGTGCAAGGTCTCACCACCGAGGAGCGCGCCGCGTTTTCACACCTTGCGGTCCGGCGTTCACCGGCCTGTCAGCCATAAGCGGCTCGATATGTTGACTGCATGTCATGCACTTTCTCACCGGTTCGCGAGTGTTTTCGGACGCGCGGATCCTCGTCGTAGACGACGAGCCGGCCAACGTGCTGCTCCTCGAGCGGTTGCTCGCGCGATGGGGTTACGAGAGCGTCGTATCGACCACCGACTCATCCCAGGTCCTCCCGCTCGTCGAGCGCGAGGCTCCGAGCCTGATCCTGCTCGATCTCGCCATGCCTGCGCCGGACGGGTTCGACGTCATGGCGCAGCTCGCCGGCCTGCCGGCGGCGCAGGGCATCCCCGTGATCGTCCTGACCGCGGACGTCACGGCTGCCACGAGGGACCGGGCGCTCGCGGGCGGTGCCAGCGACTTCGTGACGAAGCCGTTCGCCGAGGCGGAGGTGCGGTTGCGGGTGCGCAACCTGCTGAGGACGCGCAGCCTGCAGATCGAGCTCGAGCACCACAACGAGCTCCTCGAGCAGCGCGTGCGCGAGCGCACCAAGGACCTGGAGTACGCGAGGCGCGAGACGCTGAGCCGGCTCGCCCTTGCGGGCGAGTACCGTGACGACGAGACGCATGAGCATGCGCAGCGCGTCGGCCGCACGGCGGCGGTGCTCGGAGCGCAGCTCGGGCTCCCGGACCACGAGGTGGATCTGATCCGGCGCTCCGCGCCGCTGCACGACATCGGGAAGGTCGGAGTCCCCGACGCGATCCTGCTCAAGCGCGGCAGGCTGACCCACGACGAGTTCGAGCTGATCAAGGGTCACACGCTCATCGGCGGGCGGATCCTCGCCGACTCCGTGTCAAACGTGCTGCAGGCCGGAGAGATCATCGCCCGCACGCACCACGAGCGCTGGGACGGCGGCGGCTATCCGACCGGGCTCGCCGGCGAGGCGATCCCGCTGCACGGCAGGCTGGTGGCGCTCGCCGACGTGTTCGACGCGCTGACGCACGAGCGCCCGTACAAGCCACCATGGCCGCTCGAGCGCGCCGTCGAGGAGATCCGCCGGGAAGCGGGCCACCAGCTCGACCCCGCCCTCGTCCGGACCTTCGAATCCCTCGACCACCGGCTCCTCGCCTCGACGCACACCGTCGGTCCCGCTCCCGGCGGCCCGCCATGAGGGTCAGCCTGGCGGCGCGTCTCATCGTCGCGAGCAGCGTCCTCGCGCTCGTCGTCGTGGCGGCCGTCCTGGGGTTGCGCAGCGGCACGGCCGCATTGCAGGATGCAACCACGGAGCGAGCCCGCGTACGTCTCGATCTGGACGCGGTGACGCGGATCGAGCGCGACGTGCTGGACCTCGAGACCGGCGTCCGTGGGTTCGTCATCACCCGCGACGAGCGGTTCCTGGAGCCATGGCGCCAAGCTCAGCCTCGCCTGCCTCGCGACATCGCCTCCTTGCGCGGGCTCCTGAGCGATCAGGAAGAGCTGGGGGCGCTGGCCGAATCGCTGGCGACGGCCGCCGCAGATTACCTGCGCGACTATGCGCAGCCCGTCGTCGTAGCCGCACGTGCCGGCCGGCCGGACGCCGGCAGCCGCGCGACGACGGCGGCGGGAAAGGTCCGCGTCGACCGCATCCGCCGTATCGCTGACCGGCTGCGCGCGACTCTGAACGCCGATGTCGCGCGACTGAGCAAGAACGCCGAAGACGACGCTCGCAATGCAAGTGAGCTCGGGATCGTCGCGCTCGTCGCGTCGTCGCTGCTCATCGTCCTCTTCACCGCCTACCTGCTGCGGTACATCGTCGTTCCGATCCGCCGCGTGGGCTCGTCCGCAGACAGTCTGGCCGCCGGCGATCTGACGGCGCGCGCGCCGGAGTCGGGCGCACCGGAGCTCGCCCAGCTCGGAACCTCCTTCAACCGGATGGCCACCACGATCGCGGGCAATCACGGGGCGATGGAGGCCCGCAACCTGGAGCTCGCGGCCGCCCAGCAGGAGGCCGAGCGCGCGAACCGCGCCAAGAGCGAGTTCCTGTCACGGATGAGTCACGAGTTGCGCACGCCGCTGAACTCGATCCTCGGCTTCGGTCAGCTGCTCGAGCTGGACGGGATCGACGCCGAGCACCGGGAGAGCGTGGACCAGATCCTGCGCGCCGGACGCCACCTTCTCCAGATGATCGACGAGGTGCTCGACATCGCCCGCGTGGAGACCGGTGAGCTGCGCATGTCACCCGAGCCGACATTGGCGTCCGAGCTCGTCGAGGAGGGCATCGCGCTCGTGAGCCCGCTCGCCCAGCAGCGCTCGATCCAGGTGGTCACCGACTTCGGCGACTGCGCCGCTGTGCATGTCCTGGCGGACCGCCAGCGGCTCAAGCAGATCCTGCTCAACCTGTTCTCCAACGCGATCAAGTACAACCGCGAGGCGGGCGAGATCCGGTGTTCGCTTCGATGCGGCGGCGGCGACGGCCTCGTGATCGACGTCTGCGACACCGGGGCCGGAATGTCGCGCGAGCAGCTTGCGAGGCTCTTCGAGCCGTTCGATCGGCTCGGCGCCGAGCACGGCACCGTCGAGGGGACCGGGCTCGGATTGGCGCTCTCGCGCCGGCTCGCCGAGGCGATGGGCGGCACGCTGGAGGTGGAGAGCGAGCCGGGGCGCGGAAGCACGTTCTCGATCCGGCTGGCGACCGTCCCCGCGCCGCAATCCGCAGAGGAGCCCGGCCGGCACGTGGCGATGGAGATCTCGGGGCAGCGGAAGATCCTCTACATCGAGGACAACCTCGCCAACCTGCGGCTCGTGGAGCTCGTGATGGCGCGCCATCCACAGGTGAGCTTCGTGCCGGCCATGCAGGGCCGGCTCGGGCTCGAGCTGGCGCGCGAGCACCGCCCGGACATCGTGCTGCTCGACCTGCAGCTGCCCGACCTGCAGGGTCACGAGGTGCTCATCCGGCTCAAGGCCGAGCCCGCGACGCGGGATACCCCCGTGGTCGTCCTGAGCGCCGACGCGTCGCCGGGGCAGATGCGGCGGCTGCGCGAGGCGGGCGCAGCAGCCTTCCTCACGAAGCCCATCGACCTCCAGGAACTGCTCGACGTCGTCGGGCGCTGGCTGGCTCCCGCCGCCGGCGGCGCCTCAGGGTAAAGCTCGCTCTATAGATCGGAATTTAAGCCCCGGTTTTTCTGAGTCTTGTGCAGCGCCACCCCGAGGCGTAGGTTCGGGTGCGGTCATACATTGGGGGAGGTGCAGATGCCGATGCCTTGGACGACGAAGTTGCTGGTCATCGCCAATCGCACGGTCGATTCGGATGAGATCCGGGATGCGATCGTCAGCCGTGCTGCCGCAGGTCCGCTGGAGGTGACGCTGGTCGCGCCGGCGTCCAACGGAGGCTCAGCACGGCAGCGCTACGCGGAGACGGCCGAGCGCCTGGAGCGGGCGGTGGAGCGCCTGCATGAGGCCGGGGTGCCGGTCGAGGGCGTGGTGGGGGATTGCGACCCCATGCTCGCCGTGCAGGATGCCTGGGATCCGCGGCGGTTCGACGAGGTGATCGTCGCGACGCTGCCGACAGGCGCGTCGCGTTGGATGGCCGCCGATCTGCCGCGTCGTGTCGAGCGCTTCACCGGGGCGCGCGTCACGCGGGTCGTCGCCGCATCCGACCGGCGGCACCTGCGCGCCGTGGCCGCCGTGTAGCCCGTTGCGGCCGCCGAGAGGCCGCTACTGCTCCGGTTCTTGGTAAAGCCCAGGACCATGTGCGGACGCTGCCGCCCGCCCCGCCGTTGTGCTTCTGTTACGGACGCTGCGTACGTGCAGGCGTTTCGCCGTCTGCGCAGTACGCTTCAGCCGCCAACGGGTCCAAGGGACGACCGCACATGACCGCCCTCAACGGCGCAGATCCAGGGACGAGGGGTGCTCGCAACAACCCCGGGTGGATGCGGTACGTCCTGCCGGCCTGCGTCGCGGCGCTGGCGGTCGCCATGCTCGTCGCGATCGTGACCACGTTGACCGGCTCCGACCCGGCGCAGAGCGCAGGTGACGGTGCGCAGCGGCGGCTGCCGCCGTACTGGACGGTCCACCAGGGCGAGAGCTACTCGGTCATCGCGGAGAAGACCGGGCTCACCGTTGACCAGCTCGAGACGTTCAACCCATACACGAACCCGCAGACGATCCGCCCGGGGCAGCGCGTGAAGTTGCGCTTGCATATGCCGCCGCCGAAGCCGAAGCCGAAGGGCCCGATGTTCTGGACCGTCCGCACGGGCCAGTCGTTTGGGTACATCGCCGCGAAGACGGGCCACGGCATCGACCGGCTCCGCAAGCTCAACCCGCGGCTGAAGCCGACGACGCTGCAGCCCGGCGATCGCATGCGGCTGCGTCGCTGACTAGGACGTCGCGCGTGGCGTCGCGCAGAGGTCAGACCACGCCCGCCACGTGCGTGCGAGCGCGGCGTCGACGGCCGCCAGCGAGTCGCCGCTCGCGCGCGTGAGGGCGCCCGGGCCGGCGAGCCGGGGCGCCGGTGCCGGCGGGCGCAGGCCGAGCAGGCAGGCGGTGCCGAGCACGCGGTGACCGGGCGCGAGCGCGACGTGGACGTCCGCCGCCGCCGATGCGGCACTGAAGCGCAGGCCGTCGTGCAGCAGGGCGCGACCGGCGAGCGTGGCTCGCAGCGCGCTGTCGAGCGTCCCCGGCGGCTCGCCGTCGCGCCCGAGCACCACAGACTCCCGCAGCGCCGCGACGGCACCGTCGGCGAGCTCGATGCTGCAGCGGCGGACCACGTCGGCGCCGGCGGCGACGATCAGCGGCGCCTCGTCGAGCACGAGCCGGCCGCCGGCCTCGACCGTGACGTCGAGCGTCAGCACGATCCGCTCCGGGCCGGGCAGCGCGAGCGTCGCGGCGACCGGCTCGACGACGAGCACCGCGCCGGCGCCGACGACGATCCGTGCGCGCTCCTCGTCCCCCGCCAGCGGACCGGCCTGCGTCGGGACGAACGCCGCGCGCACCGTCGCACCGCCCGAGAGGATGCGCGGTGCGAGCCGAGCGCCGCGCCGCAGCTCGCGCAGCTCGTGGCCGTCTGGCGTGCGCCGCACCGACAGGACGGCGGCGGACGTCCTAGTGGGCGTGCTCGTGAGGATGCGGCTCGACCCCGCCGACGCTCGAGTGCAGGCGCCCCCGGCCGGCGTACTCGCGCAGCTGCGCGCGCACCCAGTCGGCCACGGCGGTCGCGTGCGGCGGTCGCGTGAGCGACAGCGCGAGGACCGGCAGCGTTCCCCGGCGCGCGCTCGCGTCGGCCGTCATGCGCTCGACGTCGGAGCCGACGAACCGCGCGAGGTCGGTCTTGTTGATGACGAGCAGGTCGGCGCGCGCGATCCCGGGCCCGCCCTTGCGCGGGATGTCGTCGCCGCCCGCGACGTCGATGACGAAGACCTGCACGTCCGCGAGCGCGGGGCTGAAGACCGCCGTGAGGTTGTCGCCGCCGCTCTCCACGAGGACGAGGTCGAGCGGGCCCTGCTCGCGCTCGAGCTCCTCGACGGCCTCGAGGTTGATCGTGATGTCGTCGCGGATCGCGGTGTGCGGGCAGCAGCCGGTCTGGACGGCGACGATCCGGTCGGGCGCCAGCACGCCGGTCGCGCGCAGGAGCTGCGCGTCCTCGGTCGTGTAGATGTCGTTCGTCACGACGCCGACGCGCACGTCGGCGGCCAGCTCGCGGCAGAGCGCCGCGATGAGGCTGCTCTTGCCCGAGCCGACCGGGCCGCCGATGCCGACCCGCAATGCCCGCTGCGGCTCAGCTGACAAAGAGGCGCTCCGTGCGGTCGGCGTGACGGGCGGCCGCGAGCTCGAGGCCCGCGGCGGCGGGCGGCGGCTGCGCGGCGAGCGGCCGCTCGTCGGCCGCGACCCCGCGGGCGGTCTCCTCGATCGCAGGAGCGAGCTGCGCGAGCCAGCGCGCGATCTGCGCCGGATCGAGGCCGAGCAGCTTCAGCGCCGCCGACGCGACGGTCGCGGCGTCGTCGTAGAGCGCGACGGTCGCGAGGTCGGCGGCGTCGAGGCCGGCGGCCGCGCCGACGACCCCGAGCGCGACGGGCCGCGGCGTCGCGGCCGAAACGCTGCGGTAGCGGCCGATCGCCGGGTCGGGCCACGCCGTCGCCGCGGAGCGCAGCAGCTGCGCGCCCAGGCGGCGGGCGACGTCACGCAGCACCGGGCTCGGGCAGCGCGCGGCGTGCTCGTCGTCGAGCCTGGCGAGCGCACCGTCGTCGCCCGCGGCGCGCAGCGCGGCGACGCTCAGCGCGGCGTCGGCGGTGGCGACGAGCCGCAGCCGGGCGGCGATGAACGGCGCGACGCCGTCGGCGCCGAGCCCGCCCGCGACCGCCTGCTCGAGCCCGAGCGAGTGCGCGTAGCCACCGGCGGGGAAGCGGGAGTCGGCGAGCAGCAGCGCGACCGCGCGCATCAGAACAGCTCGTAGCGCTGCGCGAGCGGCAACTCGTCGACGGGCCGAGGCTCGATCTCGTCGCCGTCGATCCAGACCTTGAAGGTGTCGGGCTCGACCCGGATCTTCGGGCAGGCGGTGTTCTGCGGCATGTCGGCCTTGCCGAGGCCGCGCGTGTCGCCGATCGCGACGATCTCCGACTCGAGGCCGAGGGCGCCGAGGCCCCGCTCGGCTGCCGCGAGCGGCGCGACGAACGTCATCGAGCTGCGCGCGGCGAGCCGGCCGCCTCCGGCGAACATCGGTGCGCCGAGAACGGGTTGCGGCGTCGGGATCGAGGCGTTGCGGTCGCCGATCGGCGCCCACGCGATCGCGCCGCCCTTGATGACGAGGCGGGGGCGGATCGCGAAGAACGCCGGGTCCCAGAGCACGAGGTCGGCGAGCTTGCCGACCTCGACCGAGCCGACATGGGCGTCGATCCCGTGCGCGACCGCGGGGCAGATCGTGTACTTCGCGACGTAGCGGCGCAGGCGCTCGTTGTCCGCCGCGCCCGACGTTCCGGCGCCGAGGCGGCCCTTCATCGCGTGGGCGGTCTGCCACGTGCGGACGATCGTCTCGCCGATGCGGCCCATCGCCTGTGCGTCGGAGCCGATCATCGAGATCGCGCCGAGGTCGTGCAGGACGTCCTCGGCGGCGATCGTCGTCGCCCGGATGCGCGACTCGGCGAACGCGAGGTCCTCCGGCATGCGCGGGTTGAGGTGGTGGCAGACGATGAGCATGTCGAGGTGCTCGTCGATCGTGTTGACGGTGTGCGGGCGGGTCGGGTTCGTCGACGACGGCAGGACGTACGGCTGTGCGGCGAGCTCGATGATGTCCGGCGCGTGACCGCCGCCGGCGCCCTCGGTGTGGTAGGCGTGGATCGTCCGGCCGTCGATCGCGGCGATCGTCGACTGCAGGTAGCCGGCCTCGTTGAGCGTGTCGGTGTGGATGGCGACCTGGATGCCGGTCTCGTCGGCGACGCGCAGGCAGGCGTCGATCGCCGCGGGCGTCGAGCCCCAGTCCTCGTGGAGCTTCATGCCGCCGGCGCCGGCGCGCAGCTGTTCGAGCAGGCCCTCCTCGGAGACGGTGTTGCCCTTGCCCAGCAGCAGGACGTTCACCGGCTGCTGGTCGAGCGCGACGAGCATGTCGTGCAGGGCGCGCGGGCTCGGCGTGCAGGTCGTCGCGCGGGTGCCCTCGCTCGGGCCGGTGCCGCCGCCGATGAGCGTCGTCACGCCGGCCGCGACGGCCTCGTCGACGAGCTGTGGGCAGATGAGATGCACGTGGCAGTCGATCGCGCCGGCGGTGAGGATGCGCCCCTCGCCCGCGACGACGTCGGTCGTCGGCCCGATCTCGAGCTGGGCGTGCACGCCGTCGGCGATATCGGGGTTGCCGGCCTTGCCGAGCGCCACGATGCGCCCGTCCTTGATCCCGACGTCGCAGCGCACGATGCCCCAGTGGTCGAGCACGACGACGTTCGTGATGACGAGGTCCGGCGCGCCGCCGGCCGCGGTGCGCGAGCCCTGGAGCATCGACTCGCGGATCGTCTTGCCGCCGCCGAAGACGGCCTCGTCGCCGCCGACGCAGCGGTCCTCCTCGACCTCGAGCCAGAGGTCGGTGTCGGCGAGGCGCAGGCGGTCGCCGACCGTCGGGCCGTAGAGCGCGCCGTAGCGGCTGCGGTCGACGACCGTCATCGGACCTGGAGGCCCGGCACGCGCCGTGCGCCGGCGAGTGCGACGAGGGCGACCGTCCGCGACGCTCCGGGTTCGAAGCGCAGCGAGGTGCCGGCGGGGATGTCGAAGCGAAAGCCGGTGGCGGCCTCGCGATCGAGCTGGAGCGCCGCGTTGACGTCGGCGACGTGAAAGTGCGAGCCGACCTGGATCGGGCGATCGCCGGTGTTGAGGACCTCGAGCTCGATCCGCTCGCGCCCGGCGTTGAGCTCGATCGTCCCCGGCGCCGTGCGCAGCTCGCCGGGGATCACGTGACCGGCTCGTGGAGCGTGACGAGCTTGCGCCCGTCGCGGAAGGTGGCCTCGACCTGGACCTCGGCGACGAGCTCCGGCACCCCCTCCATGACGTCCGCGCGCGCGAGGACGTGGCGCCCGTCCTCCATGAGCTCGGCGACGGAGCGGCCGTCGCGCGCGCCCTCGATGACCCAGCACGAGAGCAGGGCGACGGTCTCGGGGTGGTTGAGCTTCACGCCGCGCGCGCGGCGCTCGCGCGCGACGAGGCCCGCCATCGCGAGCAGCAGCTTGTCCTTGTCCGCCGGGGAGAGCCGCACCGCGTTGACGCTAGCCGCGGGCGGGCCCACGGACCTTCGGCCCGATGGCGAAATCGAACCGCGTTCGATCCGCCCTGTGGCCAGATCACGCCTTCCACTTGACCGAGCAGCCGCGCGGGCGCGTGTCGGCGACCGGCGGCTCGGAGCCGTCGAGGACCGCGTCGAGCGCATCGCGGAGCCATCGCGCGTTCTGCCCGGGGCCGTTGTGGTCGGCGTCGGGCGCGCCGCGGTAGCGCAGGCGCTGGTCGCGGTCGAGCACGAAGACGTGTGGCGTGACGAGCGCGTCGAGCGCGCGGGCGACGTCCTGCGACTCGTCGTAGAGGTACGGGATCGGCCAGTCCCGGTCGCGGACGAAGCGCTCCATCGCCTGCGGCGAGTCGGCCGGGTAGCGCGCCGCGTCGTTGGCGTTGATCGCGAGGACGCGTACGCCGCGCGGCCCATAGTCCTCGGCGACGGCGCGCAGCCGCGGGTTCCAGGCGACGACGTACGGGCAGTGGTTGCAGGTCACGACGAGGACCGTGGCGGGTGGCGCGTCGTCGGCCGGCAGGGCGTGCTCCCGCCCCGCTGTGTCGTGCAGCGCGAACGCCGGGACCGGATCTCCGAGGTCGAAGCTCATGGCCCGATGATCGCAGGGGCGCCTGCGGCGGCCCTCCCGCTGCTAGATTCAGGCGACACGGTGGGCGTAGCTCAGCTGGTAGAGCTCCTGGTTGTGGTCCAGGCGGTCGGGGGTTCGAGTCCCCTCGCTCACCCTCCGATAGAAGCCCTGCTACGGCGGGGTTTTCGCGTTCTACGGCACCGTCGTTACTGCGCATTGGTTGCCTCCTGTGACACACCGGTGACACACGAGCCGCTACGGGCGGCCCGAATCGCGTCCTCGGCAGGGATCTGTGGCGAGTCATCGAGCTCGTCGATGACGTGCCCATAGGTGCTCAGCGTCAGCCGAGCGTCGTGCCCGAGCTGCCGCGCGACGTACATCACCGACCGGCCCTCGTGCAGCAACAGCGACGCGAAGCTGTGCCGCAAGTCGTACGGCCGCGCACCCTGCAGCGCAATCGCCATGCACGCCCCGATCGAACGCCCGGCGCCGCCAGTTGTCCCAATCCGTCTTCGTCCAGAGCCGGCCGGTGGCCATCGTGACCGGACACCGCTGTGACCAGCCAGCCTGTCCAGGCTGTCGAGTCGTCCTGTCGAGTCGTCCTG